>CAZWWC010000033.1:0-20416 GCA_964637625.1 uncultured Planctomycetaceae bacterium
AACACAAGGCTACCTTTCCATCTGCCGGCTTGATAAGCGAAGCCGCTTGTTGACGGCCGCTTCGACCAGAGCCCGCAAGCTTTCGTCGTGCGGTCGCTGCTGGAGACACCATTTCAAGTGCTCTGCAGCCGCGGCGTACTGCTGCAAGTTGTAACAGCACGTACCCAGCATGTAATGAGCAGCGTAGCTGGACAAATCCGACCGGACCGCGTTGTTCAAGCACCTGAGACGCTGCGATGGGTCGTCCAAGCCTTTGTATGCTTCAGCAGCCTCCATCCACCGTTCGGCAGCATCCGCTGCTTGCGCTGCCCGAGCCTGCTCCTCGCGGGCCGCCGCGCAACGGCGAAGCACAAGGTGAAAATCGTCGCGCCGATTCGCCCGGCGGTAATGCTCGGCGAGCAATTCAAGATCCCGCTCATCGGGCTGGAAAGTCTCCAAGAAGAAAGGGGCGGGAACCCAAGGCGCCAGCAGCTCGATCAGGCGCTTCCGATAGACTTGGCTGATACGGAAGGAGACTTGCCAGTGCGTACATGCTCGATCAAGGTCGCCGGCCAACAACGCCTCGTGGCCCGCCTCAAACGCCACCGATGCGTCAAGCGGCCGTACTTTCAATGCCTGTGCGATGTAGGCGTCCTTTCCGGGCGAACGCTGCCCGTCGAGGAAGGACAGTTGGGCCAGGTAGAGATAGGCCTCTCCCTGCAAAGGACAGTAGGCAAGAGCCCGGTGCGCATGGTGCCAGGCTTCGTAGAGATGTTGCCGGCGGTGGCCAAATGCCTTCGATAACCACTTCTTCAGAGCGGCCATCGACTCGAAGTGCGAGGCCAGTGCCGCTTCCCGCACTTGCCGGACACCCAGCGGATTGACCGTGCACCCCGGCTGGTGGTCGAACAGCTGGAGGTGCATCCCCGCCAGTCGACAGTGGGCACGGGCGTGATCGGGCCGATACTGCACCACGGCCGATAATTCCGCCGCCATGGACTTGAGAACATCATACTGTTTGACTTCGTCCAGACGGTCGAATCCCTGACTCAGCAGGAGGAATCGATGCCAATGGGATTCCGCGCGCACGGCCCGAAGCTGAGCAGGCAACACAAGGCCACCCAGCAAGACCAGGCCCATCGCCAATACGACCCAACCACCACGGGAAACCTGAAACTGGTGTGCCGGCTCGCCCTGACTATCGCGGGTGAACTGCCCTAGGCGACAGGCCGCGGCCGCCAACAACACGACCACCACCATGCATCCCGGAACGTACCAAACGAAGTCCACCATCGAGTGGAAGAAGTTGGCGGCAAGTCCAGCGGCAATCGCACCGAGACAGAGCAGAACGCGAGCGGATAGCTCCCGAAAGAGCAGCCTCAGACACCAGTACGTGCACAAAGCCACGGCGGCCAACGCGAGCAACAACCCCGGCACGCCACCTTCCAGTGCCGCTTGGATGTAGCCGTTTTCAGCATGAGTGTATTCCACATTACGTACGGGGCTGCCATCCCAATGGTAGATCGGGCAGACCTCGCGATGGCTTCCGAGTCCGGTGCCTGTCCACGGGTAGTCCGCCACGGCCAGTGCATCGGCTTGCCATAATCCCCACCTGCTTTGATCTTTGTCCAGGTCTTCGAGTCGAGCCGCCACCAGTCCGTAACCGTAGATCCCCAGACACGCTCCAAGGAGTGTCGCCGATCCTGCCAGCGCCAGCGCCGTCCTGCGCCCAACCAGCGAACCCCGGTACAGAATGAGCACACACACGACAACGGCGAGCAACATGGCCAGTACGCCGCCGCGGGACAAGGACATGAGGCCCGCAAACACGACAAACGCCAGGGCCGTGAACCGAAGCCCTACACCGACGGCATGCCAGCCGTGGTTTCGATCGCACGGTCCCTGTGAGATTGCCTGTTCTCGACGATTCGTCCAGAGTCCGCCGAGTGCCCACCAAAGGAACGGCCCCAGGCCCAGGGCGATAAAATGGGCAAAGTGATTTCGGTTCGTGAAGCTTCCCACAACGACGTGTTGCGTCTTGGTAAAGGGATACTCATAAAACCAGAAGTACTTCCCGTTACTCGTCACGTATTGCAGCAGTGCAAAGGCGGCTGTGCACAACGTGGCGATCGCAATCCAGCGCAGCAAGCGCTCCACGTCCTGCAAGTTGCGTAGTCTCTGCACCGCGGTCAGAAACAGCAACGCGAAGGCCATCAAGAGAACACCCCCCTCACGGCCGGCGGTGGGAGTGAGCGACAACGTGTTCCAAACCCCCAATGCACCGGCCGGTTCGCACTGCGGGCTCCAGAGTGGCAGAACCTGGTACAGGCGAGGAGAAAGCGCACTTAACACCGACGGAGGCAAGGGAACGAGTTGAAAACCGACCAGCGCCAGCGCCGCCAGCAGCAACACCTCGGCCGAAGACCAAATCCATGCAGCCCGATGCGCGATACATTGACGCAGGCACCAGCAGCCCGCCGCCCCCATGGCCAGAATCACGAGAGCCAATCGCCCTAGGGCAACGCGGCCTCCCATCAGCAACGGTACGATGAAAACAGTGGCGGCCAAGCAGGCATCCACAGCCCACAGGAGCAGTCGGTCGAGTTGCGCGCTCATGCCGCATCGGCCACGAGCACTCGCGCCGGGCTGTCGATCCGACTCACTGAGTTCGGTATCGGCAATGGAAGGAGAACACCCGACGGGAGCCCGACCCCATGTCCTTGGAGGGCTATACCGCCTTCCCTTCGCCGTGCCGGACTCCACAGATCCATTTAGGTCGGAAGTGTCCATAACCGTTCACCGCTTAGGGACCCGAATAGGCTGGCGAATTGGGTGTCGCCTATGCAGCACTTCGAGGGGTTTTCCGAATGGGATGCACGAGGTCTCTGCTATCGTTCATTTTCTCGGAAGGTTTTTCCTCATCACCGCCGCCATAGCCGTATTCGTATCCGTATTTGTATCCGTATTTGTATTCGTACCCGTAGTAGCCTTCGGCGTCATCCGTTCCTACATGGTTGGTCACAATGCCGAGCAGTTTGACGCCCAACAGGGAGAGATTGTCGGCCGACCGTGTGACCGCCCGGCGGTGATTCTTCGCCGGATGCACGACGAGCACGGCACCGTCGACGACTTGACCGATGATGGCCGTGTCACTGACCAGTGCCGGAGAACTGTCGATCACGATTTGGTCGTAATTCAGCTCGGCCCAGGACAACAGTTCGGCGAACCGGTCGCTGGAGAGCAGTCCCGTCGCATTGACGGGTCGGGGGCCGGCGGGAAGCACGTCCAGGCTGTCCGCGACCGACCGTTGGAGATTCGCCAAGGCGGCCTCGGCAATGGGGCCATCGGCCGTCAGGCACGTTGACAGGCCCTGCTCTCCCCGCAGGCCGAGCAGGGACGTCAACCCGGGCCGGCGCATATCCGCATCGATCAAGAGGGTTCGCTTACCCGATTGCGCGTAAACGACCGCAAGGTTCGCCGCCACCGTGGTCTTGCCGTCGCCGGGCTCGCTACTGGAGATCACTAGCCGCCGTACGCCCTCGTTGCAGAACGTCACAGCAGTGCGCAGCGTTCTGAAGGACTCCGACTTGACACTGGTCGGCTGGGCGTGCACGTGTACGGCGTCGATTCCCACCTCTGCGCTGATCTCCAGCCTGCCCACGGTCGCAAGTACGGGAACCCCCAATTGCGTCCGCAGTTCCTCGGGTGAGCGAAAGCGATCGTCCAGCAGATCCTGCACGTAGATGAGGCCCAACCCTCCGCTAAGCCCACACACCATGGCCAACAGAGCCACAACACTCAGCCGCGGCCAGACCGGCCTGGACGGAACCTCGGGACGACTCAACACGGACGTTCGAAGCATGCCGTTTTCGCTACCGAGATCAATGTCCTTGATTCGCTCCAGTACGACGTCGTAGAATCCGCGTAGCCGATGCACGTCAAGTTGCAGCATCTCGAGTTGGGCCGTGCTGCGGTCGAGTGCGATTGCCCGCTGCTTCTCTTGCTCGTAGCTGGCACGAATTCGGTTCTCGTGGTCGATGGCCTGCTGTAGTTGTCGACGTGTCATTTCCGCCAGCAGCGGCTTGAGCCTTTGGTTGTCGATGGCGCTGGTGCGTGCGTCGCCGGCGGGACCGCGACTCTGTAGGTACTGCTCCGCCACGCGTATTTGCTCCTGGAGGGTCCGTACCCTGCGATGGGCAGGGCCGTAACGTTGCAGTTCCGACTGCAACTTGGCCCTGTTTTCGAGCAGTTGCTGGTTCGTCCGGGAGATCGTATAGGCATCGCCGGTGCTCATTCCCAACTGCTGCAAGAGGACCTCGCGTCCCACGGAATCCGTCATTGCCAATGCATAGGACCGCAGGTTTTCGCTGCTGTGGATAGCCGCCTCAACGGCGGCCGCCCGCGATTGCATCTCGAGTCTCTTTGCGTGCGCGGCAATGAGCGACTCGTTCAGGCACACAACCCGTTCGACGACCACGTTGAGTCCTTTGTCTTTGTCGCGAACTACCAGATTTCCGGCACGAAGCCGCGCCGCAAGCAATTCGGACTCTTTGGCCTGCAACTGTTTCTCAAGCGCTGCCTTCTCTTTGGTCAGGATGTGGAGCAATTCCTGAGCCGTGCTCTTGTGCAAGCTATCCATGAATTCCAAATAGGCGGAAAGAACGCAGTTGACGACCTCGGCGGCCGTACTCGGATTCTCCGATTGGTACGTGACCTCCAGGACGTTCGTCTCCTGAACGTTGGTCACGCTGAGATTCTCTTTCATGATCGCAATCCACTGGGACGACGCGGCATCTCCAAAGTCACTCCGCACTCCAGGTGGCAAGAGCGAGACTGCCTTCTCCAGCACAACCTCGCTGCCGAGGATTTTCCGGTACGTACTCATGAGGTCTTTGGTCGCCGGCTCACCCGACATCGCCGTCGTCCATCGATCCGTTCCCGTCTGAAGAACCAGCAATGAAGCCCTCGACTCGTAGACCGGAGTCGTTGTTGCGTAGTAAAGCCCCGCCAGCAAACAGCAGACCACCACGGCCACGACCACGATGTGCACGCGGAAGCGCACTACGCGAGCAAACCGCAGCGCCGCCTGCAAGGAGTCACTCACAGAGGACAATTGGGAACCTGTCAAGGTATCAGGCAAGTTCTCGTTCATTTCAACCACATGCTTCCCAAATCACGCGCAAACAAACACCGACCAGCCGTACGTGCGTTCCGACCCCGACTGTGGAAAAGGCCCTCCCCCGTGGCGGTCGCTTGATGTTTCGACATTGTGCTCGTCTTGCCCTCCCATCGCATCGCTTAGAACAACGGAAGCGTCGCCCCGACGCCGAACCGCACGATGTTCACCACGTCTGCCAGCATGGTTGCGGGCGTTTCCTCCACACTCACCACGTCGCCGGGTGCAAGCCGCAGGTTTTCCTCGGGATTGCGCTTGGCCCTTCTGATACTCGCCGAGATGCTCACGGGCCCTGACTGGTCCGGCCCTTTGCGAATGACGATGACCTTGTCCGCCTGCTTCACCGAGACTCCTTCCGCCTGCGCAATCGCGCCGAGCAGCCGCAGCTCGCGGGTCACGGGAAACTCGTACTCGCCCGGCTTGCGAACCAGACCGATCACCTCGATGGGCTCGGGACACAGTCGCTGGACCGTTACGACACTTCCATCATGAAGAACGACTTGTCCCGGCGGTTTGTCGGTTGGGTCGGCCAAGTTGAGACATATGAACTCGGGCGGCCGTTGCGCGGGCACTGCCGTGTGGCCGGCCCATTGCACCCCCGACGACCCGGAGGCAGTCGTTCCCAGCGATGCAAGCGTAGCCGCGCCGGCCCGCTGCCGAATCTCGATCTTGGTCCCGGCGTCCTCATCCAGCCCTCCGGCAGCCAGAATGGCACCTAGCAGATGGCTCGACGCGCGTGGCAACTCGTAAACGCCTGGTTCCTTAACGGCCCCCACCACCGTCACCCGATTCACTCCCTGGCTTTTGAAAGTGACGGTCACGTGAGGATCGCGATACAAACCACGATGGACACACGCGGCTGCGATCGCTTTTTCAGCCTGGGTTGCATCCAGCCCACCGAGTTGAAGCCGGCCGATCTCAGGCAACAGAACCATCCCGCCATCGCCGACCCGCACGTCGAAGTCGACAATCTCGTCGGCGCTCAAGCCCGCTGCCAACACAATCCCCACGACATCTCCGCTGGCAATCAGATTGTTGCCGGAGGAAGGCCCCGCAAGACGAGAGAGATCCACCGCCTGCGCACTCTGCGCCACCGGCGCGTGCAGTTCCATGGGAAGCGTCGTCGCCGAGAAGCGACCACCCGACGTACAGCCACCAAGGGCGACCGCCAAAGCAACCTCCACCAATACGACTGCGGCGCCGGGCGGCCTAGCCAGGAGTCGGAAAGAATTCATGTTTAGGATCGTTCCTTCGACCACAACACAGTACATTGCGAAATGAGCAACGGCGTTGCTGGGTGTGACTGAAAGTTCCGTCCAGGAGGCGATGCCGTCGATCGTTGCGTGGCTAAAAGGCCCCTGGCGAGCGATGGGAAGCCGCGTACTTCGTCTGGGTGATTACCGACCCAGATCATCATCCAAACAGACCTCAACAAACCTGCCTCGGCCGAGCAGTCGCGCTGAGTGGCTCTCCTCGACGCGGAGAGAAAAGGAAATGACGTTGGGAAAAGCTCCTTGCTGGATTTATTCAACTCCCTGACGAACCCACCATGTATAGGGTCCATCCAATGAGCCAAGCATGTTCGACGGACCCGGCAAGCTGCGAAAAGGAATGAAATCGTCGGTTGCTGCGAGATCTCCCCTAGACCCCAGAAACCATCATATTATTCCAGGTTTTGTCGCTTCATAGCGGCCTGTTGGTTGCTCTGCACGCTACTTGTCGGCATTAGGGGCGTTAAACTCTACCTAATCCGTACAACTTACCATGCAAATGCGAATAGCTCCCTCTATCAGGGGGGTCACGCAAGTTAGTACTTCACGGGAACATGTGGGACCAGCGATGCCCCGGCCGTAGCAAGATTGGCGTCATACACCCATAACGGGTGCGCCCGATCATGGACACTATGCATTGGGTGGCACGCCCCTGGGCGGAGCGAAGGGCGTGGTTTTCCGACACTTCCACACCCTTCGTTGCTCAGGACGTGCCACCCATGGGTAATCCGGTCTAGCGGGCGGCGTACCCGCCGTTGATTCTGCCCGAAAACACCGCTGTGGCAGCGGGCTACCCGGCTGCGACCGGCTGTTTGCCAGGTGAGTGCTCCTGATCCGGAGTCTCTCCGCAAAGGGCACGAGGGAGAAGAATCGCCACGAAAAGCACAAGAGTCACGAAAAGGCGTGGATGCCGGACAAGTATCTTCGTGTCTCTTTGTGGCCCATCGGAGGCTGGAAACGACGCAGCAACGCGCCCGGGCACTCCCTGCTTCGCCACCGGCTCGACGGCCAGAGCGCATCAAGTTTGCGTGTAGCGGTTTCTTGAGGGTGCCGCTGGCGCAGGCGCCAGTGCCTGCACGGGCAAGATGCCCGTGGCACCCGCTGCAGTTACCCCTGACGCACTCGAAGACCCATTCAGACTTTGGTCAATCGCTAGGGCTTTGGGACTTCGCGGGGTGGGGTGAACCTGATCTTGTCGATGAGCTTGACGATTCCACCCTGTTGCACCTTGCCCGAGACGGCCGTGATCGCGTCGATCGCATACTCGAAGCGGAGGTTGTAGTCGCAGTCGAGTTCGACTTCCCGGTCTTCGGCGCCCGAGCCGGGCCCGGCGTCGTCGCTGACAATCTGGATGATCCTTTCCTGAAGCGCCTGGAAGGGAGCATTGTCGGGCATTCGGGCCTCGGCCAGGTAGACCCCGGCCAGCCGCCCCTCCGAGGTCGACTTCAGGCGAACCTTCAGCGGCAGCACGAGGCTCTCATCGAGCTTCCCTTCGCTCGGCGCGGCGACGGGCATTCGGATGTTGAAGTCGCCCTCGGGCGCGACGAAACCCCTGTCCGCGAGCGTCATGATAAAGAAGACCAATAGCAAAAAGACGATGTCGATCATCGGCGTCATCATCAGCCTGATTCCTTCTTGGTGTCGACCCACGTTGCGTATTCTCATCGATCACCAGTCCTCCTGTTGTTTCGCGCGCAGCGCAAACTTCTCGAAGCCCGTCTCCTGGCACGCCCTGATGAGCTCCTGTACCACGCCCGTCGGCGCGCGGGCGTCGGCGCGGATGATGACCGTCACATCGGACGGTTTTCCGCCGCGGTATTCGATGATTTCTTTCTCGCGGCGCAACGGAGGCTTGAGGTTCGCAACGGGTACTTCCTCGCCGACCAGCAGCACCGTCCCCTCCTTGGTCAACTGCAGGGTTATGGGCATCTCGAAAGGGACTTCGGGCGGTTTGGCCAGTTCGCTCTCGGGCAGTCGGATCCGCTCGTTCTGTTCGGCCCCGGCGAAGTTAATCACGACCATGAAGAAGGCGATCAACTGGAATGCCATGTCGATCATCGGCGTCATGTCGCCTTCGGCTGTTCGGGCTTGACGTCTCTCTTTGAAACGCATGGCAGTAGTCTCAGTTTTTCTTGCCACCGACGTTGGAAAACCGGCTCATCAGGTCTTCGCTGAGGATACCGACTTCGAGCACCAGCCGGGCGATCCGATTGCGAAGGATGTTGTAGGCGGCGATGGCCAGAATGGCGATCACCAGGCCGACCAACGTGGTAAACAAGGCGGTCGAGATATCCCCGGCCAACTGGTCCGGCTTGAGCACGGTTTTTGAAGTCGTGCTAATCGTCTGGAAAGCCTTGATCATGCCCCACACCGTACCCATCAGCCCGATCATCGGGCTTACCGTGCCGATCAGAGCGATGTAGCTGAGCCGGTGCTCGAGTTTCATGTTCTCTTCCTCGCCGGTCTCTTGCATCGCTTCGATCGCCTGGCCATAGCCCTGCGAAAGCTTGGCCAGCCCGGCCGAGAGGACCTGGCCGAGCATCGATTCATCGTTCTTCGACAGCTCGTAAGCCTCTTGGTATTTCTTCTCGTCCAACAGGGCCTCGAAACCTTCGACCAGCGTCACGGGCACCACGGCTTCGCGCCGAGCGGTCAGGATATTCATCACCAACAACGCAACCAGCGTGAATGAAAGGAGGAAAAAGACAAGGCCGTAGAAGATGCCCAAGGCTTCGAACATCCATTCAAGCAGGGTTTTCTCTTCCGGTTTCTCCTCGTCCGTGTCGGTCCCGGTGTCTGCCTCTTCGTCGGTGGTCTCTGCGACAATGAGTGTGTCTTCGGCGCCGGCTTTTTCGTCCGCGCCGGGTTCTTTGTCCTGGGCGCGGACGGACGTCGCCGCCGAGAGTGTGACGGCTGAAAAGACACCCAGCCCCAGCCCCACGATCAGCAAGGAACACAACACGACTGCAAGCCGATCAGACCGATTCTGCCAACGCATGTTGACCTCCGGATAGTCCTATTTGTTTGAGATTCACAATCAACACGAAGTTTTTTGTAAAAGGAGTTCTTCAAGCGACCTTATAACACCACGAAGTACACGAAGAGCACGAAGAATCAGGCTATGCCCGACGTTCCTAAACCTCTCTCACTTTACGTGTCAGGCGGGTGCGTGTTTAGCCCGAAGGGCTTTCGTTGTACAGCCCAGGGTTGCCGCGCAGCGGCTACCCTGGGCAGGCGATCTCATCTCGCACGCGTACCCCAACGGGGTTTCGTAGAGTTTTCTGGCTGCGAAACCCCGTTGGGGTTTTCCATGTTTTTTCACCACTGTCCCAGGGTAGCGGCTGCGCCGCAACCCTGGGCTGGTCTAGGAAAGCCCCTTCGGGCAATGCTCGTCCACACCATGCGGCTCCGGCAAACCAGCAACAATCCTTTCCCATAACCCGGCTGAACTCGTCATGCTGAGCGAAGCGAAGCATCTCAATCCTCGAATATCAACCAGATCCTTCGCTACGCTCAGGATGACATGCATCGCGCTCAGGATGACATTCATCGCCGGAGAAGGTTCTGGGATAGGCTCTAAGTACGAGCTAAACACATACTGTCAGGCGGAGCCTGACCTACTACCACTCCCAAAGTCCCTTCGTGTCCTTCGTGCTCTTCGTGGTAAATCAATGCGTGTTAATCAAAATATCTCCGCGACAAGGCCGTAGTCTAATCCAAGTATGGCTCCCTCCAAACACGTCTGCTGGGAAGGACACGCGGGGGGTAACGTCTCCCTATTGGGAGGCCCATCGGCTGTTCTTGTATCGCTTTCGCAGTGTCTCCTGAGCCTGGATGGCTCGATCGGTCTTGTGCACCTCGTGCCAGAGTTCGGCCAAATTGGCCAGCGCTTCGGCGTGGTCTTCCGGGCTGGCAAAGTAAAGGATATCGACGTGCAGGAAGGCCAACAAGGCATCGCGGGGCTTGCCGGCCTTGCGAAGTGCCGTCCCCAGCGCGTTGTAAGCCCGGGCACCCAGCACGATGTTCTTGGGATCGGCCTGGTCGATGGTTTGGCGCAGTAGTCTAACGGCATCGTCCAATCGGCCTTTCTCGGCCAGGCAACGCGCCTTGCCGACTTGGGCCAGCTTTCTTTGCTGCTGGACGTCCGCGTTGTTTTCCTCGGCGTCGGCCTGCTTCATGTCGATGGCCTTCTGGAACGACGCCAACGCTTCGTCGGTTTTCCCGGCGGCCAGGTGTGCCCAGCCAATGTCCACCGCCGCTTGCAGCCGATAGTCGAGCCAGGGCACCTCGGCCAGAAGCGCGTAGTAGTTGACCGCCGAGCCGTATTGACGGTTGGCGACCAGCAGGTCGCCGATCAGCCGGTTGGCGCCGAGCCCATGGTAATTGTCGCGGTATGCCGAGACAAATCGCACCATTTGGCTTCCGGCGTCCGAGATATCGCCTTCGCCGCGCAGGGCCAGCTGCGCCGCGCAAAGCGCCTTGAAAAACTCGACATCGGCGACGATCCATTTGCGCTTGATCCGGCTGGTGTCGATCTCGCCCAGGACTCTCAGCGCGTCCTCATAGCGCCCGTGGGCAACGCTGGCCCGGGCGAGACTCAACGACGAGGGCTCGTCGTCGTAGAGGATCATCTTGATCTGGCTCACCGGCACTCGGATCTTGGTCCCGCGTTTGGTTACCGTGACCGTGTTGCTGTCCATGGCCGAGATTTGGCCGAGAACGCTTTCGTTGGTCTTCTTCTTGACGGTGTCGATGGCGACGGCCGCATCGGTCGCGCACAGGCAAGCGATAAGAATCAGGGTCGCACCGTGTTTTTTCATGGAAAAACTCCCGAGAGGTCACTTCCTCGCGGATTGCGTGCTGGTTTTCAGCCCCGTCGGCTCCTTGCCTTGGACGTCCTGGATTCTCCTGAGCAGCGCATCATACTGGCCGCGCCGGTCGGCGCCGCCCAGCTTCGGGCTGAGCAACTCCGTCAGCATGATATCCTTCTCGGCCTGAGCGAGCATGGCTTTCTTTTCCTTGCCGGAGAGCGTCAAGGCATATTCAAAGCGGCAACGAGCGAGGTTGTATCGGGCTTCGTGGAAAGTGGCCATGCGCGAGCCGCCGCGGAGGACCAGATTGCCCAGCTTGGCCCAGCCCCAGACGACGTTCACGCGCGAGCCGTCCTTGCGCCAAGCCCGACGACCACCCTGGATCGCATGGAGATACTTTTTGGCGTTACCTCTGGTCGCCGCCCACTGTTGATAGGTGTAGGCGGCTTCGACCTGGGCGTCGACCATTCGGTTGCGGCGCGCCAGCACGTCGACCAACAGCTTCATGGCCTCGTCGAAGCGGCCCAGCCGGCGCAGGCACCGGGCCAAGCGGACTCGGACGCCGTCGACCGCACCGTCGCTGGGTGCGAACCGGGGCTGCTGGCCGCAACGCTTGAGGATCTTCTCGTAGATCTCGGCCGCTTGCCGGTAGTATTTTTCGGCCTCCGGCGGCAGCGTCTTTCCGCCCGCATCGAAACGGGCGGCCATGTCACAGGACGTTCCGGCGACCCAGGCCAGCGAGTTGAACGTATTGCCCTGCTTCCTCTGCGAAATCCGGTTCAGAAAGAGTTCAAAACTGCGGGACACCTTCTTCAAGTCGTCGGCGCGACGCTGTTGGCGAAGTAGCTGGAGTGTATTTTGCAGTTCACGGCCAAGGCCGATATAGACCTCGGTCAGTCGCGAGGCCGACCGGGCGTCACCTCCGGCGGCCACACTCTTCTCAAGGGCGTCCATGATCTCTTCGGCCTTGCCCAATTCTTGCGTGGCCACGTAGGCGCGCAGCGCCGTTTTGTAGATTTCGACGTCGTAGCCCGGCCCCGTGGAGGCCGGATGCCCCGCCTGGACCAGCGCCAAGACGCCCGTGCCCGGGGCTTCGAGCAATCGGGCCGCTTCGGCCGGCTTGTTCTGGTGAAGATAGATCTTCGCCAGGGCAAGCTCGGCCGCTACAAACAACGCATCGACCTGTCCGTCTGAGGCGACCTTGTTCACGCCGGAAGCCAGCAGGCTTCGCGCCCGAGCCAGCATCCCTTCGAGCACGTCCGCCCCGGGGCGATCGGCATCGTCGCGTCGGATCGCACGAAGCCACTGCACCCAACAAGCACGCCCCAACATCACTTCGGCCTCGCCGCGACGAGGCGAATCGGCCGGCAGCTTCTCGAGATAGCCCAGAGCCGCCGCGATATCCTCGTCGATCACGGCCGTCTCGATGAGGGTAATCCAGGCGTCGCCCGCCTCAGGGCTCGTCGGCCAACGCCGCGTGACATGGTCGGCCATGGCCATCATGCGCTCGCGGGCAAACTCCTTCGAGGGGCCGGCCGGCGACCGATTGTAGAGTTCGGCATAGGCGAGCATGGCAATTTGGGCTGCCGGGCGGGCAAGGGGAATGCCCGAGTAGCGGCGCGCAAGAAACTCACCCAGCACGGCCGCTTCATACTGATCGTGTTGTCTCCAATAAAGGTAGGCCAAATAGTAGCGCGCAACGTTGAGTTCGTCGACCGGCGTCTCGGGAGTCGCCAAGGTCAATGCCATGCGGTAATATCGGATCGCCTCGCGCATCTCCTCGGCAATCTGTTTTTGGGTACGATCCCGGTCCTTCTTCTTGCCCTGCTCTTGACCGGGACGGTCTTGAAGAGCCACCGCCTGCATCCGATCCTTGGCCGCGTCGGCTCGGTCACGTGCCTCGGCGAAGTCGGCCGGCTCGGACGGCCCGGCCTTGGCACTCTTCAACAGCGGATCGAGCAGTTTCACCTTGGCCTTGGCTTGATAATCGCCCGAGAAACGGGCCACCGACCGCAGCAGCCGGCGCGCCTTGCCGCGAAGCTCCGACCGCTTTGGGTTCCCTTTTTCAAGACGTCGGGCCCGCTCGAGATAAGCTTCCGCGGCGTAGTACTTGACGGCCAGCCCGTCGGCGCTCGACTCGTCGCTGCCCCGGACGTTCTTCTCCCACTGGTGGTACATCTCCGTGGCCGATGCGTATTCCTTCACCTCCGGCCCGAGGAGTGTCTCCAGCATGGCGACCAGCGTCTTCGTTTTCAGCTGGCGGATGGGCGGCACGTCGCCGGGCCGGGTCAAGACTTCGTCGAAGATGGAGAGGGCCCTCTGGTGCTGTCCCAACTCCTTGTAACAGCATCCCTCCCACAGCCGCGCGTACAAACCAGTCAGTTGCTTCTGGGCAGGCTCCACGTAGTAGGCATCGTAGATGGCATGGTACCGCTTGGCCGATTCGTTGAGATTCTCGTTGCGCCGCCGATCACCGTCCGGATAAGTCACCGCGATCTTGCGTATCGCGCCCGCCTGATACATCTTCGCCAGAATCAGGTTATGACGCGCCTGGTCCCGCTCGTCGAGAAGCTTCCCTCGATCATTTTCGGCTCGCAAATCCTTCAGCGTCGCGATGTAACGTTCCTCCGCCTTGGCGAAGGCAGCCCTGGCCTCGGCGTAGAATTGGCGCGCCTCGGCCAGCAACTTTTCCTTCTGCTCGGGCAAGGTCGAGGATCGCTCGGCACGCGCCGCACGTATCCGGCCACGCTCGACCAGCACGTTGGCCAGCTGGCTCGTGGCCAGCGAGGCCATCTCGTGATTCGGATGCGCAGCAAGGAACTTTTCGAATCGACCCCGAGCATCGTCCAGCGCCTGCTCCTGGAGTGCGACGAGCCCGGCGCCGCGCGAGCCGGTCAAGAGCGTGATGCCCGCCTCATAATCAATCACTTCCTTCAAATCGGCCGGACAGTCGGGATCGGCGGCCATCCGTTTCAAGTAAACCAAGGCCATGTCGTGCAGCCTCCGCTGGCGCAACCCCTCGATAAACGGCCTCCACGGCTCGGCCGCCGGCAGGGTCCCGGTCGAGACGATCAGCAAGATGGCCAGCACGGCCACACAGCGCCAAGCGGGACGAGAAACGACGGGGTGGCTCCCGGCGCGCCGGGATAGCGAAGCGGTGGCCCAGAGCGTGAGAAACCGGGCCTTCGCTGTGCTCAGACCCGGGCACCCAGTGCCGTCAATCCGTTCTGGGACAGGCTCACTACGTGACATCTGCATGAATACTGATCGGCGGCGGCCGATCCGCCGACCGCGTGCCAATTATAAGGGGAACGGGACTGCGTAGCCGAAAGGGGTGCGCCCCTTCGGTACCGCGTCGGTCGACCTCGCCGGTCTGGAGTGCAAGCGCGGAGAAAACGGATCGCAAGGGCTAGGCGGGTTCCGGTGCCGCCTCGGCGACCAACGCCTTCTATTAGATTAGCCGCTGGCCGATCTACAGACAAGTATTATGTCCCAAGCCACGCTCGATTTGTCGACCGACCGGCACGGCTGCCGGACGAAGCCGCAGGGCCAGAAGCCGGATTTGTCGGCACGCCGGTCGCCCAGCCCGATCATTAGCTGCCCAGATGTCAATAACGCGCGCCCGGCGGAGCCCTGAATCCCGATCGAATCGCCACAACTCATTTTACCCTAAGAACCCAGCCTAACAGCTTGGGAAAGGGCTGACGGCTGATGACCCTTCGGTGAGGGTGTCCGGGAATTCAATCCTCAGTAGTTCCAAATTCGCTTGAGAACTCACATTGTCATCCTGAGCGAAGCGAAGGATCTCCTTAGCCATCGAGATCCTTCGCTTCGCTCAGGATGACTCATTGAGGTATCACCTAGCCAAGTTTGGAACTACTGATCCTGGCAAACAGCGTATTTCAGGCATTTGGGTGCCATGGCCACGCTTGCGTCCCGGCGCGCCGGGATGCCTGAATGTCGAAAAGGTGTTGCGTAGCAACAAGAGGCCATGTTCACGGATTGTCCAACACCTCTTGCTGCGGTGCGGCACCGACGATTTTGCGGTCATGTCTGTCACGGATGGCCGTGTCTGCTCCGCAAAATCATCGGTGCTACCCTCTGGAAATGCCGTATTTTCTCGTGCCCAATTCCCGGACACCCTCATCCCGGGCGCGCCGGGACGTGAGCATGGCACCTGAATTCCCGGACACCTTCAGATGGGTGCCTGGAGGTTGGTGGTGGACCTCCAGGCACCCTACAGAAACCGCGGTCACTAGAAAAGACAGCGACCGGGTGTAGGTGGTCGGGGCGACCGGTGTTACTCCGGCCGGGTACCGAATTGATAGACAACCCGGTCGAGCGCCACGCCCTCGCGGCTCGCGAAGTTCTTATGCGACGGGCTGTTCAGCCCAAACCGGTAGTCCCAGTCGGGCTTTAGTTTCACGGGCAGGACGCAGGTCTTGCCGTCGTCGGTCCAGTGAGGCCTTTTTCCTGCGCGGCCCTCCGGAAAATGAGGTCCACCGCCGGTCCACGACATCCCCCCGCCCATCGGCCGATCAAACGTAACGCGGATCTCGCGAAGATTCGGATCGACGTTCCTGGCTCCGTTGGGTGGATTCATCGAAACGACTCGCGGCTTCTGCAGCCCGGATTTCACCGCATCGGTGGCTCCGACCGTGGTGAAGTAGATCGCCGAAGGGCGTGTGGGCACCCCGTCGACACTTCTGAAGTTCTGGTGGCTCTTGGAGTTGATGCCGATACGGTAATAGCGTCCCGGTTCGAGTGTGACCGGGAGAACACAGGTTCGCTTATCACGCCAACGAGGCAGTTTGCCTTCGCGCCCGGCCGGTTTGTTGGGTCCGCCGCCGGTCCATGAGAACCCGCCGGCCATATCGCGGTCGAAAGTGACCGTGATTTCAGAAATCGACGCATCGACCCCGGTCGCCCCGACTTTCGGCGAAGTCGACACGATCCTCGGAATCCTTCCTCGCGGGGCACGTCGACCCGTTTGCCCGCCGGACGCCGCCAGATCGACGCGGATCATCCAGTCGCCGCCGAAGCTGACGTCGCGCTTTTCTCCTTGGGGCAGCCCGATCTTCGAGTATTGTCCGCCGGTGCTCGTGTCGTAGCTTACGTAGACACCCTTGGTCTGTTGGGCGTTGAAGTTGACACAGACCCAGAATTCCCTGGGCACCTCGACGGGCTTTTTGAAGCGGATGCGAACCCATCTCGGGTTGCCCCGGTTGAACAACCGATAGGGGGCTCTCTCGGTGGCAACGACTTCGGAAAGATCCTCGTTGAGGAAATAGACCAGGAAGTTCTCGGCCGGCGGCGCCGGATGTCCGTAGCGCGAGCCGTGGAGTTGGATACCCTTGACCTTCCAGTCGCCCTCGGGCAGCGAGTACTTGATTATTTCGCCGGAGCCGCCGATGCTTCGTTTATTCTCGGCCTTGCCGTCGTCGTGTTTCAGGGTCATGCGGCTCTTGGCGCCGGTCGTCTCTACCTCGTCGGCCGGCACGAGATCGACGCGGATCATCCAGTCGCCGCCGAAATCGACGTCCTTCGCATCAGCGCCGGGCAACCCGATCTTGGAGTATTGTCCGCCGGTGCTCTTGTCGTAGCTGACGTAGACGCCCTTGGTCCGCTCGGCATTGAAGTTTGCACAGACCCAGAATTCCTTGGACACTTCGACGGGTTCGTCAAATCGGATGCGGACCCATCTGGGCGGGCCCCGCTTGAACAATCGGTAGGGAGCTCCCTCGCTGGCGACCTCTTCCAGATCGTTATTTAGGAAATAGACGAGGAAATCTTCGTTCGGTGGTGTCGGATATCCGTAACGTGAGCCGTAGATTTGGACGCCACGGACTTTCCAGTTGCCCTCGGGAAGCACGAACTTGATCATCTCGCCGGAGCCGCCGATGCTTCGCTTCCCATCGGCCGTGCCGTCGTCGTGTTTCAAGGTGCCGCGGCCGGTCATCAACGGGACGGTTATGCGATTGCCCTGCTCTTTGCGGAGAGTGACCTCGATGCGCGTGATACGTCCGTCTTCAATGGTGATCTGTTGTTTATATGGCTTGTGGCCGCTCATGTCGACCACCAGCGTGTAGTTGCCTGGCGTCACGGGCAACAGCTTGCCGGAGAGACCTACTGCCGCTCCATTGAGCCGAACTTCCGCGCCCGACGGCATGGTCTTCACATAAAGAAGTGTCTCGGCGTCGGGTTGCGTCTCGATCTCGTATGAATGGGCCAGTGAAGTCGCCAACCAGAGGACGGCGGCGACCGCAAACGCCACTAGAGCAACGGTTCCCCGGACGGTCGCCGTTCTCGCATACTTCGTGTTTCGCATGACTACTTCCTCCGAATAATGGGGCAAGTGGGCGCTATTTGACCGATGTGCAGGCAGAGCGGTAGGGTGGGGCGAACCACGCTCGCCCTATCGAGATGAAACTCGCGACCCTCGAGGAGTCCGCCAGTTCGCCCCACCCTACGGCTTGCCACAGGCTCGGTTATTCTGGCACAATGTTCGCTACCAGGTATATGCGCCTGGTACGCCGGATTGGCCAATAATTCTTGCATAGCCAAGCCCATCAATTAGAATAACGACTATTCGACGTGTGGTTAAGTCCCGTCGAGAACACGGCTTATTATAGCCCTTGCATGGCTAATCAGCGGAGGGCGACCAACGGGAGCCCGGTTTTTAGGGCTTTCGGTCATGCCCCACCGATGAACCGATAATCGGCAATGCAGACATCCATAGACTTCGCGACGATGCCTCCGGCAGGGTCGCCCAGGAACGTGTCTTTTTTTCGGAACTGATGGTTGAGGAGCGTCTTTGATCATGTCCACCGGGACCCGGCCGACTCTTCTTCGGCGGTTGCGCGACGCCTCGGATTCGATGGCGTGGGAAGAGTTCTTCGCTTGTTACTGGTCGACGGTCTACGGCTACGCTCGGCATCGAGGCTGTTCGGAGCACACCGCCGAGGAGGTCGTTCAAGACGTCATGCTGAAGGTCTTCCAGCAGCGGGACGTGTTCCGCTACGATCCGGCGCGGGGCCGGTTTCGTGATTGGCTGCACCGCGTCGTCTGCAATGGGATCGCAGAGCGTCGGCGGCGGCCGAGCGAGCGTGTTCGCGCCATCGGCGGCGCCCGAGGTAACGGCGATCTTGAAGGGATCGACGCGGCGCCGGCGCCCGATGCGGCCTGGGAAACCGCCTTCGAGCAGGCACTGTTGGGTGCACTGCTGGATGCGATCCGACGTGAATCGAATCCCCGGGATTTCGTCGCTTTCGAACTCATCACGCTCCAAGGGCGACGGCCGGCCGAGGTCGCCCGGATTACCGGAATGACGCGGAACCTGGTCTACAAGGCGCGACGGAAAATCATGGAGCGTCTTCGGGAACTCAGCGGCAGTTACGCCCACGATGGTCGACTGTGTCGCGAGGTCCGTGCCGCGCTGGCGTGCCGGCCGGCCCCAGCGGTCGAGCGATCGTTGACCGACCGGATCGAGAAGACGATGCGAGAGAACTAGTGTTCTGTCACGAAAACATTTCGGGGTGCCATGGGCGGCTTGTCCGCCCTTGTCTACACACAATTTCGCAGCGGCAGACAAGCTGCCGCTGGCACCCCACCCAGAAAAACTAATGTGACAGAGAACTAGTGCTGTGTCAAAGCTAAAATTATGGGTTTGATGCAACGTAACTCATTGGTACTGCTGGACAAGCCAGCAGTGGCACCCTCATTCTTAGCCTTGACGCGGCACTAGGCTTTGTCGGAAAACCAAGAAAACCAGAGAGGGTGCCCGGGAATGAGCGCAGCGAAGGCCCGGTTTTTCAAGATCTGGGCCACCGCTTCGCTATGGCCCAGGCACCCACGAGACAATTTGATCTCTTATTGAGATCATGAAAGGCAATTTGCCGTGAACGAGTCCGCCGGCCAACGGTCCTCTTCGGCCAACGACGACTCACAGTCCGAGATCCCCGATTTCGAGTTGATCCGGCAGATCGGCCAGGGCGGTTTCGGCCGTGTGTGGATGGCCCGGAACCGGACCACGGGCCGACTTCGCGCGATCAAGCTGATCGCAAAGTCGCGTGTGGGCACCGCCGACCCGGCCGGTCGTGAAATGGCTTCGATCACCCGGCTGGAAGCCCACCTGCGCCACCATCATCCGAACCTCGTGACCATCCATCACGTGGGCCAAACGGGCAAGCACCTTTTCTACGTGATGGACCTGGCCGACGATCTGAACAGCGCCGCGCAGTCGGAACCGGCCGATTACGAACCGGCCACGCTTCGGCATCGGCTGGGCAAGGGACCACCCACGGCTTCGGAGTGTCTCGCCCACGCCCGGGAACTGTTGGCCGGCCTGGCCTCGCTGCATGCGGCGGGCATGGTCCATCGCGACGTGAAGCCGGCCAACTGCCTCTTCATCGACGGCCAGTTGCGTCTGGCCGATTTCGGCCTGCTCACGCGAACCGGCCTGCACGTCTCGCGGTTGGGAACCGAGAAGTACATGCCGCCCGACGGGCGGATGGACACCCGGGCCGATATCTACGCGGTGGGGCTGGTGATCTACGAAATGGTCACCGGGTTCTCGGCCGATCGTTTCCCCCAATTCGGAAACTGCACCGGCACAGTCTTGGCGGATCCCACCTTGTCGGTCTTGATGCGGCTGGCACTGGACGCCTGCGCCACCGACCCGCAAGCACGCTTTTCCGACGCCGGACAAATGCTTTGTGCACTCGAGAGTCGCCTCGAGCAATCTCCCGTGGCGACGCGGATCGGCCGCCGCAGGGTGATCGGACTTGTCGGCATCGCGGCGATTGCGCTGGTCGCCTTCGGCGCGTATTGGCTCTTCCACGTTCCGCGGGTAAGCGTGAACTTCATCACGTACCCTTTCGACGCGACGATCCTGCTGGACGACGAGCAACTCACCGACGAAAAAGGCGATCCGCTCAAGACGCCCTGCACTGCCGACCGGCTGCCCGCACGTACGCATCGCGTTGTCTTTCGACTTCCCGGCCGGCCGGATCTCGACGCGGGCAAGACCGACTTCAGCAAGACGCGCCAGATCGTCGAGCGGTGGGGCGCGAATAATCCATCTTCCGAGAAGTAGGTGTGGGTCAGGCTGTGCCCGACAATTCAGACGAATCGGTGCGTGCAAGCACGCACCCTACGAGGGTTCGATCCGCTTTTCGATG
>CAZWWC010000034.1:0-20293 GCA_964637625.1 uncultured Planctomycetaceae bacterium
AAATCAAGGAAACGACACAAACTACCCATCGGTGTTCGCTTGTTTAAGGTCTAGTTGCCGGAGGCTCATGTCGTCAAGTGTCTAGGCTAGCAGCCGATGGAACCGCTGGTCGGCCGATCGATCGCCGAGGACTATCGGATCGAGGACCACGACGGTCGCCGTCGCGACCAGCACGTCTACTTGGGCGATTTACCGCGCGGCGTGCCCATCTGCATAGACCGTCGTTACGTCAAGGCCGATTTGAAAATCACGGTCGGACTGATCGAGCCCCATTTGATGGCCGGTCTCTCCGGCGGTCGGAAGCTGATCTGCCCGGGCATCGCGTCACTGGAGACGATCCGTGCGTGGCACAGTCCCAAGTTCCTTAAACATCCTCGCGCGAGAAGCGGTTGCCTGGTCGGCAATCCAGTCCATGAGGAGAACACGTGGATTGCTCGTCATGTGGGCTGCGAGTTCATCTTTCATTCAGGACTATCCCGCGGGTTTGTCCAGGACCTTGTAGAACGCAAATATCAACCGTCGGATACGAGGTCCGATCGACGCGGCACCTCGCAGAAAAAGTTCAATTGGCGTCCTTTCGCCCCGGGTCGGTATAAGATGACCGAACCTCGGGCTGAAATGGCGTCAGCGCCATCCAGTTTTGGCCGTGGGCGAGAGCTAGAGCAGAAAGAGCAGAGCGGTCATCAACAGGCAGAGCAGCACCAGGAAGCTGGTCAGCCAGCTGGCGGGCTTGCGGTAGACGCCCATCGTTTGCTGCCCCTCCTTGTCCTCGTCACGCGGCAGGGCGGCTAGGGCCGTCAGTGGATCGGTCCCGGCGGCAACGTGCATCAGCCACTCATCTTCGCGTGCTTGGTCCATGCGCCCATTATAACCTCTCCGTTGGATGGCAGGCGGGTTCTCGGCCTATTTCACCTGTCATACCTATTTTGGACGTAACAGGGAGGCAAAGATGGAGCAAAAGTGGAGCGCCGAGATCGACCAGCAGAACTCGATTCCGCAAGTTCTTTTCTTATAAGTCGTTGCGTCAACGTTCTTGGAGACATTGTGACGGTGTAAACGTGGCGCTCTAGCCAACTGAGCTAATCGCCCTGTGCCCGCTCCAGAGACGAGCGTCGGTCCGCGTCGCGCGGGACTCCCCAACGGACCGCTCGGACGGGCGGGAAACATCGTACCTGCTGTGAAACGTGCCTGTCAATGGACGCCCAGGCCGTGGGCGACGGCCGGCCGGAGGAGCCGAGCGAGCACACCGCTTGAGGGTGGCCCGGCGCGGGCCGGCGGCGGTTTCTCGCAGGGATCGGTTCTCTTGCAGAAGCCACGCAGCCGCAGCCGCTTGGGAGCGACTCGTCGGCTTGTAACCTCCGTTACCTCTACGGCAGGCAAACGAAGGGTCGACAGGGCCGCGAAAGGATGCAGAGAATACCTCTCGTGGGGGAGTCCCGCTCGATTGAGTTGCTCCCGGCGGGAAATAGCATAGATTTCACATAGAGAGACTAACTCTTCGCGTTTCTCCTTGTTGCTTTTCACGTTGCGAGAATCCGCCCACGTCTGACGGGCGGGCGTTGTTGGTGTTGAAGGGTCGGTGCGGACGCGACACCGGTTTCGACGAGTTCCCCACGACAGAAGGGTCTCGATCGACGGTGGGCGACCGCCGAGGCGATTGTTGGGCCCTTTGAATCGTTGCGGTGTGAACGCCTAGGGCCGCCGCGGTCACGTTCCGAAGTCGGGGCTCTTGCGAGGAGGCTTTTCAGAATGCAGAGAAAGAGCAGCTTGTTGAGAACTACCGGGAAGCCTATTGCTGGCCGGCGACGCCGAGGCGCCGTGATCGTGTTTGCGGCGGTCTTGGTGGTTTTCCTGATTGCGTGTTTGGCCTTCACGATCGACGTGGGCTATTTGTGCATGGTGCGGACCCAAGCGCAGAACGCGGCGGATGCCGCCGCACTGGCTGCCGGCTGGGAGATGGTCGGCAACGACCGCTTGACCGAGGAGATCGGCGTGGTGATGGCGGCGGCGGAGCAGAAGGCCAGGAACTGCGCGGCGCTGCAAGATATCAACTACTCGGTATCGGCCAGCGGGACGTTCGACGTGGTCGAGGACGTTTCTTTCGGACGCCTGGAGAATCCCAATGATTTGAGCGAGACGATGTCCTACTCGGATCCGAACAATCCGAACGCCGTGAAGGTGACGGTGGTGTGTGACCCGGCCCGGAACACGACCATTTCCTTGTTCTTCGCACGGATTTTCGGCTTGGACACGGCTCGGGTCTCGGCCAGCGCCGTTGCCGTTTTCGAAACGGACAACACGAGCGGTTTTGACGACGACGAGGACGGGGAAGGCACGTTGATGCCATTCGTGATCAAGGAGGAGGATTGGGACGATTTGTTGGCCAACGGTGGAGACGACAATTGGGCCTATGATCCGGAAACGAAGACCGTTTCGACCGGGCCCGACGGAATTCCGGAGATCAAGATGTTTCCGGACAAGGAGCACGGTAATAGCGGGATCACGCCGGGCAATTTCGGCACGGTCGACATCGGCGATCATGGCAACGGGGCGCCGGACCTGTGGCGTCAGATCCGTGAGGGACCCAACGCGGCCGATCTGGTCCCGTACGGTGGCCAGTTGAAGCTCGATGAGGTCACCGGCACGCTGGAGCTCAACGGCACGCTGGAGCTCAACGGCGATTGCGGCATAACCGCCAGCATGAAACACGCCCTGGCCGACGTGGTCGGCTTGCCGAAGACGATCATACTGTATAACGACGTCCAGGGGCAGGGGGACAATACCTGGTTTACGGTTTGCCGATTCGTGGGCATTCGCGTCATGGATTTCAAGATGACCGGGGCGGCCTCGGACAAGTACGTCCTCGTCCAGCCGTCGATGGTCCAAGATCCGAATTCGATTCCCGGCGACGACGACACGAGCGACTTCGTCGGCCAGCGCGTTCACCTTGCACGTTAAGGTTCCGTTTACATCATGGTGTTTTGGCCAGGGTGCCAGTGGGGCTTTGTCACCAGCACAACACGAGCTGCAGACACCTATTGGCACCCGTCTTCTAACCCTCAGTAGTTCCAAATTTCATCGAGACCTGGCATTGTCATTCTGAGCGTAGCGAAGAATCTCCTTGGACCATCGAGATCCTTCGCTGCGCTCAGGATGACCTGCTGCGGTGTCAGCCAGCCAAACTTGGAACTACTGACCCTAGTCTTCTCACGTTGCGATCATCGACGATGATGGCGACACGAGTGACTTCGTCAGCCAGCGCGTGCACATCGTGCGCTAGCGTCTGGAAGGGCTTCCCGGGAGGGGGAGGGGGAGTTTCGCAGCCGAGCCGCAACACGGGAGGAAGGCTCGGCTCAGAAAAAATCTTGCCCTCTGTTGGGGGGAGTTTCTCGAGATTGAGTGGCCCTTGGCGGAGAATGACATAGAGTTTCAATAGAGAGAGGTTGCTCAGAGCGCGGGAGCGGCTTCTCTCGTCTTTTTTGGTTCTCGTCTCATTGCGTCAATTCGTCTGCGTTTGTTGGGCATACTTCATTGGTAGGGAGGAGTCCGATCGGACACAACGGTCGTTTCGACGGGTTTCCAATCCACAAGTGTTTCGATCGTCCGTAGGTGATCGCCGACAGGATGATCGATTGCTTGAGATCGTTCAGGGTACCTGTTCGAAACCACCGGGGTCGACTTTCGGATTCCGGAGACTTGCGAGGAGGTACTTCAAAATGCACATCCAGAGCAACTCGCCGAGAGGGGGTAGAGAGTCTCTTGGTGGCCATCGACGGAGAGGCGCCGTGGCTGTCTTCGTGGCGATCTTGGTGGTTTTCCTGATTGCCTGTTTGGCGTTTTCGATTGACATCGGCTACATGATGGCCGTGCAGGGAGAGATGGATCGGGCCGTGGACGCCGCTGCACTGGCCGGAGCGGGCAACCTGGTCGACGGCGTCGACGCAGCCAATCTCGCCGCGCTGGACGTACTGTTATGCAATGCGGTCGGCAGGCAAGTCCTGTTGGACAGCGAAGATCGTCAGGCCAAGCTGATGGCGTGGCTGGCCGAACATGAAGAGGATTTCGAGACCGAAGCCGGCGAGTGGGATCCGCAGACCAGGGTATTCTCCCAAACCGAAGCACTGCCTTCCGCGATCCGTGTCTGTGCCTCCTATGAGCATCCGACCCTCTTCTTTGCTCGCGTGATCGGCGTCAACAGCTTCGAAGTCAAAGCAGAGGCCATCGCTCGCTATCAACCCCGCGACATCGCCTTGGTGCTTGACTTCTCGGGCTCGATGAACGACGACAGCGAGCTGCGGAGAATCCATGAGTATGGAGAGGGTTCGCGCGAGGCCGTCGAAACCAACCTGCTGGAGATCTACGAGGATTTGGGCTCGCCCGTGATCGGCGACCTGCAGTTCGAGCCGGTCTATATTTCGTCCGCCGACAACAGCGTCATCAAACAGACGCTAGGAATAAATGACGTTGCCTATCCCTATCCGTCCGGGAGTTGGAATGACTACATCAACTACGTCAAGAGTTACTACAATTACCCCGCCAAGGCTGACTACAGAAAGAAATACGGCTTCTTGACCCTGATCAACTACTGGCTGGAGAGGAAACCGAAGAATCAGGAAACGCCCGATCTCTGGAAGGTGAGTGCTCAGCCCATTGGCGCCGTCAAGGATACGGTAGGTGTGTTCATGGAGTATGTTCAGGAGGTCGATTGCGACGATCGTGTGGCGCTGGTCATCTATAACTCACCTTCCCAGGAAGCGTTGTTGGAGCAAGCCCTCACGACGGATTTCGTGGCGGTTGAGGATATCGTCAGAGACCGTCAGGCGGCACACTACGACAACTACACCAACATCGGTGCTGGAATTCGCGAAGGATGGCAAGAGCTGCAACGCAGCGGTCGCGCGGGTGCAAAGAAGATGATCGTGCTGATGACGGACGGGATAGCCAACCGACCCGGCGGCACGACTTCTGGAAGACAGTACGCGCTGGACCAGGCGGCCGAGGCGGCCGGGCACGGATACCCGATTGTCACCATCAGCCTCGGTAATGCGGCCGATACGGCGCTGATGGAAGAAATCGCCCAAATCACCCACGGCACTCATTTCAATGTTCCCGGTGGAAGCGACGTGACCGACTACGAAGAGGCACTGCTGGCGGTGTTCCGAACGATAGCCGATGCCAGGCCGCTTCTGCTTGTGCAATAGACAAGGTATTGGAGGGCCGGAGACTCTTTGTTGAGAAACCCACTTCGAGCACGTCTGCTTCAGACATAGTTAATTTGGGCGGGTCGGTTGGACTTTCGCCTGCCTGTGTGTAGTATTAGGTAGACTAGTGCTTTGTCAAACCTAAGAATTCGGGTGCCACTGCTGGCTTGTCCAGCAGTGCCAATGAGTTACGAAGAATCGAACCCGTAAGTTTAAGCCTGACAAAGCACTAGACTACACGCCAGTTTCAGTAGTCCCACATTCTATTGAGATCTGTCATTGTCATCCTGAGCGAAGCGAAGGATCTCCTTCCCGGCGCGCCGGGATCGAGATCCTTCGCTTCGCTCGGGATGACCTGCTGCGGTGTCAGCTAGTCAAACTTGGAACTACTGAATTTACCATTCTAATAGCGGAGCAAGACCATGGGTGTGACGTTGACCGAGGCTGCCGCGGTGGAAATCAAACAGATTTTCGACTCGCAGAAACTGGAAGAGGGCACCTACCTTCGAATGGGTGTGGCCGGCGGGGGATGTTCCGGTCTGCAATACGCGCTGGGTTTCGACACCAAGTTCGATCCGGCGGTGGACACCTGTTTCGACCAGTACGGAGTCAAGCTGGTCACGAAGAAGAAGTTCGCCTTGCACCTCGACGGGACGACGATCGACTTCAAGGACGGGCCGATGGGCCGCGGTTTCGCGATCGACAACCCCAATTGCGTCAGCGGCTGCCCGGGCTGCGGACATTAGAAGGAAGAAGTCAGAAGGAAGAAGGACGAAGGAAGAAGGGGGCATGCCGTGCGGGATTTGCCGGAGCGGACGTTTCGGTTCGCGACGCGCGTGGTTAAGCTATGTCGTCACTTGGATGCGCAGCCGGGCGTTTCACGCACACTTGCCAAACAGTTGTTGCGATCCGGCACTTCGATCGGGGCGAATGTCGAGGAGGGTCAGGCTGCACAGAGCAAGCCTGATTTCATCGCCAAGTATTCTATTGCCCGCAAAGAAGCGAGAGAGACTCACTACTGGCTTCGGCTGTTGGCAGCGTCCGACGTGCTTCCCGAAAACCGCTTGGCCAAACTGACCGATGAGGCAAATCAACTGATCGCCATCCTGACAACGATCATTAAGAAAGCAAAGGAAACCAAGGAATAATCCTTCATCCTTCATCCTTCTGACTTCTTACTTCGTACTTCTTACTTTGCCACGTGTCGCGGTGCTGGAGTTCCGCTTCGACGGCCCGGCGGACGCCTGCTTTCTCCCGACACCACTCCGGCGCGATAAGGTACTGCGGCGGGGCGTCGCTGCTGAGCCGGTCGATGACACAGTCGGGCCGCAGGTGTTCCAGAAAAGCAACCACATAATCGACGTACTGATCGCGGCTGGGTAGCGCCAATCGGCCCGACGCATAGTCTTCGGCCAGGCGCGTATCCGGCGCGACGTAGAGATTGTGCAGCTTCACGGCGTCGATCTGAAGCCGCGAGAGTTCGTCGGCCGTGGCGATCATCTGGTCGCGCGTCTCGGTCGGCAAACCGAGAATCAGGTGCGCGCCGACGTGCAGCCGGCGCTGCCGCGCGCGAGTCACCGCGTCGGCGGAGGCGTCGTGGTCGTGGCCCCGGCCGAGCCAATCGAGCGAGCGGTTGTGCATGGATTGCAGGCCCAGTTCGATCGAGACCCAACTTGCTCGGGCCAGTCGGGCGAGCAGGTCGAGCACGTCGTCGGCCACGCAGTCGGGCCGGGTTCCCACGATCAGGCCGACGACCGACGGACACTCAAGCGCCTCTTCGTAACAGGCACGCAGACGTTCC
Source organism: uncultured Planctomycetaceae bacterium (assembly GCA_964637625.1). Taxonomy (GTDB): domain Bacteria; phylum Planctomycetota; class Planctomycetia; order Pirellulales; family Thermoguttaceae; genus UBA11386. The sequence goes on from CAZWWC010000034.1 coordinate 7,003, forward strand.
AGTGGTGCATAGGTGTTCGTGCCCGGCTGGAAATAGGCCACGAACCGTCCGGCGCCGTAGCGGCGCGCAAGCCGGGCCGCGCCGTGGCGGATCTGCTCGGTGATCGTCTCCGGCGGGCGGCGTCGGCTTGGGCTGAACGAGGCCGGGTTGCAGAACCGGCAGCCGGCCGTGCCGAGCGTCCCGTCGCGATTGGGACAGCCGAGGCCCGCCTCCACGCTCACCTTCCAGACGCGCTGCCCGAAAAGTCGCTCGAAAAAGGTGCCCAGCCGATAGTATCGCAGGCCCTGCGACCGCCAAAAAGGCACCGATCGGTGGGGGTCACGTTTGGTTGACGCCAAACTCACACCCGTCTAAAATGGTTAGTGTTGTATTATATACCATCCTAGAGTGTCTTCCAGTTGCCCTCAAGAGACACACGTATGTTCGGTGAACTCATCCCACAGGGCGGTGGTGATCCCATCCCCCTACTCAAGAAGAACCTGTTGATCGGCCGGCGCGAAACCTGCGATATTGTGTTGCGATTCTCCAACGTCTCGGCCCATCACTGCCAGTTGTTCGTCAACGGCGGATACTGGTATGTTCGCGACAAGAACAGCCGCAACGGCGTAAAGGTGAACGGACTTCGGGTGACGGAGAAACGTCTCGATCCGGGCGACGTCCTTTCGGTGTCCAAGCACAGGTACCAGGTGAACTATTCGCCGGCGGAACTCGGGGCGGTGGGCCCGCCCCCGCCCGACGAGGCCGAGACCGACATCTTCGGCAAGTCGCTCCTTGACCGCGCGGGGCTCAAAAAGGAATTTCGCGTCAAGAAGCCGAGCCGGCCGAAACCGCGTCACGAGGGCCAAATTCGCTTTGAAATTACCGGCGACGGTCCCGACGAACTCCGCTCGCCGGACCGTCCGGTCTAGGTTCTGTCGGAAGATGGGAGGGCGAGTCCCGGCGCGCCGGGACGAAGTGTGAGGAGAAGGTTCGGCTCACCGGGAGGTTCGCCCTCCCAGGACTCCTACTTCGAGGCTCAAGAGTCAGAACTGCCCGCTCGATGGGGAAGAAAAAGAAGCAGCAAATCCGAGCTCCTTTTCGCAAGAACCGTTCGGCTCGTACCCGCCGAACCGACTTGACGCGCGAGTTCCAACAGCACGGCTTCGAGGAAGAGGACACGCCCAGGGACGAGCGGATCAGCGGCAAGGGCGAACTGGCCCGACAGCGGACCGTCCGTGGAACCGAGGCCGAAGACGCCGACGCGCCGGGGCTGGGTGTCCACTTGGACGTCGATCCGCAGAAGTGCCGGCCCGGCCGGGTGCTCTGTCTGCAAGGGCTCAAGAGCACGGTCCGAGCCGAAGACGGCACGCTCTATCAATGCGCCACGCGGCGCCTGCTCAAAACGCTCAGCACCGACCAGCGCCACGTGGTGGCGGTCGGCGATCGGATCCTCTTCCGCCCGGTGGAAAACACCGACGAGCAGACGTGCGAAGGGCTGATCGAACGCGTCGAACCGCGCCGCGGGTGTCTCTGCCGAACGAGTCGCGGCCGGCGGCACGTGTTGGTGGCCAACGTCGACCAGGTGCTCATCGTCACGAGCACGGCCGAGCCCCGGATCAAGCCGAATCTGATCGACCGGTTGTTGATCACGGCCGAGAAGAGCGGCATTCGGCCGGCGGTGTGCATCAATAAGGTCGATCTGGTCGAGCCGGCCGCGTTTCAGCCGTTGGTGGGCGTCTACAGCCAGATGGGCTACCAGGTCCTCTTGCTCAGCGCTAAGACGGGTTTCGGGGTCGACCGGCTCCGGCGGCTGTTGACCGATCGCCAGAGCGTGCTGGCCGGCCAGAGCGGCGTGGGCAAGTCGTCGCTGTTGAATCGCGTCGATCCGTCGCTGCAGCTGCGCGTCTCGGCCATCAGCACCGAGTCGCAAAAGGGCCGCCACACCACGAGCACCGCCAAGCTGATCCCGCTGGGTTGCGGGGGCTACGTGGTCGACACGCCGGGCATCCGCCAGTTCGAGCTTTGGGACGTCATCCCCGAGGAAGTGGCCGGCTTTTTCCGCGACCTTCGGCCCTATGTGAACTTTTGCCGCTTTCCCGACTGCACGCATACCCACGAGGACGACTGCGCCGTGAAGGACGCCGTGGCCGACGGCCGGTTGGACGAGCGGCGCTACGAGAGCTATTGTCACCTGATCTCTGAGCAGTAGCCGGCAGCAGGCAGTAGGCAGCAGGCAGTAGGCAGCAGGCAGTAGGCAGTAGGCAGTAGGCAGCAGGCAGTAGGCAGCAGGCAGCAGGCAGTTGGCAGCAGGCAGTTGGCAGTATAATAGCCGTGGGCGGGAGCCCACGGGAAAAGCCCACGGGATAATCCGACGGAAACCCTACGCGTGAAAGAGCTCACCCGAACCGACAGTGTCCAGTCCGAGGCGGCCATTCTGGTCGGCCTGCTCTCGCCCCAGCGGACCTACGGGGAGGATCCGCTCTGGGAGTTGGCGGGCCTGGCCAAGACGGCCGGGGTGGCGGTCGTCGGCTCGCTCACGCAACCACGCCATCAGCCGGTCAGCTCAACCTATCTGGGCAGCGGCAAGGTCGAGCAACTGCGCCTGCTGGCCGAGGCGACCGACGCCGATTTGATCGTCTTCGACAACGACCTGAGCCCGGCGCAGACGCGCAACCTGGAGAAGGCCGTCGGCGTGAAGGTGCTCGATCGGACGGAGCTGATTCTGGACATTTTTGCCCGACGGGCCCAAACCCATCAGGCGAGTCTTGCCGTCGAGCTGGCCCAGCTCCAGTACGCCATGCCGCGGCTGAAACGGATGTGGACGCACCTGTCGCGCCAGGCGCAGGGTGGCGTCGGGCTGCGCGGCCCGGGCGAAAAGCAGTTGGAGGTCGACCGCCGGTTGGCCGGCAAGCGAATCCGCGACTTGCGGCGCGATCTGGCAGCCATCGAACGTCGTAAGCAGCGCGAGGTGGCCGCGCGGCGCGATCGGATGACCGTCTCGCTGGTCGGCTACACGAACGCCGGGAAGAGCACGCTTCTAAATGCACTGACCGGCGCCGATGTTTTCGTGCAGGACGCCCTGTTCGCCACGCTCGACACGCGCACGCGGCGGTGGCAGTTGCCCGGCTGGGGGCCCGTGCTGCTGAGCGACACGGTCGGGTTCATTCGCGATCTTCCACACCATCTGATCGAAAGCTTCAAGGCGACCTTGGAAGAAGCCCGGCAGACCGACCTCCTGTTGCACGTGGCCGACGCCGGCCACACGGCCGTCTGTGAGCAGATCGCGGCGGCGTATCGCGTTTTGGAGGAAATCGGCATCGACAAGAAGAACACGTTGCTGGTGTTGAACAAGATCGACACGCTGCCCGATCGGGCGAGGCTCGATGCCCTGCTCAGTCGCTACAGCGGTGCCGTGCCGATCAGTGCCAAGACGGGACGTGGACTGGAAGAGCTGGCCGTGGCGGTCAGCCGGGCGCTGAGTCGACGGTTTCTCGAGCTCGACGTCGAGATGGGCGTGGACAACGGGCGCCTGATGGCCTATCTTGCGGCCCAGGGAGAGATCTTCTCAAAGCACTATCAAAACGGCCGCGTGACGATCCACTGCCGCCTGCCCCAGCGGCATCTCGGCGCGATCCGCCAGGAGGACGTCCAGATTCAACCCCACGGCGACGCCAGTAGGCAGTAGGCAGCGGGCAGCAGGTGGTACATAGTAGCTGTGGGCGGAAGCCCACAGAATCCCTCAGTAGTTCCAAGTTTTATTGAAACCCGGCATTGTCATCCTGAGCGCAGCGAAGAATCTCCTGGGACAATCGAGATCCTTCGCTGCGCTCAGGATGACCGGCTGCGGTGTCAGCCAGCCAAACTTGGGACTACTGTCACTCTCCGGTGGAGCACAAACGAAAGGAATCTCGATGGCCAGGCGTGAAATCTCAGGTTCTCGGGCAATCGTCACCGGTGCCTCCAGCGGCATCGGGCGCGCCTTGGCCGTCGAGCTGGCCCGAGAGGGCGCGAAGGTCGTGGCCGGCGCGCGGCGCGAAGACCGGCTCGACGAGCTGCGCGTCACGATCGAGTCGGCCGGCGGCACCGTGGCCACGGTTGCCGGCGACGTGACCGAGCCGGCCACGCGCCAGAAGCTTATCAGCACGGCCCAAGAGCGTTTCGGCGGCCTGGACACGCTGGTCAACAACGCGGGCGTCGGGGCGATGGGCTCGTTCGAGGACGCCGATCCCGATCGGCTGCGCCGCGTGATGGAAGTGAACTTCTTCGCGCCGGTCGAGTTGATCCGGCTGGCACTGCCGCTGTTGGGCAAGGGCACCGGGCCGATCATCGTCAACATCAGCTCGATCCTCGGCTTGCGCGCCACGCCCTACAGCAGCGAGTATTCGGCCAGCAAGTTCGCCCTGCAAGGTTTCAGCGAGGCGCTGCGGACCGAGCTGGTCCGCAACCGGATCGACGTGCTGGTCGTCAGCCCCGGTACGACCGAGACCGAGTTTTTCGATTCGGTCCTGGAAAAGAAGGGCGAACCGGCGTGGCCCGAGCATAAGCCGGTCAGCGCCCAGACCGTGGCCGCCGCGACGATCAAGGCCATGCGCAAGGGCCGGCACGCGATCATCCCTTACCGCTTGGGCAAGGTGTTCTACGGGCTCCATCGCCTCTCGCCGCGGCTGATGGATTCGTTGATGGCGCGCTACGCGTGACACGGAGTCGCGTTGACGGTCTTTTCTGTAGGGTGGGCACCACCCAGCGAGAACCTCTAATCGCGTTCCATGGCCCTTTGCATGGCCAGGCCCATTTCGGCCGGGCTCCCGGCCACTTCGATGCCGGCCGCTTCCAGCGCGGCCACTTTCTCGTCGGCCGTGCCTTGAGAGCCGGAGATGATCGCCCCGGCGTGTCCCATCCGTTTGCCCGGCGGCGCGGTTCGCCCGGCAACAAACGCGGCCACCGGTTTGTCGAAATGCTCGGCGATCTGGGCGGCGGCCTGCTGCTCGGCCACGCCGCCGATTTCTCCGATCAGCAGCACGCCCTCGGTTTGCTCGTCGTCCTTGAAGCGCCGGAGCATGTCGACGAACGACGAGCCGACCAACGGATCGCCCCCCAGGCCGATGCAGGTCGACTGGCCCAGCCCGAGCTGCGTGAGTTGCCACACCGCCTCGTAGGTGAGCGTGCCCGAGCGGCTGATCACGCCGATCGGACCGCGCCGGTGAATATAGCCGGGCATGATGCCGATTTTGCACTCCTCGGGCGTGATGATGCCCGGGCAGTTCGGCCCGATCAACACCGAGTCGGATCGTCGCACGACGTCCAGCGTGCGGACCATGTCCAAGACGGGAATGCCCTCGGTGATCGCGACGATCAGTCGGATGCCCGCGTCGACCGCCTCGAGGATCGCGTCGGAGGCAAAGGCCGGCGGGACGAAGACCATCGTCGCCGTCGCCCCGGTCTCGTCGACCGCTTCGGCGACCGTATCGAAGACAGGGACGTCCTCGACGGTCGCGCCGCCTTTGCCCGGCGTCACGCCGCCGACGAGTTGCGTGCCGTATTCGAGGCATTGCCGGGTGTGAAACCGGCCCGCGCTGCCGGTGATTCCCTGGCAAATGACCCGGGTGTGCTTGTCGACGAGTATGCTCATGGACACGTTTCCCGTATGTGACAAGCAGAGGAATAACTGGGTACCACCGATGATTCTGCGGGGCAGGCTTTGTTACTTGCATACGACACAAACGCAGAATCGTCGGTGCCGCGCAGCGGCAAGAGGTCATGGACGATCCACGAGCAATCCTCTCGTTGTCGTTGGCAACACCGACGTTTTTCCGGTCGCGCTGGTCCGCAGTGGCAACGTCTAGCGCGGAAAAACATCGGTGCTACCCGTGATATACTCACACCCTTTCTTGGTGTCTCCGTGCTCATTCTTCAACTCCGTCACCGGCCGCGGCGACAACTTTCCGGCCGGCTTCGGTCAACGTCTCGGCCATGATGAGGTTCACGCCGCTTTGGGCCAGGATGCGTCGGCCCGCCGCGACGTCGGTTCCTTCGAGCCGCACGACCAGCGGCACGTTGAAGCCGACCGAGCGGTAGGCCGCCAGGATCGCCTCGGCGATGGTCGTGCATTGCATGATCCCGCCGAAGATGTTGACCAGCACGGCCCGGACGTCGCGATCGGCCAACAGGATCGAAAACGCCTCGGTCACCTGGTGCACGCTGGCTCCGCCGCCGACGTCCAGAAAGTTGGCCGGCTCGCCGCCGTGGAGCTTGATCAGGTCCATGGTGCTCATCGCCAGGCCCGCCCCGTTGACCAGGCAACCGATGTTCCCGGCGAGCTTCACGTAGCTGAGCCCTTCCTCGCCGGCATGGATCTCGGCCGGTTGCTCCTCGGCCAGATCGCGCAGCTCGGCCAATTCCGGATGACGAAACAGGGCGCCCTCGTCGAAGTTCATCTTGGCGTCCAGGGCCAGAAGCCGTCCGCCGGCCGTGACCACCAGGGGATTGACCTCCAGCAGACTGCAATCGCACTCGACGAACACCCGGCAAAGCCGTCGCATGAAACGATCGGCCTGGCGAACCATCGGACCGGTCAGTCCCAGCTTCCGCGCGAGCTTGCGCGACTGGAAACTCTGCAAGCCCCGATCCGGATCGAACGGTTCGCGGAAGATGACCTCGGGCTCCTCCGATGCGACCTGTTCGATATCCATGCCGCCGCGCGAGGAGACCATCAGCACGGGCATGGCCGCGGCGCGATCGACCACGATGCCCAGGTAAAGCTCCTGCTCAATACGGCAGCCTTCTTCCAACAGGATTCGCCGGACCACCTGGCCTTCGGGAGCGGTCTGGACGGTCACCAGTCGATGGCCCAACAGGTTCTGGGCCACGCGGGCCGCCGCCTGGCTGTCGTGGACCAGCTCGACGCCGTGTTGGTCCGGCACGTCCGCCACCGTTCCCCTGCCCCGTCCGCCGGCGTGGATCTGCGCCTTGACCACCACCGGGGTGGCGGCGAGCATAGCAAACGCGTTGGCCGCCTCTTGGGGCGTTTGGACGACGACGCCCTCGGGCACCGCCACGCCGGCCGAGCGGAAAATCTGCTTCGCCTGGTATTCGTGGATCTTCATGTCCTGCTCTCACATACCATGTGCAATTCAATGGGTAGCCCAGGTTCTTGAACCTGGGTGCCGTAGGCACAAGAGGTCTTGATCTGCCGATTCAGCAACCTCTTGTCGCTTCGCGACACCGGTTCAAAGAACCGGTGCTACCCGGCCCCTCTGGGGCATCGCTTCGCTATGCCCCAGCCACCCTTTTCTCCCCCCTTTTCCCCTTTTCTCCTTTACATGTGCAATTCAACGACGTCCTTGTCATGCGGCACGTAGTCGCCTTTGACGGTTGTGCCGTCGTGGACCGCCGCGCCCCACACGCGGGCGAACTTGAGCCCTTCGATGTAGTCCTTGTGCACCTGGCCGGCCAGATCCAGAAGCGTCAGCCCGCGGCGGAGCGTGAAGGGCCGGTCCATGTCGGGCGCCTTGGCCGCGGGCAGCTTCGTGTAGACCCGCACCACGTCCATCCGCCGGTAGATCTCGCGGCGGAGTTGCTCCAGACCCGTTCCATGCTCGGCCGAGATGGCGTATTCGGGCAGGTCGACCGCAAGCAGCTCGCCGAGCAGCTCAAGGCGCCCGGCCGCCTCGGGCAGATCGATCTTGTTGGGCACCAAGAGCGTCTGCGTGTAGGACAGCCCGACGTCTTCCTCGTCGAGATACGAAGTTTTGCCCAATCGGGTCTTCGTGTCGTCGAGTTTGTCCAGGACGTCCCGGCATTGCTGGATGCCCTCGTCCGCGCCGAGGTCGACCAACAACAGAGCCAGGTCGGCCGCCCGGATCAGACCATAGGTGTACGATTCGATGAAGTCGGCCGTAATCGGCGGCGTGTCGATCAGTTGAACCGTCACGTCTTCCCAGGGCATCATGCCGGGCGTGGGCAGTTGGGTCGTGAACGGATAGGGAGCCACCTCGGGAGTTGCCCGGGTCAGCCTCCGCACCAGTTGGCTCTTGCCCGAGTTTGGCCCCCCCAACAGAATCGCCGTGCCGGCTCCCTGCCGTGGAATGCGGACGCCCCGGCTTTTCTTGCCGGCTTTCTTATCCGCGGCAATGTCCCGCTTCAGCTTGGCGATTTTCGACTTCAGCGACGCCTGGAGGTGATCGGTTCCCTTATGCTTGGGGATCTCCTGGAGCATCACCTGGAGACACTTGAGCTCCTCCTCCGGAGTCGTTGCCCGGCGATACTCTTCCTCGGCCTTGAGATACTGGGCAGTCAGATTGGCTGGCATGGCGGCGGCGGCTCGGTCCGATTTCCTGGGACGACGCTACGTTGTGGAGCTAACCGTCATGATTCTAACGTGTTGCGGCCGCCTCGACCAGCGAGGCCCCGAGCCGGCAGGCCCAGACCAGATTGCTCACCGCGGTGTGCCACTGCTTGCCGGAAGGTAAGCAGTGCTTGGGGTTTGGGGCAGCACTGCTTTCCCGGCGCGCCGGGATGGCACACTGTCACCAGCCGTCCTCGGCTGGTGAGAAATGCGGCCCAGACCGTGGAAAGAAAACGGGCCTCCGCACGAAGGCCCGAAGAGAATCGGTCCGTGGTGCGGAGGCCCTTGGGCAATATCGGTCTTGCGGGCACTCGTCAGTTACGTGCAGACTTCCATCCGCCAAAATCGATCGGCCCGGTCTGCTGCGTCACGCGCTTGGCAGTGGGGGCCGCACCGAGGTAGACGACCCGGCGCGCCCGGCGCGAAGCCGTTTGATCGGACGGACCGACCGGCGCGGAGCGCCTTAGCGAATTCGGCTGAATGTCGGGCTCGGGAATCGGCTTCATCCCCGGATCCAGGATCGGCTTCTCCTGGCTGCGTATCCCCGGTGTCGTCGCTGCGCCGGGCGTCGAACTGGGCGACGGCGGAGCGGCGAATGTTTTGGTTCCCAACCCATTGGACGGCAACGGCTGCAACGAAGCCGCCGGGCTCACCACCGACGTCGTGCCGCCAATCGGGCACGACGTCGCGCAGGGCGCGTAGGAAGTCACGCAAGGATTCGACCAGACCGCCCGGTAGGTCGTATACGGAATTAGTTGGGCACAACGCTGGTACGTGGTCACCGGCCGATAGGACGTCACCGGACACCCCGAGCAAAAATCACAGCTCCTGAGGGCCTGGCAGGTGGTCACCGGCACCATGCGATAGACCGTCCGATAGCACGTCTGCGGGACGTAGCAGCAGGTCCGCGTCGCGCAAGGCTCATAGCAAGCCACGCTCGGGCCGCACGCGCTGGCGCACGGGCTGCACGTCGCCGCGCACGGACTGCACGCACTGGCGGGTGTGTACGCCGGTGCAACGGTCGTCACCGGGCTGTAGGGCGGCGCATACGTCGTCGCCGATCCCGCGCCGCCAAACCAGTTCCAAGGACAAAGGCAATCGAGACACTTACAGGCATAGCTCGGCGTCGAGACACAAAGCAGCAGAACCACGACGCACGCGAGCAACAAACCACGCGCTAGAGAGCGATTCATTTTTCTCACTCCGCGTTTGAGGGAAAACAACTTCCTTCATCAGACCAGCGTCGCGCCGGCCTGTCAACCAATCCGTCGCGCGCCGCGACGGCCGCGCCGATCCTCCTTGCCGCTTCTACGGATGCAGCGGATTGTCCGGTTCGTACCGGTTCGAGCAATTCCGCTCACGGGAGAAACACTCCTACCTGTTTGAAAACATAAACCAAGATTTGCAACCGGGCGGGCGAAAAATCAACAAACTTGCCCAAGAATACCCATCTTGTAGCCCCATTGGGCCAGAAAACAACGACGCCGGCTACCGTTTCGGGTGGCATCGGCTGCTTCTGCAACCGGTGTGACGGAGCCTCCTGGGCCACGCTACAAGCCCGCCAGCGACCCGTGCCGTACCCGTTTGACGCGCTGCCCCGTTTCCGGGTAGACTTTGCCCGTGGCATGACCATCACGAGCAAAACCTGGGAGTGACCGATCATGGAGTGCAATCAAGACCGTAACCTGGAATCGTGCAATTGCACCTACTCGCCCTGCTCGCGCAAGGGGGTCTGCTGTGAATGTCTGCAATACCACCTCCGGTCGCGACAACTGCCGGGGTGCTGCTTCCCGGACGACGCCGAACGGACCTACGACCGCTCGTTCGAGCATTTCGCCAAGCTGGTCAAGGCCGGAAGCGTGTAACGCTCGTAGGGTGGGCCGTCGCCCGCCAGAATCGTTAATGCCGACGGGGTGCCATGCCCGGTGGGCAATGCCCACCCTACCATTCGCTCCCGCCTTTTCGCCTGATTCGGCAACTCGCCGCAACGTCCCCTGATTGACCCTTGACGTACAATTAAGTTGGGAAGCGGTGTCGCTTCAAGGGTCTTGCGGAAAGGAGGTTGGGCGATGACTACCGTTGGAAAATCGCCTCAGAAAGCGAACCTCGGATCGGGTGAGGAAGCGGTCGGCAAGGAACAGCTTCGCCGCGATCGCATCAATCTCGTCTTGGTCGTCGTGGTGTTCGGTGTGCTGATCGGCCTGATGATCTGGCTGGCCAGCATGGGACCGCCGGCCGGCCAGTTCGACTACACCCACCCCTTGATCCCGTAGAACCGGGAAGTGAGAAGGGTGAAGGGTGAAGTGAGAAGGGGAGGGCACCGGCCGCCCAGGCGCCGTGCTTCATGCGATAGCCCAGCGCCGGCGAGCAGAGTCTGAAGCGCTCTGCTCAGGCGCCGGCTCCCGACACAGCCAGTCGGTTCTCTGAGAACGTGTTTTGAAATCCCGGCGCGCCGGGACTGCTGGCTTGTCCAGCAGTGCGAAGCGAATTTCCCTGGAAAAACACTGCTGGACAAGCCAGCAGTGGCACCCTTGGAAGAGCTGCAACCATTTTCAAAACACGTTCTGATAGGTGCTCAGACGAAAACTCGCAACGCACCGGGTATCACCTCCGCGCACATCGGCACGGAGCCTTTAATCTCACCGTCAAGGTCGAGCGGTTCGTGGCCGTCCGACTCGATGGCGAACCGGCGCACCTGATAGTACTCGACGCACGGCAAAGAAACGTGCGAACCGTCAAACACCCGGGCGAAGAGCCTCAGCATCTGCAGTCGCGAAGTCTGGCGGACCACCACGACGTCGATCTTGCCGTCATCCAATTCCGCGCGGGGAGCCAGTCTCATTCGCGACCCGACGGACCTGGCGTTGCAGGCGATGACAAACAGGAACTCGTCGTCGAACGTCTGAGCGTCGAGGACGACTCTTGCCCGGCGTGTGGTGCCTCGCAGTATCCACCAAAGGGCGGCAAGGGCATATCGTGGCGAGCCAAGCATGCGCAACCGTTCGGCAGCGACGTTGATGTCTGCCACACCGCCCCAGCCAATGATGTCGATGCAGAAGACCACCTGGTTTTCCATGGCTACCCGAACTGCGTCGAGTCGGCAGGTTCTTCCGTCAAGAATTCGCCGCGCGGCTTCAACCGGGCTGGCGCCGTGCAAGTGCCGATAGAGCGTGTTCCCGGTTCCCCCGGGGATAAGGCCAAGCGGGATCGAGATCGGCTCGCCCCGTTGCATCAATCCGTCGGCGACCTCGTGGACCGTGCCGTCGCCGCCGATCACGCAGAAGCCGTCGTAGCGGTGTAGGTCGAGCGTTTGGGCGATTTCTCCCGCGTGCCCGGGGGCCTCGGTCAGACGCACGTCGAGTTGCGCACCGGCCGCCGCAAAAACCGGCTTCACCCGTTCCATGACGGCCGGCCCTCGCCGCGTTCCGCTACGAGGATTGACCACCAGAACAAAGCGTTTGTCGGTCATGACGGCTGCTCCTGTCCACGGGGTACCGCTGCCGCGATCTTTCGATCGGCGATTTATTGATGTTTGCATGGCCATTGAACGGTTGGCTATTGCCGAACTGCCTTGAAAGCCGGGCTCCCGTTGGTCGCCCTGGGTTCATTAGCCATGCAAGGGTCAATAAGTCGCTACGGGTCAAAAATCAAACGATAGGCTCGCTCGGCGCTGGCCCGGCCGATCCCCAAGGCTTCCTTGAGGGCAAAATCCTGCTCGATCGGGTTTCGGATCCGTTGCAGGGTGGCCGCCTTGACGGACCCAAGTTTACCAAGGAAAGCCAAGGGAACGGTGGGAAACGGAAAATCGCTGCCGTGCAACACCCGATCCGCGGCTTGGCGATCGGCCAGTAGACGCCTGAAATCTCGCACTCGCCCGGCACTACCCAGCACCGACGTGTCTCCCCAGAGATTCTTGTGCTTGCGGACCATGGCCAGGAAATCCGGCACCATGTCCGGGCGTTCTCCCAGCCATCCGGTGCCGCAATGGCAGGCAACCACCGTGCATCCCTGATCCAGCGCCCGCTGGAGCTTCCGGGGATTGGCGAGTCTGATGTCCGCGACCGGCGCGCTATGCTCGTGGCCCGTGTGGACCATGACCACCATGCGCAGATCCGCACAACGTTGAAAGAATTTCGTATGCCTTCTGTCGGCCAGGTCCACGCCTTGGATGGGAGGATGAATCTTTAGGGCCCGAGCGCCTTGGGTCGCACAGCGATTCAATTCGTCGATCGCATCGGCGCGGTTGGGATTGATCGAGACGCAAGGGACCATCCACCGTGGATACCGGGCGACCACCTCGAACAAGTAATCGTTGGGGACGTAGAAGGGAGTCTTTCTCCAGTTCGGCTTGCCATTGCCGTCATAGACCGCATCCTGGGCCAGGATGACGCCCTTCTGTAATCCCGACTTCTCGAGTTGCTCGGCCAGTGCCAGAACATATCCTTCGTCGAGTGTCTTGGCCCGTTTGCGCAATTGCAGCTTCTTTGCCAGCCACTTGAAGAGCAGTCCATCGGACGCGGTCTTCGAAAGACGGCAACCCGAAGCCGTGTCGCCGACGCCGAACAAGTGGATGTGCACGTCCAAGGTTGGATTGGCCTTGCGGGATTCCTCTCCCACGGTGGCCGCCGTTGGGCCTGCCGGCTGCGGTGTGGTCGATCTACCGGCGACGAGATGCCGACGCTGGAGTCTTGCCGTCATCGCAATGTCCTCTCGGAGATTGAGAGCCGTTTGGATGGACCTTTCCGGGCGAAAACCCACGGATCAGCCCCGAGGCGGTGGACCAGCCGAGCGTCGCAAGAAGCGTCCCGTCAACATGGGCGGTAGACGCGGGCCAATATAACGCAAAGATATGCTCGCGTTTTTTCGAAAAAGAACGTTTTGGCCAGCCACCCCCCGAAGTGAGTCTTCCGAGCACTAGTTCTACTGTTCTAGATTTGTCTTCGTTCGATATTGAGTGGCGGCAAGCGG
>CAZWWC010000035.1:0-3625 GCA_964637625.1 uncultured Planctomycetaceae bacterium
GGCCAGCACTGGCTGACAAGCAGCCAGTGGCACCCTTTTCAAAACACGTTCTGAGTTCCGGCGCGCCGGGAAAGGCCCAGTCTTCTAGGCTCTGGACCAGCGCTGTCGCTATCCCGGCGCGCCGGGACCCGTGCCATAGGATGCTAGAGCAGCTCTTCGATGCTCGTGATGATCTGGTCGATGACCGCCCGGTCGGTCTTGGGGTTGAAGAAGACGGCCTTCCAGGCCGGCAGGTCGATTCCGTGTGGGCGATAGCCCATGGCGTTGGTGAAGCTCAGCCGCGCGTCGATTTCGGGGTTCAGCGTGGCGTCGCGCTTGTTGAACAGGCGATGAATCTCGGAGAAGTAGTGACGCGACTCCTCTTCCGGCAGCTCGCCTCGCTCCAGCCGGTCGAAAATCTCCTTCGCGCCGCGTCCTTTTGGTAGGACCCACCAGACGACGCTCGGGCCCGGGGTGTCCATGTTGAGCACCTTGCAGTTGTCTAGTGCGTCGATGCGCCGCTTGAGCGATTGGGCCATTTCCAGGGCATTGGCCACGAGCATCTGGCAGCCGACCAGCCCCAGGCCGTTGAGCGAAGCCATCACCGAGTAAGGCCCGATCGCCGGGCGGGAGCACTCCAGCGTGAACAGCGCCGGATCGCGGCGGTAGTCCGCCTCGGAGAAATACGGAACCTGCTCCTTGGGCCGAAACAGGTATTCGAGATCCGCGCGACGGTTGACGATGAACGCGCTGGAGGGATAATGTCCCCAGCCCATCTTGTGAAAGTCGATGGTGACCGAGTCGGCGTGTTTGAGTTTCTGGGTTTGCCGTTGGGTCTCGGCCACCAACGGCAGGCTGTCTTCGTGCAGCCGCAACGCGTTCTGCTGGAGGTGGTATTCGGTTAGAAAGCAGAGCGCCCAGCCCACGGCGGCGTCGACGTGGAGCTGGGGGACGGGTTGACCGTGCCGTGCCGCCCGCTCCTCGATAATCTCACGGATGGCGGCCACGTCGTCGATGCCGAAGGCGTCCGTACTGCCGAACGTGGCGATCACGAAGGCCACGCGCGTCTCGGCGCCGTAGAGCTCGTCGAGCCGCTCGGCCAAGAGATCCAGTCGCATCGAGATCGACCGGTCGGTCGGGATGCAATGCAGGTTTTCGGTGCCGATGCCGAGCCATCCGGCCAGCGTGGCGTTGGAGTAGTGGGCCGCCTCGGAGATGATGCCCGCGACCCGGTGGCCCGCCAGCCCGGTGCGCATCGCGCCGGGCAACACCTTCTCGATGCCGATCTTGCCGCCGTAGAGGTTCGAGATCGTTCCTCCCATGGTAAACACACCCCAGGGAGACTCGGTATGGTAGAAAACCAGGTTGGCCAACGCGGTAATCGCCTTGACCTCCAGCTCGTTGGATCGTTCACTGTACGTGTCGACGCACAAGTTGGGGTTCTTCAACAGGCACGCCAACGCGCCGATCAACGACGCGTAGTTGGCCGGTCCCTTGACGTTTTCCAGGTGGAGCTTCGAGTACCAGCCGTCCGTGCCCCAGAAGAACGGAAAGATCGTGTCGCGGGCGTCTTTCAGATTGCCGGGCAGGGTGTGGATCTCGGGATTCGCCTGGGCCGTTTCGTAGTTGCGCGACATGACCGTGCCCGGCGGAAGCATCTCCTCGGCGGCCATGGCCGAGAGCAGCTCGTCGAAGATCTGAGTGATCTGCTCCTTGTCACAGACAAAGAACGTCTTGATCAACTCGTCCAGCTTGGCGCGGTCCATTGCTTACCTCTCGTCGGAAACGGGTATCCCAGGAACACCATCTCCCATTCTGAAATATAGCTTGCACCCAGACTACCGGTACAGCAGCTTCGGACTCTTACGCCAGTCTTTATCCTTGTCGTGGCCATATTTCTCGACACGGGGACGCCGCTCGCGCAGCCGGACCGATTCGATGCCCAGATTCACGCCCTCGGCCATCTTGTGCTTGCCGACGCACTCAAGACGGAGCACATGCTGGCCCTTCTCCGGCCAAAAGTCGAGCAAGGGGAATTCTCTCTGAGTCACTTCCGCCGCGTAGAAATCCATCGGCTCGCCGACGGCCACGCCGTCGAGCACGGCCTGGTACTTGCCGAAGTCGGGCGCGCACGTAGCATTGACAATCAACCGCAGCGGCTCTTTCCGTTTCACTTCAAAGGCGATCTCGATCCAGGCGTGCTTGGCCGTCTTGGGCTTGTAGAAGAGCCGTGGGTGGTCGAGCAGCTTCGGCAGCTTCCGGATGCCCGCCTTGCCCGGGCCGTGATGTTTGGCGTCCGCAAAATCCTTTGCCAGCACGATCAATCGCTCGATATTCGGCAGGCGGCGATCTTTCGCGCTGGGGACCCGGGCCGTGAAGGTCGGCACGCCCGTCTGATACCAATAGGCCACGCTGGAGTAGTCGTCTTCCCGCTCGTTCCAATTGACCTTCTTGTAATCTGGGTTTTCATCCTCCGAGATCCAACCGTAATGCTCAATGCTCACCTTGATGCTCTTCTGAAAGACAATTGGATCGGCCAGGTGCCAGCGATACGAAGAGATGCGACTGCCGATGAGCCGATAGTACTGATCGTAGTACGCAGTGCCGAAGAAGGGCGTCATGTCTTTCCTCAGCCCCCAGGCCTGAAGGAAGTAGTCTTCGGTGCCGGTTCCCCAGATCGAGGGCTTCTGCTCGCCGTCGATGGTGATCTTTTCATCGCCTTCGCCGAACCAGTTGGGGCTGCGGGTGCGGACCGACAGGAGCGTTCCGACCAGATGCCCTTTGCCCTCGGTCTCGAGAATCACGTAGTCTCTGCCATTTTGCACCGGATATTCCTGCCGGTACTGGGCGTAGAAGTATGGGGTGTCCTCGGGCAGGGAGTTCTTCTTGATCCAGTCGATGTTGTAGTAGAGCAGGTTGATCGGTTTCTCGCCCTGATTGATGACCTCGATGCGTGCCGCGGTGCGAAACGGCATGTTCCAGAAGCAGTTGTACGAGCCGGACTGGCCGACCACCACGGGCAGACTCTTTACCGCATATCGTTTGCCGAAGGCGTTGCAGAAGAAATCTCCGATCGGCGCCTCGACGCCCGGTCGCTTCTGATCGTCCCAATAGATCCGCAGGAGCATGTCCTGGTTGGTCGCGGAGCCCACGGGTGCCCAGTCGTGCGGTTCGGGCGGAAAGAAGGTGAACCACATGTGGGTGATCATGCCGGGTCCCTTTGCGTCGAGCGCCACCCACTTCTGGCCCGGCTTGACCCAGAAGCAATCCGTGTTGCTGTCCTCGTCGCCGTGCTTGCCGTAAGGCGCGGCCTTGGAATCATACTTGCCGTCGGCGCCGCGGCGAAACGCGGAGGTTGCTCTCATGCTCCGTCCGTCGATGGGCTTGGTCAGGTTCTGAAGCAGCGTCTGGGCAAAAAGTGGTCCGGCGCCAAACAGCACCAAGAGTAGGGCAAGGACGGGGATGAGGAGTCTCGAACAGAAGGCAGTGCGTGGATGCATCATGGGTCTCCTTGCGGTACGGGAAAAACTGATCGCAAGCGGTCGACTTCGATGCCCACAGCATACGGCACCGGCGGGCGAGAATCAAGAAGCCAGGGTGCCATGCCCAGGGCGGAGCGCAGCGGAGGTTGGGCATGCCTGTCTGC
>CAZWWC010000035.1:3725-7664 GCA_964637625.1 uncultured Planctomycetaceae bacterium
GCCAGGGTGCCATGCCCAGGGCGGAGCGCAGCGGAGGTTGGGCATGCCTGTCTGCGATGAGCCCGAAGGGCTCACGCTTTGTAGCCAAGGCCACCGCCCTTGGATGCGATGCGTTGCCGGACGTTTGCCCTGAAGGGGCCAAACAGAGGTTTGTTTGGCCCTTTCAGGGCCAGCGCGTGCGTTGTGATTGATGACCGAGGCCGTTGGCCTCGGCTACGAAGTTACGGCCTTTCAGGCCGAGTGACCGAAGACCACATTGCTACTTCACGGTGAACAACCGCCGGGCCAAATCATTGACCTCTTTGAGCGCCAACTTGCCGCTGCCCAGAACCGGAATCTCGTTGACCTGGCGGAAACCTTCCGGCGAGGGAATCCAGATCGGCGGCAAGCCGGCTTCGGCCAGCGCGCGACAGATTTCCTCCGGGCTTTGGTCCAGTCCCGTATGCAGCACGACGAGCCGTTCGCCTTTGCGCTTGTCGGGAACCGAAGTGACGACCAGGCGGAGTTCTTCTTCGTCGAGGCCCAATGCCGCGGTAATCGCCTCCTCGACGCGCAAGTGGGGTACCATTTCGCCGCCGATCTTGGCGAATCGACTGAGCCGGCCCGTGATGAAGATGAAGCCCTCCTCGTCGATTTTGGCCACGTCGCCGGTGACGTACCAGCCGTCGCGCATGACTTCGGCCGTTTTCGCGGGCTGGTCGAGATAGCCTTTCATGACGTTGGGGCCGGTCACCAGGAGCATGCCGGACTGGTTCGGCCCGAGATCTTCGCCCGAGTCCAGGTCGACGACCTTGACCGAGACGCCCGGCAGCGACTTGCCGATCGAGCCGTCCTTCGAGGCCGATTGGGTCGTGTCACCCAGCCGGCTCTTGGGAATGTTTCCCGCGACGGCCGGCGAAAGCTCGGTCGCGCCGTAGCCTTCGACGGGCCGGACGCCGAATTTCTTCTCGAACGCGTCGGCCAGTTCGGGCGGCATCTTCTCGGCTCCGCCCACAACCAGGTTGAGCGTGGCGAATTGCTCCGGCTCGACGCGGCGCAGGTACGACCGCAGGAACGTCGGCGTGGCCACGAGAATCGTGCCGCCCAGTCGCTTGCAGAGATTGCCGACCTGGCGCGGTTCCAGCGGGTTGGGGTGATAGATGCCCGCGGGTTCCAGCATCAACGGCGCCCAGAGCGTCACCGTGTAGCCGAAAGCATGGAAGAAGGGCAGAATGCCGACCAGGACGTCGTCCTTTTCGATCCGAAACATTTTTGCAAAGGTCAACACGTTGCTCGATAGGTTATGGTGCGTCAGCATGACGCCCTTGGGAATTCCCGTCGATCCGGACGTGAAGACGATCGTTGCCAGTTCTTCAGGATCAATTCTGGTCAAGCCGA
Organism: uncultured Planctomycetaceae bacterium; assembly: GCA_964637625.1. Lineage (GTDB taxonomy): Bacteria > Planctomycetota > Planctomycetia > Pirellulales > Thermoguttaceae > UBA11386. The sequence goes on from CAZWWC010000035.1 coordinate 5,103, forward strand.
GCCGTCGTTCGAGAATGGCGCTGGGGACGCACCATGCCTGCATCGCGGCGAAGAGCTTGTCGGCCGGCTTGATCCGCTCGGCAAGGTCTTCGAGAAAGACGAGTTCCGCGTCGATCTCCAAATCGAGCTTCTCCATCACCTTGCGACTGGTCAGCACGTGCCGGATGCCTGCCCGGGCGATGCAGTCGTTCAGGACGTCCGAGGAGCGGACGGCGTAGTTGAGGTTGACCGCCACCCGAGCTGCCAGCGCAAGGGCCGCGTTGGTAACCACCCCGGCCACGGTCGGCGGGATCAACAGGCCGACGCGCTTTTCGTCTTCCGCCAGGATTTCACGCAGCAGGAGCCGTCGTAAAATCAGAGCGCGAGTCAACACCCCGGCCGAGGTCAGTCGGGCACCGGTCGAGTCGGCCGCCTTGGGCCGTCGCATCGCGCGGCGGCAGTTCCGCAGAAAATGCCGCGCCGGGATCATTTGAAACGCTTCTTCGTGCTGCATCGCTTCGGTTCCCAATTGCTCAACCGCTTGCCGGATTTCGTGGGCGGTGGTGGCCTGGTCCGTGGGAGCCCCGAAGCGGATCGAGACCGGGTACGGCCAACGTCGCGGCCACTTCCAGAAAAACCTCCCGCCCTCGAAACTAAAGATACTCCCCCACAGCCCGTGCAAATAGACCGGGATCAGCGGGGCGCCCGTTCCTTTGAGTATCGACAGGAAGCCGGGCCGGAACTCCTGCATATGTCCCGTTCGCGTTAGTTTACCCTCGGGGAAGATGCAGACAAGCTCCCCGTCGATCAGGGCCTGGCGCGCGGTCCGGATGGCTCGGACCATCGATTTCCGGCTTGCGTCGATGGGTATGACTCCCACCTGGCGGGCCAACCAGCGGTTCCACCAGACGTCGACGTAGTCGGCCGCGGCGACCATCCGCACCGGTCGCGACGAGGTCAGCAAGAGCAGAATGCCGTCGATCCAACTGACGTGGTTGGCCACCAACAGCGCCCCGCCGCGCTCGGGCAAGTTGTCGATCCCCTCGACCCTGACCCGATAGATCGTCCGACTGGCCAGCCAAACCAGAAAACGAACCGTCGCATGGGGCAGAAGCCAGACGATGTAGACCAGCACGGGCACGGTGGCTATGCCGGCGGTGAGAAAGATCTGTCGCGCCGAGAGTTCCAGCACCTCGCGAAGTGTCCAGAACACTCCGGCGGCCAAGAGCATGCCGGAAAACGTAAGGAAATTCGCGGCCGCCAGCACCACGCCGCGCGACTTCTGGGGGCTGCGTTCTTGGAGAAAGGCCTCCAGCGGAACGCCGAACAGCCCGGCCCCAATGCCCAGGCAGAACAGCCCGAAGCAGGTCCATCCGTAAGCGTCGGGCAGCGAATGTTCCAGTGGGCTGGGCACCCCGAAGAGCAGAATCGAACTGGCGGCGATCATCCCGGCGCCCAAAGGCACGATTCCCAATTCCACGCGGCCGCCCGACCAGAGCCCGGCCAGCACACTGCCCAACCCGACGCCCAACGCAAGCACCCCCAACAGCGGCCCGACCCAATCCTGGTCGACGCCCAACTCGCCGGTGGCGAACAGGTCGACGTTCATCTGGGCCAGTGCGGCCAGCGACCAGAAGAACGCCGCGCCAAGCGCGGCCCGAACGAGCGCGCGACTGGAGCCTAGGGTGCGCAAGTCTCGCACGACCTGCCAGACAAAGTTGATCGGGAAAGCTCGCAGCGGATTGGCCGGCACGAGCTTTGCAATGCGCAGGCTCGTCATCAGGCCCAGCGCCGCGGTGCCCAGCAGTGCGGCGGCCGAAAGCCACCAGTCGTGCTGGCCCTCGGGCCGCGTGTGCCAGTAGAGCAGATTGCCGGCCGCCGTGCCGAGGACAATGGCCGCAACCGTGACCAGTCCCATCCATCCGTTGGCGGCCGACAAGCTTCGCGGGTGGACCATTTCGGGGATGCTGCCCATCTTCGACGGGCTGAACAGGGCGCTCTGGGCACCCATTAGGGCCACCACGACGAACATGAAGTAGATGTCGCCGATCAGAATCGAGACGATGCCCAGGGCCATGATCGCGATCTCGGCCACCTTGCAGCTGACAATCACGCTACGTTTGCTGAAGCGGTCGGCCAGATAGCCGGCCGGCGCGGCCAGCAGGAGGTAGGGCAGCACGAAACACGCCAGTCCGGCCGACAGCGCCAACGCCGCCCGCTGCGATCCAACCAGGTCTTTGCCGATGGGAACCACCAGCCAGCGGAACATGTTGTCGTTGGCGGCGCCGAGAAACTGGGTCGCCAACAGCCCGACGAAGCTGCGATTCCACAAGGCTCGCCGCGCGGTGGGCTCCGGCCCGGGCCGTGACGGCTGAGCATCCGTTTGGTCGGCCGAAGGTCCGGAAATCGACGTGCCCATGGTCTGGCTCTGGGGGCTTGCGGCTTCGGTCTCGGTTGACGCCCGGCGCTTCGGGCAGGTCGCTTGCCCGGGGCTGCCCGCGGGGAAGTCACGTTGTCACTGCCAACGGTACTGTCAACCGCCGTATCTTTCTAGAGGCGAGACCATGAGGAGGATGCAACGCG
>CAZWWC010000035.1:7764-20254 GCA_964637625.1 uncultured Planctomycetaceae bacterium
GTGAGCGAAGCGAACCGGCGGGTACGGCGAGTAGGGCCTCGGATCGGCCACACGCCGATAGGCTCTTCCACATCTTCGGCGATGACTTGCATCGTCTCTTGCAGCTGCTGGGCCGAAAAGGGCTTCATGACAAAATCCTGGGCCCCTTTCCGAATGGCCTCGGAGATGAGCCCGGTCTGCCCCAGCGCGCTGACGATCACCACTTTGGCGTAGGGATCGTACTGCATGATTTCGGCGAGCGCCTGGATGCCGTCGATGTCGGGCATGACGATATCCATCGTCACGGCATCGGGACGGAATTGCTGGTAGAGATCGACGGCCTCTCGGCCGTCGGACGCCTCGCCGACGACCAGCCAGCCGGCATCGACAAGCGTCTCGGCGATCAAACACCGCATCATGATCGAATCGTCGACAATCAGAACGGTCTTGGTCATGGTCTTCTAGCCCCGCATCAGTGTCAGGTGACATAGGTAGTCTTTTCCCCAACCATAGGATACGGATAGGCCGCCGGAGCGTCCCCGTGGTGGGGTGCACAGGTCACTTTCCGTCCGACAATGTGCCGATCGCACCCGAAGGGCTTCGTTTCGATCGATTGTGCCGATTGAATCGTGCTGCTAGGATATGGGGTTCGGGATGTTCCGCCTTGAATGCGCTGAGTCTCAACACCATGGAAGCCGAACTTATTGCCGAGCTGCGCCGCCGGATACCGCCGCACCCATTGGTTCGACTTGGCCCGGGCGACGACGCGGCCGTGCTACAGCTGGCCGAGGTGGACGAGTGCGTGATGACCGTCGATCTGCTGACCGACGGGGTCGACTTCCGTCTTGAGGAGGTCGACCCCCGCCGCGTGGGCCGCAAGGCGCTGGCGGTCAACCTGAGCGACCTGGCCGCCGTGGCCGCTCGACCGTTGGCCGCGGTGGTGGCGCTTGCCCTGCCGCGACGTGACGGACTGCGGCTGGCCCTGGAGTTGTACGAAGGGATGCTGCCGCTGGCCGAGCAGTTCGCGCTGGCGGTGGCCGGCGGCGACACGAACAGTTGGGACGGGCCGTTGGTGATCAGCATCACCCTTCTCGGCGCCGTGACACCCGGCGGCCCGCTGCGGCGCGGCGGCGCCAGGCCGGGCGACCACGTCCTGGTGACCGGCTCGTTGGGCGGAAGCATTTTGGGCCATCATTTCGATTTCACGCCTCGTGTCGACGAGGCACTCGCACTGGCCGAGCGATACGAATTGCACGCGGGCATCGACATCAGCGATGGGCTCTCGATCGACCTGGCCCATCTGGCCGAGGAGAGTGGCTGTGGGGCCGTGCTGGATCTCGACGCAGTCCCGGTCGCCAACGCCGCCAGGATGCTGGCCGAGCAGCTTGACGATGGCCGCACGCCGCTGGATCATGCACTCCACGACGGCGAAGACTTCGAGTTGATCCTGGCCGCCGGGCCCGAAGTGGCGCAACAAATGGTGGCCGAGCGACCGTTGGACGTACCGATCACACGGATCGGGCAGGTTGTCGCCGAGCAGGGCCTTTGGCAAACCGACCGCGCCGGCGGCCGGCGCAAGCTCGTCCCGCGCGGTTGGCAACACGAGTTTGACTAATGGAGTGCGAAAATGGTCCCCTCTCCCTCTGGGAGAGGGCCAGGGTGAGGGCGGTTCCACCTATGGACTGTTTTATCTACGACGCGGCCGACGAGTCGCAGACCCAAGCTTTTGGGGCCGCGCTGGCGCGAGCCTTGCCTGAGACCGCGACCGTCTCGCTCCAGGGCACGCTCGGTGCCGGAAAAACGCGTCTGGTGCAGGCGGTGGCCGAAGCGTGTGGAGTCGAGCCCCTCGAGGTGGTCAGCCCCACGTTCGTCCTGATCCAGCAGTACCAGGGCCGACGGCCCGTCTATCACATCGACGCCTATCGAGTCCGCGACGAGGACGAATTCGAGCAGCTCGGGCCCGAGGAGTATTTCGAGGGCCCTGGGGTGACGCTGGTCGAATGGGCCGATCGGGTCGAGCGGTGCCTGCCGACGGATCGTCTCGACGTGCGAATCGAGGTCACCGGCGAGCACTCGCGGCGATTCGAGGTCCGGGTGCTTGGCCACTTGGACGGCACCATCCTCGACCGGCTGGCAGGCGAAATGCAACCATGAACGATTCAGAATTCGTGTCCGTCTCCCGCTTCATTCATGCAATGCCAGTGCATGCACCCCCTCCCACGGCGGGTTGTGTCGTTATCGTCCCTGTTATTTCCGTTCTGAATCGGGTTTTCTCCTTGTTTGCGCACACTTCTTGCGTAAATGCGGCGATAAATGATATACTATGAGGGCACTGGGAGAATATCCATGCTTATTGAATTCCGGACGGCAAATCACCGTTCTTTGCGGGACGAGCAAGTGCTGACGATGGAGGCGGGCCAAGTCGGTGAGAAAACCGATCCACGACCACGCCACGTCTCGGGCTATTCGGAGAACCTGCTGACGGTCGCGGGGCTCTATGGCGCGAACGCAAGCGGCAAGAGCAATGTTCTGACTGCCCTGGCGTTCATGTGCGAGGCAGTTCTGATGTCTCATCGCTTCTGGTCGCCCGACGAGGGCTTGCCGCGAGACCCATTTGCTTGGGGGCCGAGTAGAGAAGAACCTTCGCTGTTTGAGGTCACGTTTCTTGTTAGAGGTATTCGTTATCAGTATGGCTTTCAGGCCTCGAATGAGTGCTTCTTGGAAGAGTGGCTTTACGCGTGGCCACATGGAAAGAAACAGGTCTGGTTCGAACGGGATGGCAGTACATACAAGTTTGGAGAGAACCTGAAGGGTGAGAACAGGCTAATAGAAGGAGTCACTCGACCGAATGCCTTGTTTCTTTCGGCAGCCGTGCAACATGGGCACTCACAACTGCGTCCGGTTTATTCCTGGCTTCGATCACTTCGACTTATCAACTTCTCGATTGGTCGGCGCGTTCACTTAGGTAGAACAAGCACTAGATTCTTCTTGGCTCGAATGGCTGGTGATATTGACACGCGTCAGCAAGTGCTGTTTCCCGAAATGGACTCAACAGAACCACTTCTAAGGTGTTTCCGCGATTGGCTGAGGAAAGCGGATATTGGGATCGTCGACTTGCGGGTCGAGAGAAGCAAACCAGATGACAAACAACGTCGGCCTTTCCCCCCGAAGTTCTATCTGAAGCACCAAAGTGAGTTTGAGGATGCATGGTTGGCGCTAGAGAAGGAGTCCCACGGAACACAAACCTTGTTTGACATCGCGTTGCCCATCTTGCAGGGCATTCAAGACGGTGGCGTCCTTCTGGTCGATGAACTGGAACGCAGTCTGCATCCCTCGCTCGCTCAGCAAATCATTCGCCAGTTTAACGCCCCAGAGAGTAATCGCCGCAATGCGCAGATCATCTTCACGACTCACGACACGAACCTTCTCGGGACGATGCTCGGTGAGCCGGTGCTAAGACGGGATCAAGTGTGGCTCACAGAGAAAGACCCCGAGGGTGCGACGGTGCTCTATCCGTTGACCGACTATAAGCCCCGCAAGGCAGAGAACATTGAGCGGGGCTATCTTCAAGGCCGCTATGGCGCGATTCCCTTCCTTGGTGATTTCTCGGTGGAGGGGAAGTGAGCCATTATGCCGAGTGCCCACCGCAACCGTAGTCGTCGACCAGGGCGCCGACCGCCTTTTCGTGATCCCAAACCAATAGTCTTGATCGTCTGTGAAGGAGAAGTAACCGAACCGGAATACTTTCGGGGATTTCAGAGCGATTGTCGCAACCCCAGGGTGAAGATCGAAGTAGCTGACGAGTGGGGTGTTCCAAGAACGCTCGTGGAAATCGCAAAGCGTCACAAGAAAGAAGCAGCAGAAAATGCTCACCGAGAAAAGGATGAGAACCTTGCTTACGACTCGGTTTGGTGTGTTTTCGATATAGATGAGCACCCTCACGTCCCTGATGCAGAGCAGATGGCGCGAGATAATGACATAAACTTGGCCATCTCGAATCCGTGTTTTGAGTTGTGGTTGCTTCTGCATTTCAGGGACAATCCCGGAATGCAGCACCGCACCAGAATTCAAGACATGCTAACCGCCTTTGTACCAGAATACGACAAGCACGTTGAATATGCGACCTACTCGGTGGGATACCTCGAAGCGGTGACACGAGCCAAGCGAATGGATCAGGCCGCCAAGAACGCTGGTGAGTCGGGACGCAATCCAACAACGGACGTTTACAGACTCACGGAACTCATTCGCGACGAGAGCGAGGCAGCGTAAAATAGTGGACTGGCAACAGCAGCAGGAGGCGCTGGTGATACGGCGGTTGTGGGCGGTGAATTTCAGAAGCCGCGAAGCCAGAAGAAGATGTCAACTACCTCACTTTTCTCCGCACCAGCCCGTCGTCCCGACCGACCCTACGCCGCCTGGGTCTCGTCGTCTTCCGCCTGTTCTGCTTGCTCGTCGGCCCGGCGCAGCGCCGAGGGCAGAATCTCCCCTTCCTCGCTGACGTCCTCGAAGCTGACCGAGACCTGCTTGCTGATGCCCGACTCCTGCATCGTCACGCCGTAGATCGTGCCCGCGCAGGTCATCGTTTTCTTGGAATGGGTCACGAGGATGAATTGGGTCCAGGTCAGGAAGTCCTTGAGGACCTGGATGAACCGGTCGATGTTGGCCTCGTCCAGGGCCGCGTCGACTTCGTCCAACACGCAGAAGGGGCTCGGCCGGCTTCGGAAGATGGCCAACAGCAGCGCGACGCACGTGAGCGTCTTCTCACCGCCGCTGAGCAATGAAATGCTTCGCGGCTCCTTGCCGGGCGGCCGGGCGACGATCTCGATCCCGCTCTCGAGAATATCGACATCTTCCTCCAGCACGATGTCGGCCTGGCCGCCGCCGAACAGGTCGCGGAAAAGCTGCTGGAAGTGGCCGCGAACCGTCTCGAGCGTCTCGGAGAAGAGCCGTCGGCTGTCGGCATTGATCCGCTCGATGATGCGAAGCAGTTCGTTTTTCGCGTCGGTCAGGTCTTGATGCTGGGTCGAAAGATGCTCGTGACGGCCTTCCAACTCCTCCAACTCGGCCAGCGCCTCGAGGTTGACGTTGCCCAGGTTGTTGATCTTGGTGCGTAGCTCGTCGATCTCTTGCTGGACCTCTTCGCGGTGGTGTTGCTCTTCCTCGCTTGGTTCGACTTCCAGTTCGGCCAGTTCGATCTGGTAGTCTTCGCGGAGCCGGTCGGCCAGGCTGTTTCGGTCGTGGCGGATTTCCCCGGCGGCGAGCTCCTTGGCGTGGATTTTCTCTTCCAGCTTGTGAATGCGTGCTCGGACTTGCTGCGTCTTTGCGGTTGCCTCCGCCTTTTGCTCGCCGAGTTCGTTGCGTCGGTTGATCAATTCGACCGTCCCGGCGGCAAGCTGCTCTTTGTGCAAGTAGAGTTCGGCAATCTCCGCTTCGGCCTGCAGGATGGTCCACTCGGACTGCTGCGCGTCATGCGCACATTTGGCCATCTGCTGGCGATTTTCGGCCAACACGCGATCGCGTTCCTGCTGGCTTTCCTCGAACTGTCGCAGGCGACTTAGCAGGTTGCAAAGCTGCTCCTCGCTCTTGGCCAGCTCGACCTTAGTTTCCGTGGTCGACTGCATGTGGACCTGCCGGTCGGCCTCGACCTGATCGATCTGCTCGCCGAGCCGCTCGACCTGTTTCTCCAGCTCGGCCAGCGCGGTCTGCACTTCTTGTCGCCGGGCTTCCACTTCGGCCAGCTCGGCGGTGGCCTCTTCATGTTGCCGTGCGGCCGCGTCACGTTCGTCTTCGCGTACGGTGCATTGGTTCTGCACCTCGGTCCGCCGTTCTTCGGTGGCGGTTATCCGATGACGCTTTTGGGCAAGTTCTTCCCGGATCTGGCGGTGCTCGCCGTCCAACCGGCCGACTTCTTCCTCCCGGCGGCGAACCTGCTGCTGGAGATCATCGGCCGTCTTCTGACTCTCGGCAATCTGGGCCTCCAGGGCCGTTTTCTGCTGGCCCAGCTGACGCAGCTCGCTCCGTCGCGAGACAAGTCCGCCGGCGGAGTGGCTTGGTCCGACCACGAGCGAGCCGTCGGCCTCCAACAGTTCTCCGGAGAGCGTGACGAACCGCAGACCACGCGGGGCCGAGCCGGCCAACCGCCGGGCGTGGGCCAGCCGTTGGACGACCCAAGTGCGACCCAACAGCCGCTGGGCCAACGGCCCGTAGCGAGGTTCGGTTTCGACAAACCGGTCGGCGCGGCCGAGCACGCCGGGTTTGCCTTCCAGATCCGGCGGCCGGTCCTCATTGGTTGGGGATGGTTGGTCGAGACCAAGGAATCCCACGCGGCCCGTGAAGCGGCCGCCGTGCTCTTGAAGATAATCCATCATGGGGTCGGCCTCGGCCAACACGACGTGCCCGGCCGCGGCGCCCAGGGCGACCTCGATGATCGTCGCACTCTCGACGCTGACGTGCAACAGATCGGCCACCAGCCCGAGGACCTGGCGAAACGGCTCCTCGGTGGCCCCTTGAGCCTCGGCGAGGACTTGCTTCACCCCGGCGCTGAGCCCTTCCGCTCGCTGCTGGAGATCCTCCAGGACGCTCAATCGCTGGGCAGCGGCGCCGTGGTGCTCACGCCGGGTGGCCAACTCGTCCTGGGCCGTCTTCGATTGACGCTTCGTAGCGTCAAGCTGAGCCCGAGCCGAGGTCAGTTGTTCCTCATGCTGCCGTGCACGGGCTTCCAGGGCGGCCAACTCGCTTTGGAGCGATTGCTGCTGCCGCCCGAGCGTGTTGAGCTGGGCCTGAAGCTCGCCGAGCCGCTGCTGGTACTGCTGGCGCGCGACGAGTGCGGCGGCCGCTTGGCTTTCCAGGGCGCCGGCACGTTTATCCCACTCGGCCGATGCGGCCATCTGCTGGAGATAGGCCGCTTCGCGCTGCTTGTGCTCAGCCCGGGCGCGGTCGAACTGACCCAGCGAGTCGGTCAGTTGCCGCTGGCCCTCGGTGACCCGATGGGCGATTTCCTGGCGTCGTCGGTCGGCCGTTTTGCAGGCGTCGGCCGTCTCGACGGCCTGTTGTTGGAGGTCGCCGGCACGGACGGTCATTTGGGCCAGGCGGCTTCGAAGCGTGGTCGTTTCGCGCTGCAGATCGCGACTTCGTCGGCGTTCGTGGGCGAGTGTGGATTCCCGGGCGGCGATGCGTTCGCGATTCGTGGCGATCCGCGACTCGGCCGAACGGACCGCCTCGGTCGTTTGCTCGATCTGTGTTTCGACGTCGAGGATGCGGACTTCGAGCTGGTGGTTTTCGGCTTCATCGCACTGACGTCGCTCATCGATCTTGGCCAGGGCGGCCTCGATTTCGGCGAGCCGCTCGCCGAGGCGATGCCAATCGACCAGGGCGACGTGGGTACGCAGCTCCTGCAGCCGATCGGTATGCTCCTTGTAGCGTCGTGCCTTGCCGGCTTGCAGACGGACGCTGCGCAACCGGGAGTCGACTTCGTCGACGATGTCGGAGAGCCGCAGCAAATTCTGTTCGACGCGATCGAGCCGGCGCAGGGCCTCGAGTTTTTTGTTCTTGAACAGGCTGATCCCGGCCGCTTCTTCGAAGATCAGCCGGCGATCCCTGGCCGATGATTGAAGCAGGACGTCGACCTTGCCTTGCTCGATGACGCTGTAGGCCTGGGTGCCCATGCCGGTGCCGCTGAGCAGTTGGCGAATATCGCGCAACCGGCTCGGTTGCCGGTTGATGAGATACTCGCCCTCGCCGCTGCGGTAGACGCGTCGGGTGATTTGCACCTCGGGCGTTTCGATCGGCAGCAGGCGGTTGGCGTTGTCGAAGGTGACGGTGATCTCGGCCGAGTTCGTGGCCCGGCGACTGCTCGAGCCGTTGAAGATGACGTCGGCCATCTCGCGGCCGCGGAGGCTCTTAACGCTCTGTTCACCCAAGGCCCATTTCAGGCCGTCGACGATATTCGACTTTCCCGACCCGTTGGGCCCCACCACGACCGTGATGCCGGGCGGGAACTCGAAGCGCGTCTTCTCGGCGAAGCTCTTGAAGCCGATGATTTCCAGCGCCTTGAGCATGAGCAAAACCGCTTATTCATATTTGCATTTTCAGCAAACGGTTGGTTATGGCCAAGTGCCTTGAAACCGGGCTTCCGTTGGGCGCCCTCCGTTTATTCAGTAGTTCCAAGTTTTACTAAAACCCAGCATTGTCATTCTGAGCGCAGCGAAGAATCTCCTTGACCATCGAGATCCTTCGCTACGCTCAGGATGACCTGCTGCGGTATCAGCCAGCCAAACTTGGAACTACTGTCATTCAATATGCAAGGCTCAATAAGACAACCGTCAATCCGAAAGCCGACCCGTCATTTTAGCAAAGAAAGTCCTCGCCGGAGGGGGGTCCTCGGTGGAATCGTGGTCTTCCGCGTCGTTTTCGACCGAAGCAACCGCGTCGGCCCCTTCTTCCGCGGGTTCGGATCCCCTCGGGCGGCCGAACAAGCTCAATGACCGACGCTGCGGCGGGTTGACGTCGTCCTCCGCCGTGGGCGAGCCGACCGGGTCGTTCTCCCCGGCGACGACGGCTCGTTGGTAGGATCGGCCGGCCTTGGGCAAGGCGTCCACCTCGAAGCGGCTGGCAAGCACGTTCTTGGTCTTGGCCTGTTGCAGCGCTTGCACGACGTCGGGATAGGTGCCTCCCAACTCCGCGATGGCTCGGATCACGTCGTCGACCTTCGTCGAGACGATGCGCTTCTGGTCGGGCTGGCCCACGGCGAACCGGCTGATGGCGATTTGATCGCCGCCCTTGCTGGTGATGCGGATTCTCGGGCCGGCTTCCAGCAGCAGGGGTGTCTGGAATCGTTGATCACCGCCGAAAAGGACCACCTCGGCGCGACGGCTTCGCGTCACGTGGATCATGGGCGGACCCGACGCGGGTAGGACGTGATAGCTGAAATCCCGTCCGAGCTTCTCTCCCATCACGCGGGAGTCCATGGGGTTCATGGTCCAGAGGGCTCGGAACGCTCCATAGCGTGTTTCGGCACTCGGGACGTCCAGCAACAGGCAGAGTTGCTCGTAGGCCACCGGATCGTTCATCGTGGCCAACGCCGTCAAGGCAAAGACGCGGAAGGCCGGTTCATCGCGGGCCGCTTTGCCCAAGACCTTGGCCGCTTCGCTCTGGTCGAGGTAGGCCAAGGCTTCGGCCGATCGGAAACGCACCTCGGCGTCCTCGGACTCGAGGCCTTTCTTCAACACATCGATGCCCAGCCGACCGACGGCTTCAAGCTGCAAGGCCGCCCGAGCAGCCGTAATCGGATCGAGCAACTGTTTATCCATAAGCGCCATCCGCTCGATGCGCCCGGTAGACGACTCTCGCAACGCGATCGAGCGCACGACCTGCATGTAGCGAGGAATGTTGTGCTTGTACCGCTCGTGCACGGTCAGTTCGATGTATTGGTCGGTGTGAGCCTTGGCCATTCCCTGCTGAACGCCGCCGGCGGTGGTCGCATAGAAGCGTTTGTTGATGGCGTTGGCCACCCGGGCAGCGTTGTAGACGTTCTGGTGTTTTGGTTTCAAGACGAGTCCGAGCGACCGGCTGCGTGATGCTCGTCCCCCACCCAGGATTCGTCCCCGACAGGCCAAGACGGGGTCCTTCTCCACGTCGGCACCGGGGTCGACCAGCACGGATCCCTCACCAAGTCCCCAGAGCCGACCTTCGTGGAGTTGCTGGTCCTGGAGGACTTTCATTTCCTTCAGCCGTGCTTCGAGCAGCCACCCGCCATGGAGGCTCGTTGTTTCGCTCTGGCCTGGCACGCGGAGCTCGAGGTCGAAGACGCTTCCCTTTTGGATGCCCGGTGGCAGTATTCCTCGGATCAAGACCAACGCCGTAGTCTTGCTGGCCAGGACTTGACTCGGCTGATGTACGCCGCGAGCCTTCATGTCGGCCAGCAGAACCGCCCGCTGGGGTGACGGTGCCGGATCGCTGCCCGTGTCCGGCAAACAGGTCACCAGCCCAATCGTCTCGACCGTGACCGGGAACATGCCGAAGGGAACGGCCAAATCTCCAACGAGTTTGGCATGGGATCCACCGGCCGGGGGACCGTCTGGACTCGGGAGATGCTGGGAAAACAGGTCCAGCGATGAGCAGCCCACCGAGAGCAGCAAAAAACCGACACAACCAAGCAGGTCAATCGATCGTCTTGCAAGGAGTTTCATCATCATGCGCAGACAAACCCTCAAAACCTGAGTCCGGAATAGACCCCAATCCGAGCCGCGCGGTGTTAGGGAGCGGACCGCCAAGCGTACCGTCCAGACCGCTCCCTAACGGTCGCGGCTCGGTTTTTTGCTCGGGTGCTCTGGCGCAGTCCGTCCGTCGCCTTGAAAAGGAAAAGGTAGTCGTGGGCCGGACAATAGAGGATTCGGCTCTTGCGGTCAAGGTGGATCGAAGCCGCCCGAATTCCATGGATTGCAGCGACAGATCCGCCAGAGGCCACGCAGCGTGCCCCGCAGAAAACCATACTTGTGTATGGCCTGGATGAAATACTCACTACAGGTGGGTTCAAAACGGCAACGGGGGCCGATCACCGGGCTGATCCACACCTGATAGAAGCGGATCAGCCGGATCAAGAGCCGACCCGGTAGCCCGGCCAGATACGCTACGACTGCGCGAAGGAAGCTCATCGGCAACGTCCCGCCAGATCATGCCCTACAGAGGAGTTTGTGCGAGCTTTCTCGCCACCTGCCCGGCCAATCGCGGGAGCGATCGCATCAGGGATGCCCAATCCGGATCCCCTGCCGCACGAGGGACCACGACCAGGTCCACGCCTGAGGGGAACTCCGGTCGAGTCAGCCTGAATGACTCTCGCGCCAATCGCTTCCACCGATTTCGCGCCGCGGCCTTGCCGAACTTCCTCGAGACGGAAAGCCCCAGGCGGCAATGGGCCAGATCGTTCTCGCAGCCCAGCACGATCAAGTGCCGGTCGGCCACCGAGCAGCGGCGACGATAGACGCGTCGGAAGTCCTCTTTGCGACGGAGCCGGTGCTCCGGCCCAAAGCGCTGGTGGTTCGTGTTCATCACCATCGCAAGTCGGTTCGAGGATTGGGCTGTGGCTCTCGCTGGTCGATTTCCCGAATCAGCCGGCGGCTTTCTTCGTCGAGCTGTTTTGGCAAGACGACCTGGATCTCAACGATCAGGTCGCCCGGCGTGCCCTGCTCGCTCTCGACGCCGTGTCCTTTGATCCGCAGCTTGGTCCCGCTGGACGTGGCCGCGGGCACCTGCAGCGAGACCGTGCCCTTGGGCGTGGGAACGTCGATCTTGGCGCCCAAGGCCGCTTCGGCCAGCGTAACGGGCACTTTGAGGTGAAGGTGTTTGCCGCGGCGTTGGAATTGCGGGTGCCGGGCCACGCGAATCTTCAGCAGGATGTCGCCCGCCGAGGTGCCCTGCGCCCCCGGTTCTCCTTGACCGCGTAGTCGGATTCTCTTACCGTCCTCAATTCCCGCCGGAATCGTGACCGTGATCGTTTCGGTCTTGCCCGTGGCACGACGAACCGAGATCTGGGCCTTGCCACCGGTGACGGACGTTGCGAAGGGAACCGTGATCTCATGACGAATGTCACGGCCGCGGCGCGGTTGCCGTGTTCGACCCCGGTGTGTCTGGGCGCCGGGCGCTTGGTGAAATTGCCTGAAGAAATCGGCGAAACCTCCTCCTCCGGCGGCCGCCGCGCCGGGCTGCGCGCCGAATCGCTCGCCGAAGAACTGGGTGAAATCGACCGACTCGTCCCCGAAGCCGCCGAATCCGGCTCCAGGGCCAGCCCCCCAAGTGGCGCCCCCCTGTGGGCCGCCGGCGCCCATCGATTCGAACGAACTACCATAGCGGTCGTACAGGTCTCGCTTTTTCTGATCGCTCAGCACGTCGAACGCTGCCTGGACTTCCTGGAATTTCTGCTTGGCCTCCTTGTTGTCGGGATTCACGTCCGGATGGTACTTCCGTGCCAGATCTCTATAGGCTTCTTGGATTTCCGTCTGCGACGCGTCGCGACGGACACCCAGCGTCTTGTAGTAGTCTTCAGCCATCTTACGCCGACGATCCTGTCAATGGGCCGCCCACACGTCTACTAGAAGTGGTTTCGAAGCCGCCACGTGGGTGCCTGGGCCATAGCGAAGCGGTGGCCCAGACCACGACCGGGCCTTCGCTGCGCTCATTCCCGGGCACCCAGCAATGCCCCTGGGTCTTGAAATGCCCTCCAGTAGGCTAACGTAGACTATTGTAGCGCCGACGGCCTGGGGTCTTCAAGCGGCCCCCGCGGCCGAAAGCGACTCGACTGAGCTCGTCGAAGTCCGGCAGTGGCACCCCAAACCACCCAGTGAAAACGGCACGAACAAGCCTCAGTAGTTCCAAGTTTGGCTGGCTGATACCTCAGCAGGTCATCCTGAGCGTAGCGAAGGATCTCGATTGTCCAAGGAGGTTCTTCGCTACGCTCAGCAGTGACAATGCCAGGTCTCGATGGAATTTGGAACTACTGAGTCTGGCACTGCATGAC
>CAZWWC010000036.1:0-15755 GCA_964637625.1 uncultured Planctomycetaceae bacterium
CCGGCCGCTTCCTCCATCCGTGTGCGATGCTCGACCGCCCGGAGCCACCGCCGGGTCTCGCGCGGCAGGTTCACCCGATCGTTGACGACCAGCCCACAGACCATCTGCCGATGATGCCGCCGCCGGACACTCGCTTTGCGGCGCCGGTGCAGCGTGTAGCCGGCCTCTTTGAACACGCGTCGGACGAAGTCCCGGAGGAAGTGGACTTTCTCACTATCGTCCTCGGCAAACGAGACGGTGATGTCGTCGGCGTAGCGAGTATAGACTGCGCCGAGCCGCGCGGCCATGGCCGACAGTCGGGCGTCGAGCCGATAATTGACCAGATTGCTCAACCGAGGGCTGGTCGGCGCGCCTTGCGGCAATGCATCTTGATAAGTGCACAACTGCGTCAAGAGGTCGGCCGCCGGCCGGTTCCAGCCGATTAAGCGGAAGTAGCGCCGCACGCGCTTCGCCTGGGTTGACGTGAAGAAATCCTTCACGTCCAGCCGCAACACGACGGCTTGACGCTGGTGGGCCAACGCATTGGTGACAATCGAACGACCGCGCTCGAAGCCCATGGCTGCCGGATGGGCCTTCAGCCGCCCCAACAATCGTCGCAGGATGGTCCGTTGGAGCTGTTTAAGCCCGTTGTCCGGGGCGAAGATCCGCCGCTGGCCGCCGCCACGCTTGGGGATGAAGAACTCGCGGTAGCGAGGTTCGGTCCCGCGGAGCTCCTCCGGGTCAACCTTCAGCCGGCGAGCCAATTCGTCGATGCCGTACCCGGAACCGGCCAACAACCAATCGAAGAGTCCCATGGGCTTTGCCTCGCTAGCCTGTGCGGGAAGATGGAAACGAGGATGCCACGCGTCTGGCGCGGGCCAGCCGCGTGGCATCCGGCTGCCTTGCCAACAGCGCGGATGTTGAGAGCCGCTATGGAGGACGTCTATCCGGACCCGGTCGACGAATCATCGACCTGCGCTCTGCATTGGAGCGCCCCAAGACAGTTGCCCACGATAATGCCGCAGACGGGGTAATACGTCAAGCCCCCTCGGGATAGGGTAGACCGAGGCCGCCCGCCCGACCCGAACGGCAGCTTGCCCAATCGGCATCTTTTCGCAAAGGGCGTGTAGGTCCGAGAACCCCTATGCGTTCCGCGAATTGCGGGCCGATATGTGCCAATACAGTGGATCGTCTGAGAACTCTCTTGCTGTGGCCGACGCCAGCCTGCGGAACCGATCATGTCCGAGCCAACCAAGCCCCGGGCCAACCCGTTTCGTCACCAGGCCTACCGTTTTGGGCGACCCGAAGCGCCGCACTATTCGCTGTGTCCGGGAGCCCATCCGCCCGTCGGATCCGAGGAGTTCGCCCGGCGGATGGATCGGGTCGGGGCGAGCCTCGACGCGGCCGGCGTCGCGGCCGTCTACCTGGTTCACGGCACGCTGGTCGGTGAGGACGCGGCCGGCGTGGTGGCCGAGTTGGCTCGCGTCTTTCCCCGGGCCGGCCGGGCCGTCCGCCGCGCCATCAAGCAGATCGTCGACAAGCTCAGCGGCGAAGTGGGCAACTACACGGGCGAATTTGCCGAGTGCTTCGAGCAGGCCATCAACCGTCCCGAGCGACCCCACATTCCGGTTCGCCGGTTCGACTGGTCGAGCGAGAATCACCATTTGGGCCGGGCCGACGGCGCCGTGCGGCTGATCGACGAGCTGGTCCAGGCAAAGCCCCCGGCCGGCCGGCGCGTCTTGCTCTGGGGACACAGCCACGCCGGGAACGTCTTTGCGCTGGCGAGCCATCTTCTGTCGGGCAACCGAGAGGCAGTCGACCAGTTCTTCGGAGCCGCCGAGATCTACTACGCGTGGCCCCTCCTCCGTTGCGTGGACGTGCCCGTCTGGAAGCACGTTTACGAGTTACTCGGCGGGCCGAAATCGCCACTTTCGGAGGTGGCGCTGGACCTGGTCACGTTTGGCACCCCGATCCGCTATGGCTGGAATCCGGCCGGTTACAGCCGCTTGTTGCACTTCATCAACCACCGGCCTGCTCAGGGGCTGCCGGAGTATCGGGCTGCGTTCCCGCCGCGGATCGACGACGTGGCCCGGGCCGCCGGCGGCGACTACGTGCAGCAGTTGGGCATCGCCGGCACGAACGTCATACCCAGTGTGTTCGCCTGGCGAAGCTGGCTGGCCGATCATCGGCTGGGCGACTTGTTACAGGAAGACCTGCCGCCCGAACGACGCCGCGATCGGTTTCGCGCCGGCGCGATCGTGCCCGACGCTGGAACGACGCTGCTGGTCGACTACGGCCCGCTCGAAGGCGGCGTCACCCAACACCTGGCCGGCCATGCCGTCTACACGAGCCGGCATTGGCTGCTGTTCCACGCCGAAGAGATTGCCCGACGGTTTTACGGACAGGGCGCCGACCATGACTGAGTACGTCGAGGTCGTCACGACGACCGAAACGCAAGACGACGCTCGTCGGATCGCCCGGGCCTTGGTCGAGTCGCGCCTTGCGGCGTGCGTTCAAATCCGTGGGCCGATCGAGAGCATCTACCGGTGGAAGGGCAAGATCGAGACGGCCGCGGAATGGCAATGTGTTGCCAAGACGCGCCGCGAGCTGTTCGCCCAAATCGAGCAGGCCATCACTCGGCTGCACACGTACGAGGTGCCCGAGATTCTCGCCGTACCGATCGTCGAAGCCAGCCGCCCCTATGCTGAGTGGCTCGATCAGCAGGTCGGTCAGTAGTCGGGTGCCATGGCCACGCCGAGGACGAAAAGGGGACATCACTGATTTGGTAGTTCTGGCGAGCAGTGGCTTTCCCAGCTTTGCCAAAATCAGTGATGTCCCCTTTTCGTTCCCCAAGCGAGGCCATGCCACCCTCGATGTTTCTACCGGCTGCACTTCGGCGCAAGCCAGAAGCCGGCCGCGGCGCCGATCGAGGCGAAGAGAAACGCGAGCACAAAGTTGAGGATGGTGAGTCGCGCCATCCCGCCGCGGAGGACCACGCTGAGCACCATGATGGCAATAAAGGTCAGGTTGAAGCCGATGATCGTCGCGTTCTTGCGCAGCTTGGCGAGTTCCTCCGCCGAGCGAGGCGCCTTGGCTTGGGGTTCCTGCTTCGCAGCGGCCGCGGGCTGCGATTGCGCCGAGACCGGCGCCGCGGCCACCGCGTCGCGTGGGTAGTACTTGGTGATGACCTGGTTGATGCTGGCCGAAGTGCACAGCACGGTGCGGATCTGCTTGCCCAACCGCAGGCGAAGATCTTCCTCGACGTCGGGCACCAACGGGTTGGGCGAGGCCATCAACACTTGCGTCTCGTCGACCATGACGGGCACGCACGAATGTTGCCGCGCCGTGTGCGGCGGAATCAGCGGGACAATCTCTTCGGCGACCCCGATGTCCTCCAGCTCGACGTAGGGCAGCCCGATCGCCTCGGCATAGGCCAGCATCACGACGTCCGGCGCGGCCAGTTTCTGCTGCATCACGGCATCGCGGACTTCCAGGCCCACCGCCTTGGCATAGTTGCGTGCCTTGGCCAGTTGGGCCTGGTCGATCACGTGGTTGGCCAACAGAATCTCCTCGAGCGAGCGCCGGCGCAGCCCCCCTTCGTCCGCGCGGCCCAGCGTGGCGTCATATTCCCGCTTGCGCTGGGCGTCGGTCAGGCAGAGCATGGCCTTGGCCAATTCGTTCAACAGCGTCTGGGACTGCGTGGCGTAATCGCCGGCGGCGAACTTGCGCACGTGGGTGTTCATCTTCCGATAATGCGACCGAATCGTGTCGAGGTTGTCCTCGAAGGGTTTCAGTCGCAACAGTTGATAGTGGTCCAGCGGCCGCGCCGCCGCCTGGATACCCAGCCAATCGCGATAGACGTCGATTTCGTTGACCATGAGTAATACCCCGCTTAATCCACCTGATACTCTTCGGCAAGCTTTTGGAACGCGTCGATTTGTTGTTCGTCGAGGCCGCCGCGACGGTCGATTTCGATGGCCGCTTCCCGGCCGCCGGTCTTGTCACGGGCGTTGACGGAAATGCGTCCCGAAGCATTGAACGCATAGGTTACTTCGATGGGGGATCCCTTGGGCAAGCCGGCGGGCAGGTCTTGGATGCGGCATTTTCCCAGCAGCGAGCAGGCCGTCGGGTCGGGCGCATCCCCCTCGAGCACCTGGATACTCACCCGTTGCTGGTTCTCGGTCCGTGTCCGGAACGCTTCGGAGACTTCGGCCGGCAGGGGCGTGTTGCGAGGGATCATGACGTGGTTGATTTCCTTGCCGCTTTTGGGATTCACGGCGATCACGCCCAGGCCGTGTGAGTTGACGTTCTCTTGCTTGACGGAGCGGAGCTTCTTGCGAATCGTTTCGGCCAATTTGCTGGCCTCCCCGCGGTGTTTGGCTTCGAGGATCGCGGCGTGGATCGCGGCGCCCTGGGCAACCGCCGTGTAGGGAGAAAGGCCGGTGTACGGCTCGCGGTTGAGGAGTCTCTTCAGCATCCGCGGCACCTGCGGCATGAGCGTTCCTCCGCCCACCAGGATCACCACGTCAAGCTGACTGGCCGAAACACCGGCCTGCTCCAACACCAAGTCGGTTGTGTCCGCGGTTCGCTGCAACAGGTCGGCGGTCATGGCTTCGAACTGTTCGCGGGTGATCACGACCGAGAGCGACTTGCCCCCGTGTCGGACCCTGAGCTTGACGTCCTCTCGCTCGGTCAGGTCGAGCTTGGCCAGATCGCAGTCGTTGTGCAACGTGTGGACGGCTTGCCGCGCGTTGCGCAGGTCGACGCCGTGCCGGGCTTTGAACTCGTCGGCCACGTGATCGAGAATCCGGTCGTTCCAGTCCACGCCGCCCAGTTGCACGTCGCCGTCGGTGGCGAGGACTTGGAAGTGGGTCGGGGTGTAGCGGACGACGGTCACGTCGAAGGTTCCCCCACCCAGATCGTAGACCAGGACCAACCGCGGCTTTTCCTCTCCCGGCCCGGCGGCCCCCAACTCGCCACATTGCCAGGCGTAGGTAAGCGTGGCGGCCGTCGGCTCGTTGATGATGTCGATCACGTTCAAACCGGCGATCCGGCCGGCGTCCTCGGTCGCTTTGCGCCGTACGTCGTTGAAATAGTAGGGCACGGTAATGACGGCGTTGCCGATCTTGCCGATCTGCTTCTCGCCGTCCTGGCGCAGCTTCTTGAGGATCAGCGCCGAAAGGAACTCGGGCGTGATTTCCCGGCCGTCGAACGTCCGGTGGTAGGTGGCGTCGCCCATCCGCCGCTTGATGCGCTCGACCACGTGGTCCGGATCTTCCATCGCCGCACGCATCCGGTTGGGACCCACGATGACGTGATGCGTGTCGGTCAACAGCACGAGACTCGGGGTTTCCTTCTCTTCTTCCTCGTTGGGCAAGGCGACGGGGTTTCCGTCGTCGTCCAGTTGCGCAAGCGTCGAGTACGTCGTTCCCAAGTCAATGCCGACGGTTTGGCCTTCTTTGAATTCCATGGAGGTTCCTCATCAGAGATCCACCTTCATCAGCCTGCTGCGGTGGCCTTCTTACCGACGCCGGTTCAGAACGCGGATGGCTGCTGCGGCACAAGCCGGTCATTGGTCGGTGGTGGTACGGCAAGCCGCGGCTCGGCCCAGAAGACAAGGAAGAAGGCCCACTTCGGCCGAGGTTGTCGTGCCCATCGAGTCCCTTGGTGTTTACTCCTCGATGACTTCCTTCACCAGCCGTACAAAATGAGGGGTCTTCTGCGACTGGCTCAATTCTTTCGCCTTCGTGTCGGCCGTCTTTCGATCGGCATACTCAAACAGGGCAACACGACGCAGCGATTGGTTGAAGACTCCCCAGAATGCTTTCAGCCGAACTTCTTTGGCCGCTTTGCTTCGGCTCTTGCGTTTCGTTGGCGCCTTCTTGGCTATCTTCTTCTTTTGCGTCTTGGCACTGGCTTCCGTCTTCTCAGCCGTCTCGTTTTGCTCACGTAACTCTTTTCGATTAACGACTTTACGTGCCATCGTTTTCCCTCGGAGGGGGTTTCCGGTTCGGTTGCCTGATGGGGCCAAGCTGACGATTGGTCCTTGCGCCGCGGGTGCGCAGAGACCATCAGCCACCCGGGGGGTAGCCGTCCACGGACTTCCATCATAGCCGATCCACCGGCCGCTGGCCAGTAGGGTGGGCACTGCCCACCGGAATGACCGATGTTGACGCAGAACGATCTCTTGGTGGGCGATGCCCACCCTACGACCCTTAAGACCAACTCTGGCAATCTTCGGTGGCCGTGGCCAACCGCAGGGCCACGCGGCAGGCCTGCCGGAATTTGCGCAGGTCCAACTGCTCGGCCACCGTGTGGGGACCGATCTGGCCGGCGCCGAGTGTGACGGTTGGGGCACACTTGGTGCTGAGGAAATTCGCATCCAATCCGCCGGAGGAGATCTTCTTGACCGGTTTTCCGCCCACCCCACGCACCGCCGCCGCGCAGGAGGCCACGGCCGGCTCATCGTCGGCCAATCGAAACGATTCGTAGTCCAATCGGGTGTCAATCTCGACCCGCCCACTCTTGCGATCCCGGCTGCGAACGGATTTGGCCGCGCCGCGAAAGGCCTTTTCGATCGCCGCGACGATTCTCTTGCGGAACGCCGCGTCGTGGCTTCGGGCCTCGGCACGAACCAGCGCGTAGGGTGTCACGACGTTGGTGGCGTCGCCGGCTTGCACCACCCCGACGTTGCTCGTTCCGGTCTTCGTGCCCTTTTTGACTAACCCAAGCCATCCGTTTTTGTGCAACTCGGCGACGGCCAGAGCCGTGATGGTGATGGCGCTGATGCCGTCTTCAGGATGCATGCCCGCGTGGCTCGCCCGACCGTGGACTTCGATCGCCATGCGATAGGCGCCCGTGGCGCCGATGGTGAGATACTCATATTCTCCGCCGTCGAAATTGATTCCCATCCGGGGCTTACCCAACAGGCCGAGGCTGGTTTGCTTGACGCCCTGCAGCCCCAACTCCTCCTGTACCGTCCAAAGCAGCACGAGCGGTGGATGGGGAAGGCCGCGTCGGACGACTTCCAGGGCCGTGCCCAGCACGATCGCCACGCCGCTGCGATTGTCGCCGCCGAGTGCCTTGTCCTTTTGGGCCGGCATCAGCAGATCGCCCCGGACGACCGGCCTGACGCCGACGCACAGCGGAACCGTATCCATGTGGGCCGAGAACATGCGCCGCGCGGCGCCTCGGATCGCGGCCGGTCCATGGCCGGGCAGCTTGCAGATCAGGTTGCCGATCTGCCCCTGCCTCGGCGTGTGCCGATGGGCCTGATCCGTCTTGATGGCCGATCGCGGCACGCCGGCCGCGCAGAGTTGCCTGGTAATATACTGGGCCACGGCTTGCTCCTCGCAGCTTGGGCCGGGGATCGCCAGCAGCTCCAGCAAGATCTTCTGGAAACGCTCAAGGTCGGGCTCGGGCGGACTGCCGGCCGAGGCGGCATGGCACTTCGAACTCCTGGGGCGGGTCGTCTTCGCTTTCTGCTTTTTCTTCATCACGGGATGTCCACGGGTAAAGGGTGAAGGTTATTTGTGTTCGTACTCGCTAGCGAGTGGGAATTGTCCCTATCGTAACGAATCGACGCCGCTGGACAAGCAGCCGCGGTGACGCACAATTGATGGTCGGGTGCCACTGCTGGCTTGCCCAGCAGTGCCGGCGCAGCCGAGGGTGTCTGTGTCCTAACTCGGGGTACAAAAAGAACTTGGCCAAGCCAAGCCGCCCGGCCCAGCTTTTGATCGCCGGGAACCTGGTGGGGTATACCGCCAAAACGATTGACTCGCTTCGCGCGAAAATGCTACCATAAGGCCATCTCATCCGGGCCAGTAGCTTTATACTGTGCCGAACCGCGCTCGTTGGGCAAGAGGCCGGTTCGCAGCCGAAAGGGGTGTATCATGCGCGAGCTACTTGGTCGGTTCTGTTCCCGTCATTCTTCGTTGTTGGCAGGAGACTGTCCCGATTTTTGCGAAGCAAAAATGGGACTGTCCCCCTCTGGGTCCAGCCGTTGCAGAAATCCTTTCCTCCACCGGCTCCGTGTCGAACCATTGGAAGACCGGCGGATGCTGTCGGTCTACGCGGTCAACAGCCTGGCCGACTTGGTTGCCCCGGACGGGCTGATCACGTTGCGTGAAGCCTTGGAAGCGGCCAACACGAACGCGGCCGTCTACGACGCCCCGGCCGGCAGTGCCACCGAAGCGGACATGATCATCATCTTCGCCCAGGACCCACCGGACAGTCGCATCACGCTAGAGGGCAGTCAACTTGAAATCCTCGACGACGTGGAAATCTATGGCCCGGGCCCGGAGGGGCTGACGATCGACGCCGACGGCCGCAGCCGCGTGTTCTATGTGGGCGAAAACGTCGAAGCCGCGCTCTGGGGCCTGACGATTACCGGCGGAGTCGGGTCAGGCGGCGGAATCTACAATTATAAAGCAACTCTGGACATTACCAGAGCGGTCATCTCGCACAACGTTGCCTCAGGTTCTGGTTGGGGAGGGGAGGGTGGCGGGATCTATAACAGCGCGGGCAACGTGACGATCAGTGACGCAGTGGTTTCGCACAACGTCGTTCTTGGCCAAAGCTATAGCAAGGGCGGCGGGATCTACAACTCCTACGGGGTTCTGAACATCACGAACTCGACTGTTTCGCATAATACAGTGAACTATTCTGGTGGCGGAGTCTACGACTTGCGAGGTACCGTAACGGTCGTGAACTCAACCATCTGCGACAATACGGCAAGTAGCGGTGGCGGAGCGATTTTTGATCACAGCGGCACGGTCACCATTGTCAACTCGATCGTTTCAGGTAATCGTGTTACTGATTCTTCCTGGGGTGTTGGTGGCGGGATCTACAACTACAGCGGCACACTTGATATTGTGGACTCCAGCATCGAGGACAATTCCACGGGTTACCGTGGTGGCGGGATCTACTCTTCCGGAAGATTAACGGTTACCAACTCGACTCTCTCCGGCAATGTGGCCTATGGCTCATATGGCCGTGGCGGTGGAATCGCCGCCAGCCGGGGCGCAACAATCACGAACTCGACCATCGTCCACAACTCGGCCATCAATTACGTCGGCGGGGGTGTTTACAGCTCATACAGCCCAGTGGAGGTTTTCAACTCGATCGTCGCGCTCAACGAGGCGCTCGCCGATCCAGATCTTTCCGGCTCGCTATCCACGGAAAGCGACTTCAATCTGATTGGCCGGTGGACCCACGATACCTTGCCTGGCGACAACACTATCTGGGGAACCGCTGAGGCACCGCTCGACCCAATGCTCATGGCCGTTGCCGACCAAGACGGCGTGGTTGTTTACTATCGGCCCCTGCCGAGCAGCCCCGCGATCGACGCCGGCAGCAACGCCCTGGCTGTGGACACCGAAGGCAACCCGCTAGCGACCGACATCACAGGCAAGCCACGGATCATCGGCGAGGTGGTCGACATCGGGGCCGTCGAACACTCGAACGCGCCCGAGTTGATCATCGACCTGTCACCCAACGTGGAACTGATCGAAGGGCAGTCCACGGCGGTGAGTGTTTCGCTCGCCTCGGCGCCCGTCACCGAAATGGTTGTGAATGTGGAGCGGTGCGCCGGCGGGAGCGAGGACATTACGAGCGACGACGCCACGCTCACCTTCGACGGCACCAACTGGGATGTGCCACAAACGGTTGTCTTCTCCGCAGCCGACGATCCGGATCGTGTAGATGACTTCGCCGTCTTCGCGTTTTCCGGCGACGCAGTGGCTACAGTTTGCCTTGCGGTTTCTGTGCTAGACGATGATTTTCAGACCTATCTGGTCGATAGTCTCGCCGATACGGTGGCTGCCGACGGCATGCTCACCTTGCGCGAAGCGCTCGAAGCCGCCAATACGAACACGGCCGTGGGCGATGCGCCCGCAGGAACCAGCTGCGGCCTGCCCGATGTGATCGCCTTCGCGCCTGAGCTTGCCAGTGGCACAATCGTCCTTTCAGGCAGCCAGTTGACCATCTCGGACAACGTGGTTATTGAAGGTCTCGGAGCCGAGTCACTTTCGATTAGCGCGGCCCGACAAAGCCGTGTGCTGCGGATCGACGAACGAGTCGAGGCGAAGCTCGACGGACTGTTGATTACCGGTGGAATCGGCGAGCTAGAGAGCGACCACCACATTGGCGGTGGAATCCTTAACTACGGCACGCTGCAACTACTGGATTGTGTCGTCACCGGCAATTGGGGCACATACCGCGGTGGCGGGATTTACAATGGCGGCGGCGACTACGAGCACCTCGGAACACTGTGCGTCACCAACTCCCTTATTGTCGACAATGGAGCCAGCGCCAAGGGTGGTGGGATCTACAATGCCGGCACTTTGACGGTTGCTGGTTCTATTATCTCCGGCAATTGGGCCGACGACGGTGGTGGATTGTTCAGCAAGCACATTGCAAACATCGTCGATTCAACCGTTTCAGGCAATTATGGCAGCGGCCTGTTCAACACGGGTGTTCTGATCGACGATGGCATGGCCTATTACTCAAGCACGCTGAATGTCACGGGCTCCACCATCTTGGGGAACTCACCAGGAAACACGTATGACAGTGGCGGCGGCATTCACAGTTGGAATGGTACGCTGACGGTTACTGACTCGATTATCATGGCGAACGTGGCCGCGCGTTTCTTCGGCGGCGGCGGGATTTTCTGCGATGAGGGCACACTGACTGTCGTCAATTCGACGATCTCCGGCAATTGGGCCGACGATGGCGGTGGCGGAATCAGCATCGATTCCAGTTCAGCAACCGTTCAGAATTCGATTGTCGCGCTAAACAACGCGGCGACCGGCTCGGATGTTTATGGCACACTCGAGCCGGAAAGCAGCCACAACCTGATCGGCGTCGATCCGCACTTCGTCCGCAACCCCAGCCCAGGCGATGATGGTGTTTGGGGTACCGAGGACGACGATTTCGGCGATCTGCACCTCCGCAGCGACAGCCCGGCGATTAACGCTGGAAGCAACGAACTGGCCGTTGACGTGGAGGGCGAACCGCTCACTGTCGATCTGGACGGAAAAGCGCGGATCATCTACGAGGTGGTCGACATCGGCGCGTACGAATACAACGGCTCGATTCTCGTTTCCACGGTGGCCGACGAAACGAACGGAGATTATACGTTTGGCGACCTGAGTCTGCGGGAAGCACTGCTGTTGGCCGCCGGCCACCCGGGCGAGGACGTGATTACGTTTGACAGCTCGCTGTTCGGCCAGAGCATCATTCTGGGGCAAGGCCAACTGGTCGTTGACAGCGACGTCGACGTCCAAGGCCCAGGCGCCGAGTTGCTCACCATCGATGCCAACCAGCAAAGCCGCGTCTTCTACGTGGGCGCAGGCGTCGAAGCCAGCATTGCGGGCCTGACAATCACGGGCGGCTACACTGCCGACTATGGCGGCGGGATTTGCAACTTTGGCACGCTCGACGTCACCAATTCGACTATCTCGGACAACTCGGCCGCCGGAATGCTCGGCGACGGCGGCGGAATCTGCAGCTTCGGCGGCACCGTAAACATTACTAGTTCGACCATCTCAGAAAACTCGGCCCACGACGGCGGCGGGATTTACAGCCGGGATGGTATTCTGACGGTTGCCAATTCGACCCTCTTGGGCAACTCGGCCAGCAGCGGCGGCGGGATTTACGGCTATGAGGGCTGCACGACCGTCACCGGTTCGACCCTCTCGGGCAACTGGGCCACGGCAACGGAAAGCTACTGCGGTGGCGGTGCGATCTGCGGCCATCACGCCACCACGATTGTCACCGGTTCGACGATCTCGGGGAATTCGTGCTGGTCCGAAGGCGACGGCGGTGGGATCCACAACTCTGGTGTATTGACGGTCACCGACTCGACCTTCTCGGATAATTCGGCCCGCAATGGCGGCGGCATCTGCAACTACGGCCCTTATGCTTTCGCCGATATTGCCCATTCGACTCTCTCGGGCAACTCGGCCACGGGGACGGGAAGCTCCGGCGCTGGTGGCGGCATTTTTGGCTATCGCGCCACCATGACGGTTACCGCTTCGACCCTCTTGGCCAATTCGGCCTACGCGGGCGGCGCGATCGCCTGCGACGCTTCGAGCAACCTCTCCGTGATGGATTCGACGCTTTCGGGAAATTCGGCCTACGGTGCCGCCGGAGTCTACGGCAGGTCCAGCATACTTTCCATCACGAATTCAACCATCTCGGGTAATTCAGCCACCGGAGTGGGTGGCGGTATCTATGTCATGTCCAGCACCCTCTCGATCAGGAATGCGACGGTCACTGCAAATTCAGCTCCCGGTCTCGGCGGTGGGTTGTGGGGCTCCTACCCGCCCAGCCGGCTGCTGTTGCACAATACGGTCATCGCAGGAAACACCGGCGCCGACAACAGTCAGGTGTCCGGGACCGTCTTGTCGACCAGCTCCTACAATCTGATCGGCTTTTGCGCCGGGCTCTCGGGCATCACCAACGGAGTCAACGGCAACCAGATCGGCGTCGAGTCGCCCTTGGATCCGATGCTGGGGCTGTTGGAGGGTAACGGTGGCCCGACGCTCACCCATGTGCCCTTGCCCGGCAGCCCTTTGATCGACGCCGGCAATGATGCGGTGGCTGTCGACCCCAGCGGTTTTCCACTGGTGGCCGATCAGCGCGGTTTTCTACGCCGGTTCGGCGCTGTCGACATCGGGGCCGTCGAAGACCAACCGCCGGGCGTTCCGGTCGCGCATGACGACGGCGCCGTCGGCGATCAGGGCCAATCGATCACACTCGACGTGTTGGCCAACGACTTCTGCGGCAACGGCGCCCCGATGGAAGTGGAGATCGTCGAGGAGCCGTCGCACGGGGCGCTCGTGGAAAACCCGGATGGAACACTGACATACACGCCCGAGGCGTCGTTCTGGGGAGTCGACACGTTTTGCTATCGGGCCCTCAGCGGCGAGCTCGCGTCGAACACGGTCGAGGTGACGTTGTCGGTCCTCTCGCCGACGAGCATTCTCGTGACCACGGCCGACGACGAGATGGACGGCGACCTTTCGCCGGAGGACATCAGCCTGCGGGAAGCGCTGAGCATGGCTTCGCCCGGCTCGGTGATCCAGTTCTCGGCCGACCTGTTGGACCAGGTGATTGCTTTCACCCACTCAGCAAGCACGCTGCAGGTCTCCAACGTGGAGATCGTCGGCCTGGGCCCGTCGCACCTGGCGATCCATGGACTTGGAAGATCCACGGTGATCACTGCGGTCGGCGATCAGTCGCTCGTTTCGCACCTGACGGTCACCGGCGGCGCCGACAGCGGCATCGCGGTGGGCCAAGGCGCTTCGATGTTGCTCGACCACGTGACGGTTGCCGGCAACACAGCGACCAGTTCCGGCGGAGGAATCACCAATTACGGCATGCTGAACGTTACGGACTGCATGATCTTCGGCAACGTGGCCGGTCGCGGAGGCGGTATCTATAGCCCTGCCTCTCCGACCCATTTGACCGTCGCGAATTCAACTATCTCGGGCAATGCAGCGACCGGAACGGAAAACCTCGGATACGGCGGCGGAATCTACGGCAGTGGCACGATCACCGACTCAATTATTTCCGACAATTCTGCCAAACTTGGTGGCGGGGTCTATGGCGGCGGCACCATGACGAACACGATCATCTCGGGCAATGCGGCAATGCACCCCTACGACGGTCGGGGCGGCGGCATCTACAGCAACGTGACGCTCGAGCTCACCGGCTCGGCCATCTCCGGCAACAGTGCAACCACTCGGGGCGGAGGTATATTCGTCGGTACACGAAGCACGGTGACCATTGCCCATTCGACCTTCTCCGAAAACGTCGTCACCTACATTGAAAGCTCCGGTGGAGGAATCGCAAACGACATGGGCACGGTGACCATCTTGGACTCTGTCGTCTCTGGCAATACGTCCGCTGGGTCTGGCGGCGGGATTTCCAACTCCTCCTGGAGCACGATAAGTGTCGCCGGCTCGACCATCTCGGACAACTCGGCCGATCGCTATGGCGGCGGCATCTACAACTACAAAGGCGGATTGACCTTTACCAGCTCAACCATCTCCGGCAATGCAGCAGGCCATGGCGGCGGCATCTACAACTACAAAGGCGGATTGACCTTTACCAGCTCAACCATCTCCGGCAATGCGGCAGGCCATGGCGGCGGAGTCTACAATGACGACGGCAGCCTGTCCATCACCGACAGTATGCTCTCGCACAATTCGGCTACCGGAGACGGCGGTGGGATCCTCGGTCACCAAGGCCCACTGACGATCGCCAATTTGATCCTCTCGGGCAATTCGGCGGGTGACGCTGGCGGCGGGGTCTATGCCGACGACAGCGCCGTAAGCATCACGAACTCGACGATCGTGGGCAACTCGGCCGAGGACAACGGTGGCGGAATTCTCGCCAACGAAAGCGAGCTCAACGTCACCAACTCGACCGTCGCGGCCAACATGGCGAGCGGCTCGGGCGGCGGGATTCACAGCACCGCGGGCACCCTCATCCTGGCCAATACGATCCTCGCGTTGAACGAGGCCGCCGCAAGTGCAAACCTTTATGGCATTATGGCGCGCGGCAGCGGCGGCGTTCTGCTGGGAATGGATCCCGGCTTGGTTCGCAACCCCAGTCCAGGCGACGACGGCACGTGGGGCACCGGGGACGACGACTACGGCGATCTGCACCTGCGCAGCGACAGCCTAGCGATCAATGCCGGAAGCAACGACCTGGCCGTCGACGCCGAGGGCCATCCGCTCGAAACCGATCTGGACGGCAAGCAGCGGATCATCTACGGCACGGTCGACATCGGGGCCTACGAGTATTGCCTCATGGCTGATGCCGACTACAACGGCGTCGTCGACGACGGCGACGCCGGCATTCTGGCTGCCCACTGGGGTATGTCCGGGATGGGCTGGGGCGAGGGGGATTTTAGCGGCGACGGACGAGTCGACGCCGTCGACGCCTGCATCCTGGCGGCCAACCGGGGAGCCACGTTCGAGCCGCCGGGCGAAGCTTCAGAAGGAAATGATTCTGTAGGTCAGGCTGTGCCTGACACGGACGCTCCGGCCGATCCTGTTGTCAGGCAAAGCCTGACCTACGAGATTGGGCCTGTCCAGGCCACTGCGGGCAAGATGGCCCGGCGATTGATCGAGCCGGTTGCTAGGGAGGACGCACTGTTCGGTGAGCTCACAGTGACACCTGGCAGTATTGCACTGCTGGACGAGCCAGCAGTGGCACGCGGAAAGAACGCACTGGCTGACGAGCAGCCAGTGGCACCTGGCAGTTCGGAAGGGGACAGTCCCATTTTTGCTTCGCAAAAATCGGGACAGTCCCCGGCTTCGCAAAAATCGGGACAGTCCCCGGCGGCCCATGACGTTGTGTTGGCCGAGAAGTGGGGCTTCGCGCTGGAGCAGAGCCGGGCCGCGCGACGCGCGCGCGAAACGGGGCGCGACGTCCTCGATCGGCCCGTCGTCGATCAACTTCTTGCGACGCTTCGCTGACGAGCCTTATTGATTCCCGTGTAGCCCTGTAGGTCAGGCTGTGCCTGAGGTGGACGCTCCAACCGATTCTGTTGTCAGGCGGAGCCTGACCTACGAGATTGGGCCGGGCGTGGCGAAGGCCCGGTTTTCGACCGTCTGGGGCATCCCGGCGCGCCGGGACCCCAGCCACCCTACCGCCGCACCGGCACCGGTTGCAGCTTGGGCGACTTCTTCGCCGCGCGGAGTCGCTCGCGGGGTGATTGCGACGTGCCGGCCAGGTAGTTGTCGATCGTGGAGAAGTCCTGC
>CAZWWC010000036.1:15855-20027 GCA_964637625.1 uncultured Planctomycetaceae bacterium
GCGGGGTGATTGCGACGTGCCGGCCAGGTAGTTGTCGATCGTGGAGAAGTCCTGCAGGTGTTGGAAGTATTTTGCCATGGCCTGGCGACGTTTCTTCTCCCGGAGGTCTTCGACGATCAAGTTGCGGACCGATTGCCGCTCGACCTTGACCGGCGTGGTGCGGCCCTGGCAGAAGAGGATGACGTATTTGTCGCCGACCTGGGTGATGCCCGACAGCTCGCCCGGCGCCAGGGCAAACGCGTCTTGTTCGAGCATCGGCTGGCCACCCCATTTTCGGATCGGCGGCACCTGTCCCCGCAGCTTCTTGCTGCCCGGCTCGATCGAATATTGCTCGGCCAGATCGCCGAAGAAGTCGCCGAAGCTGTCGAAGAAGACCGAGGTGGCGCGCTGGCGAGGCACGCCCGAGGCCAACTGCTTCTGGTGGGCTGCCTTCAAGACGTCGTACTTCTCGCGCGCCATCTCCCAGACGCGGTGTGCGAGCCGCAGGTCGCCAAAGACGATGGCCAGGCAACGGACGCGAGGCCCGTAGTTGGCCTCGAAGCCCCGATCGATGTCGTCTTCGGTCACGCGGACCTGATCGTCGACGAGCTTTCGCAGCGCGACCGACGGCCAGACCGAGTCGTGGAGGTAAACTTCCTTCGAGATGCCTTGCCGCTCGGTGGCCAGCTTGATCCAAGCCTCGACGTCGGGCGATCCGTCCGGCTTCGGCGGGACCGAGACTTCGGCCGCGCGGCGGATTTCCTCCTCAAGGTCGGCGTTGGTGATCGTGACCTTTGCCTTCTTGCACGCTTGCTCGATCAGCTTGCGGTTGATCGTTCCTTCGAGCACCTCCTCCCCGTGACGCTCGATGCACACGTCGGCCAACTGGCCCGCGGTGATCTTCTGACCGTTGACCAGGGCGACGATACCCATCCTGCGTTTGTCCGGGTCGTTGAAACAATTCTCCACCTGGGCACGCTGCTTGAGTTGGTCAAAGAGGTCGTGGGCCACCAGGCGGAGCTTGCGCCGCTCGACCATGCGATTCAATAGCGGGGCGACTTGCTCGAAGGGTACGTTTTGGGCCGGTATGCCCTTCTCGCGTTTGAGAATCACGCATTGGTCGTGGACCCGAATGACCGGCGAGATCTCGCCGTCCTGCATGGTGAAGGCGACTTGCTCGATTTCCTTGGGCCCGCCGTGCTTGCGGATCGGCGGAATCCAGCCCATGTCGCTGGCGCTGGGCGTGTCTTCCGACTTCTCTTTGGCCACGCGACCGAAATCGTCCGGGCGGGCCAGCACCTCGGCCCGGATCACTTGGGCCTTGTCCGGGTTCTTGCAGGCGATCAGGCGGGCCTTGACGGCGGGACCGTATTGGGTTTCGTACGCCTGGCGAAGTTCCTGCTCGGTGACCTCCAACTGGTCGGCGGCCAGCCTACGCAGCGCCAAGAAGGACTTGATCGTGCTGGCGTATTGGGCCGGTTGGATGCCCTCCTCCTTGCGCATCTTGTAATACTGCTGCACGGTCAGGCCGAAGTGCTTGGCCATCCGCTCGATTTCCGCGTTGACTTCTTCTCGGGTGACCCGAATGCCGCGACGCTGGCACTCCTGCGAGATCAATTGCGAGTTGAGATAGTTCTCCAGAACCCGCTCGCCATAGTGGCGCAGACACTCATGAGCGAGATCCTCGCGGGTGATCGGCTCGCCGTTGACTTTGGCCACCACGTCGAGCTTCGATTGAGCCGATCGGGCGGGCGGTTGTGCTTGCGACGAGCGCTGGGCCGGCCGCACCGCCTGGCTCGTGTTGCGACGAGACGTCTGCCCGGGCGCCTCGGCGGCGGCCGGCTCGGCCGGCCAGTAGTAGCGGATGGCCAAGACACTCGCCAGAACCGCTACACTGCCCAGAATCATGCCCAGGCGGACACGCCGATTGCCTCCATACCAGGTATTGCCCGGGTCGGGGGAAGTTTCGCAGGCCATTTCGGTTCCTCCATAAACCGTTGTCATTCTTTGCGTTACGTGAAAAAGGTGCCCCAGTCTTGGTGTACACCGGGCGGGCAGTATAGGATCGTTGCACATCCCAGGTCAAGAGCGATCGGGTGGGCCCGCGGCCCGGGCGAAACCGGATCCTTGTCGGCGGCAACCGCCTCTGACACAATACACAAACGGACCGGCGGCGCCCGGGAAGTAAGAAGGGTGAAGTGAGAAGTGTGAAGTGGGAAACCGTGGGTGCCACTGCTGGCTTGTCCAGCAGTGCCTTTCATATATTGAGGGTCCATGTTCGAAATCTTCGATCACACGGCCGACCTGGGCATCCGTGTCGAAGCGGAAACGTTTGAGGCGCTGTTGGCCGAGGCCGCCAGGGCCTTGACCTCGGTGCTGGTGGCCAATCCCGAGGCGATCGAGCCGGTCGCCCAGGTGGATCTGACGATTGACGGGACCGAGCCGGAAAACCTGCTGTTGGATTGGCTCTCCGAACTGCTCTACCAGTTTGGTGCCCGGCACATGCTTTTTCGCCGATTCGAAATCACGCGGCATGACGACCACATTGCGGCCCGGGCGTGGGGAGAGACCATTGACCCGGCTCGACATCGGCTCGACACCGAAGTAAAAGCCATTACGTACCACCGGCTCAAGGTCGAGCCCTCCCGATCTATCGGGACCGGGGACGGCTGGCTGGCCGAAGTGATCGTCGATCTTTAAACCAGAAAACAGAAGACACACGAGAGAATCAGGAGGCACTCCTTATCATGGCTACCTCATCAGAATCACGCCTGGCGGAAGTCGAAGACTTTCTTGCCGGGGGCACGCTCCAATCATTCGTCGCCGGCCGACCGATCGGCGGCTCGGGCGACCCCGTCTTCCAGACAGTCGACCCGGGCACCGGCGAGCTGCTGGCCGACGTCTACGCGATGGATGCCGACCAGGTTGACCAGGCCGTCACCGCCGCAAGGCGTGCGTTCGAGACGTCCGCCTGGGCGACGCTCGCGCCGGCCGAGCGGTGTGCGGCGCTTGAAGAGTTCGCCCGCGCGGTCGAACAGAAAAAGAACGTGCTGGCGCAGCTCGAAGCGATCGACTGCGGCAAGGTCCTTTGGCAAGCCGCCGGCGACGTGCAGAATCTGGCCGACTCGCTCCGGTATTTTGCCGACGCCGCGCCGCGGACCGAGCCGCAGAGCCCACTGGCGGCCGACGGCTTCGATGCCTACCAGGCGCGACTGCCCTGGGGGCCCTGCGGGTTCATCTTCCCGTGGAACTTTCCCCTGTTGTTGGTCGGTTGGGGCATTGCCCCGGCGCTGGCCGCCGGCAATACGGTCATCATCAAGCCGGCCGAAGACACGCCCTTGTCGACCACCTACCTGGCGCGGCTGGCCGTCGAGGCGGGCATTCCGGAGGGAGTGATCAACGTGATCAACGGGCCCGGGGCGACGACCGGCGCGGCGTTGGCTGCCCATCCGGGGCTGAAGCGGATGTCCTTCACCGGCTCGCCCGAGGTCGGCCGGCTGGTGGGTGAAGCCTGTGGGCGCAACCTCGTGCCGGTCAAGCTCGAACTGGGCGGCAAAGGCGCGGCCGTGGTGTTCGACGACGTCGACGTTGCCAAGACGACCGATGAGTTGGTCGGGACGATCACTTTCAACACCGGCCAGGTTTGTTGCACCGCCAGCCGGTGGCTGGTGCAGCGGCCGATCTACAACGAGTTTGTCGAGAGGGCTATCGAGCGCATGAAGCGCACCCGCGTCGGTTATCAGCTCGACGAGTCGACCGAGATGGGGCCGGTGGTCAACCAGAAGCAGCGCAGCCGCGTGTTGGGCTATCTCCAGCGCGGAAAGCAGGAAGGCGCTGAAGTGGTACTCGAAGGCGGCCCGGCCGAAGTGCCCGGTAAGAAGGGCTTCTACGTGAAGCCGGCCTTGCTGGCCGGCTCGCTGGAGAACGTGGCGGCGCGGGAGGAGATCTTCGGCCCGGTCGCCTACCTGGCGCCGTTTGCCGACGAGGAAGAAGCCGTCGCCATGACGAACCAGACCGACTATGGGCTGGCCAACAGCGTCTGGAGCGAGGACCCGGCCCGGGCCGACCGCGTCGCGCGGCGGATGGTCGCCGGCAGCAGTTGGATCAACTGCCACAACGTCTTCCCACTGGGCGTGCCCTTCAGTGGAGTGAATCAGAGCGGCCTGGGCGGCGGCGTCAACTCGCTCGAAACG
>CAZWWC010000037.1:0-19870 GCA_964637625.1 uncultured Planctomycetaceae bacterium
GGCCTGCGCCGAGGGCCCCTGGAGTGCAATGGACTTTGGGTCTGGGGGCTGCTTTTGGCGGTCTCGATGACCGCCATCCATGCGGTTTACTGGAGCAACATGCGGATGCGTGGGCCGCTGGTGGCGGTGGTCGCGCTGGGGGCCGCCGTGGGCGTGGCCCGGTGGGTGGAAAGGGCGCGCCAGGCGCAAGTGGCTTCAAAGTAAAGACTTAGGTGCTGCTCATTACCGCCGAACCCACCTTGATTCGCCGGCCAAGGACTCCTATAATCCGCTCTCTTTGATTGGACGGATCCAACTCATCTTAACCGGGTCTCTCCCTTCAGGTTGCGTTTGGTGCCGGCGACGGCGGTGCGTTGCCGGGCCGCAGGCAAGGATGCCGATCTGCTGAGATATCACCACACCAAGATGCCGACCGCTGCCAAGGGTGCGCCGAAGAGCGCGCGCGCCGGCGGTCGTGTTGCGCGCCTGCTGGTGCTTGTCTTGGGTGTGATCACTGCGGCTGCGTCGCCATTGTTTGCCCAGGTCGACTTGCCGCAATCGAACCCCGTCGAGCCGATCACGATCTCGGCCCAATCCGCCACGCGCTGGATCCAAGGAGAGTATGAAGTATGGGTGCTTGGGGGCCAGTGCCGAATCGACCAGGGCCGGGACCGTGCCAGCAGCAACGAAGCGGTCGTCTGGATCGATCGGGCGAGTCCCGCCGAGTTGCGCTCCCATCATGTGATTGCCTACCTCGAAGGGAAAGTGACGATGGAGCGTCACGGCGCCGGCCGCCCGACCAGAGTGACCAGCGAGCATGAGCTTGCGCGATTCGAGACGGCCGGCGCGGTCAAGATCGAGGTGCCGCACGTGGCCGGTCCACCCGAGGCCACGCCGCCGATTTATCGTCGCGGCATGGCGCGGCGCATGCCCGAGGCCAGCCGCGCGATTCGTCGCACCCAATACACGCAGTTTACGACCGATCCCGACCTGGCGCCGGTCGGTCCTCCGGCGCCGGGCACGCGCCGCATCCACGTCCATCCGCGGAGCAACGTGCCGATGGAATTCGAGTGGCTCGGCGACGAGGCCACCAACCGATGGACCGCCGTGATCAACTTCGGCGTGAACGTGATCGTTGAAGGGGACTCCCAGATGGGCCTGTTGGACGTCTCGGCCGATCGGGTGGTGATCTGGACCGTCGGGCCGGACAGCTTCAATCTTTCGGCCGGCCCGGCCCAGGCCGAGGACGTCCCGCTCGAAATCTACATGGAAGGCAACATCGTCTTCCGCGAGGGCGAGCGGGTCATCTACGCCGATCGGATGTATTACGACGTCCGCGGCAAGGTCGGCATGATACTCGGGGCCGAAGCGCTCACGCCGGTGTCCAACTATCAGGGTCTGCTGCGGCTGCGCGCCGAGATGCTTCAGCAGACGGGCGAGAGCCAATTCTTCGCGCAAAACGCGTTTTTGACCTCCAGTCGGCTCGGCCGGCCCGGCTACCGCATCCAGCTTGGCGACGTCTTTTTCGAAGACCTTCAACAACCGCTCATCGACCCGATCAGCCGGACGCAGTTGATCGACCCTGAAACGGATCGGCCGGCCGTCGACCATCAACAATTGGCCACCGGGCGCAACGGTTTTCTATTCCTGGGCGAGGTGCCCGTCTTCTATTGGCCGACCTTCTCGACCGACCTGAAGGATCCGTCTTTCTACATTCGTCGGGCACGGCTGAGGAACGACAACGTTTTCGGCACGCAGGTGCTGACCAACTGGGACGGCTACCAACTGCTGGGCGTCCGCCGCCGCCCGGCCGGGACCGATTGGGACGTCAGTCTCGATTACCTGAGCGACCGCGGTTTCGGACACGGGACCACCTTCACCTACGATCGTGGCGGCTTTCTGATGTTTCCCGGCCGGACGGCCGGGCTGGTCGACTATTCGGGCATCGACGACCACGGCCACGATAACCTGGGCCGGGGTCAGCGCGACCTGGTGCCCGAGAAGGACTACCGCTATCGACTCTTCTGGCAACACCGCCAGATGTTGCCCTACGAGTGGCGCCTCTCGGGCGAGGTCGGCTGGATCAGCGACCGGAACTTCCTCGAACAATACTACGAACGCGAGTGGGACGAGCTGAAGGATGAGACGACCGGCATCGAGCTGAAACGGGGCGTCGATAACATGACCTACAGCATTACGGCCGACACACGCCTGAACAACTTCTTCACCCAGACCGAATGGTATCCACGGGCCGATCACTATTGGCTCGGCCAGCCGCTTTTCGGCGACGTCTTCACCTGGTACGAGCACTCCAGTGTCGGCTACGGCCGCTATCGCATTCTGAGCTATCCCGAGGACCAGGCCCAGCGCGACGTGTTCACCTACTTGCCGTGGGAGATCGCCGCGGGGGGCGAGCGGTTGGTAACCACGCAGGAAATCGATTGGCCCTTCCAGTTGGGCCCGCTCAAGACGGTTCCCTACGCCCAGGGCCAGTTGGCCCATTGGGGAGAGGACCTGACGGGCGATGATCTGCAGCGGGCCTACTGGCAGGCGGGCGTGCGGACCAGCGTGCCGTTGTGGCAAGTCTTCCCGGCCGCCGAAAGCGACCTTTTGAACGTGCACGGCCTGGCGCACAAGATCGTCTTCGACGCCGAGTTTTCCGCGGCCGAAGCCAACCGCGACCTGGATCTGCTGCCACTGTACGATCCGTTGGACGATAACTCGATCGAGTACTTCCGCCGACGGATGGCCGTGCTGACCTACGGCACGCCGCAGATTCCCTATCGTTTCGACCCGCGATCCTATGCCGTCCGCAGCGGCCTGGGCGGCTGGGTGACCTCGCCCAGCGCCGAGGTGCTCGACGACCTGATGGCCGTGCGGATGGGCATGCGTCATCGGTGGCAGACTAAGCGCGGCATGCCCGGGCGGCGCAAAATCATCGACTGGATCGTCCTGGACACCAACGCCGTCTGGTTCCCCGACGAAGAGCGCGACGACTTCGACAAGGCCCTGGGGCTGGTCGACTACGACTTCCGCTGGCACGTCGGCGACCGACTCACGCTGGTTTCCGACGGCATTTTCGACTTCTTCGACGAGGGCCAACAGATCATCACGATCGGCGGTTTTCTCGCCCGGCCGCCGCGCGGCAACGTCTACATGGGCCTGCGGCTGTTGGACGGGCCCATCGACAGCCAGATTCTCTCCTTCTCGTACAACTACTGGATGAGCCCGAAATGGGTGTCGTCGTTCGGCACGTCGATCGACCTGGGCGACGACGGCAACATCGGCCAGCGGCTGGCCATCACGCGGATCGGCGAATCGCTTTTGGTTAGTGCCGGGTTCAACGTCGACGCGAGCCGGGGCAACGTCGGCGCGATGCTCGCCGTCGAGCCGCGGTTCCTGCCCAAGACCCGCTTGGGTAGCGCCGGTGGTGTCCGCATTCCAGTGGCCGGCGCCTATGGTTTGGAGTAATAGTCATGTCTGATCCATCACCGATCCGACCGGAACGTAGCTGGCATGCGAAGTTCCGCGATGCGCTGCACGGGCTGAAATGCGGCATCCGTGGGCAGAGCAGTTTCTTTGTCCATTTCTTCATCGCGGCGGTTGTCCTGGTGGCCGCTTCGCTGTTGCACATGAACCACACGCAGTGGTGCTTGCTGGTCCTTAGCATCTTTGCCGTTCTGGCGGCCGAGATGTTCAACAGCTCGCTGGAATCGATGGCCCGGGCCATCACCGACGAAACCGATCCGCACGTCGGCGAGGCGCTGGACGTCGGCAGCGCGGCCGTTCTGCTGGTTTCCCTCGGTGCGGCGGTCGTCGGAGCGATCGTCTTCCTGAGGCAAGTGAGCGAGCTGGCTGGCTATCTCTGATCCAGACAGCTCGGCGCAGCTTGCGGGGGGGAAGGTGTTTCCGAATTATGGTTGCACTCACCCAAGTGCGCATAGAATAGGAAAGATGGGGACTAGCGGCAATTCTTCGTCTGTTGCTTTCAGACTCGGCGCGGATAGAGTCCTTGACTGCGCTGGGCCGCCCGTCTAGTATCTTCGCCTAAGCAATACCCGGAGGAGTTTCCTGACGTATCTCCATCGATAGCCAGGAGGGTTATGATGAGTGCCGATCGTCACCGCATATACTGTGCAGGTCCTCTTTTCACAGAGAAAGAGCGAGAGGAAATGGAGCAAATAGCCACGGCCTTAGAGCACGCTGGCTACGACACGTTTCTTCCCCATCGAGATGGCCTGGAACTGACAAGGTGTGTTGATCACCTCGAGCAGATGGGCAAAGAACGCGCCGAAGCTTGCAAGCTCCTTTCACGCGCGATTTTCGCTCTTGACGTTTTTGAGGTGCTACGTGGCTGTGATGCTCTGATGGCCAATCTCAATGGTCGAGTTCCCGATGAGGGGACGGTCTCTGAGGCGTCAATGGCTTGGTCGCGAGACAAACTCGTCGTGGGATATAAGGCAGATGGTCGGACCGTACTAAACGGAGAAGACAATCCACTTGTTGCAGGACTCTTCGGATTTCGTCTCTGGCGCACGATAGATGAAGCCGTCGAAGCCCTCGGAAGAAGCCTGAATGCGGCGCGGCACATGGATTCCTATACGGTCAAAAGGGAGGAAGAAATTGCGTCCTATATCGAGCTCGGTGGCGAGATTGCATCTGCACTGCGCGCTAAAGGCACCATCGAAGATATATTGGATGTCATCATTCGATTAGAGAGTGAGACGTTAACCATGTGACTGCTGCGTCGATTGGCGATGTCACTTTGCCAATTCTAGATCGACCGTTCAGGGGGCTTCAGTATGTGTACTCCACGGTGGGTGATTGAAGAGCGCGAGAAGAAGCATCTACACGAAAAAGCCACATCTTCTACGGATGAGAGATACACAGCTCGCCGACACTCCTACAAACTCGACGAGATTCGCCCCGAGTTTCAACGAGATTACACGCGAATCATTCACTGTCGCGCTTTTAGACGCCTACGTCATAAGACGCAGGTGTTCATCTCACCAAAGAACGACCACCTGTGTACCCGTATGGAACACAGCATCTACGTGGCGTCGGTTTCTCAGACGATCGCCAGGGCCCTTCGGCTAAATGAAGATCTTGTCGCTGCGATTGCGATGGGACACGATCTTGGACACGCACCATTTGGCCATGAGGGCGAACGCACCCTTAACAAGCTTGCTCAGGGCGTTGGGCTTAGATTCGAGCACGAACTCCACGGCCTTCGTGTAGTGGACTTCGTGGAACGGATGTATCCGAATCAGAACGGTCTGAACCTCACATTTGCAGTTCGCGACGGTATTGTGTGCCATTACGGTGAGGGTTTCGAAAAGGAACTCTCGCCCGACAGATCTAAAGGTCCGGACTACAAGCTCTCAAAGACTGTTAAGGGTCAATCACGTCCCGCCACGCTTGAGGGTTGTGTCGTACGGTGGGCGGACAAGGTAGCCTACCTCGGTCGCGACTTGGAAGACGCAATTGAGGCAGAAATAGTGCTGTCTGAGAGCGATTTGCCACCAAACGTCAGAAGAACACTTGGAATATCCGATAAACAGACCATCAATAAACAGATCATTAACACGCTGGTGAACGAGCTTCATTCGAGAAGCTCTGTTGAAGAGGATAGGCTTGCTGTGGGCGATGATGTTCACGGTGCACTGAACGAACTCTATGCATTCAGCATGGAGCGAGTCTATAAGAGCCCACAAGTGATGAGGCACTTCGTGCAGGTTAAGCGTGCTGTAAACGTGATGTTTGAGTTTCTCTTGAAACAGCTGAAGGATTGCCAAGGAGACATCGAGAGGCTTGCTCATTCAGGTACTAGCTGTCGCGAGAAAGATGAATCGGGGTCAGCGATGGGCGTCTTTGTTGAATTCCTAAGAGACGATATTGGCAATTGGCAGGGCGAGCGACCCGAGCAGCTAGTCATAGACTTCATTGCGGGCATGACCGACTCCTTCTTCAATGAGGCTTTCTCGCAGTTCTTTTTGCCAAAGAGTACAGTCTAGTAGCCAGCAGCCCGTACAGTTCGACGGCGTGTACGAATTCGAGTAGGGTGCGTCGTGACGTACCCCAAACCTCCGTGGTTTGCAAGGGGCATCGGACGGCAGTATGATCAGCCTCACTCGATCGCCAAGTCGACCTGGCGGTCGAATTCTCCGTCGTGCTGCGTTTGTGAAAGGCGCACCAACAGCAGCGTCTGCTGCGTACCCTGGTCGGAAGTCTCGCTGAAGAAGTGACAGCCCAGGCTGCCTTGCCGCGAGGGCATCGTCGAAAGGACCAGCATGTGGCCGGGCGAAAGGGTGGCTTCGAGCTTCAAGTCGTCCAGCGCGCGCGACTCGTGGCCCGGATCCAAGCGGAGAACGCCTTGGCTGTCCATGGCCCAACGTTGGCGATAGTTGCCATGGGAAATCTCGGGCACCAGCTCCAGCCGAACGCGGCCGTCGGCCAACGGATGGGCCTTGACGGCGAAGATGGGCTGTGCCTGCCGGTAGGTCTTGCCCGACACGTGGCCCGTGGCGTCGCGGAGCAGAACCGGCAGTTCGTCATGATGCTGGCCAAGGGCGAGTTCCTTTCGCGCACCGGCACGTAGCTGGAAATGGCCGCGCATGACCGTCGGCCGATGGGCCAGGTCGGTTACCTTGACTTGGTGTATCTCGCCGGGCAGTGCCGTCTGGCCGGCCAGATCGAGCAGTTCGGAGAGTTCGCTTGGCAACTGCCCGGCCAACACGCCGGCACGAAAACCGTTGGGCAACAAACGTCGCCGGCAGTCGGCCGAGAAATGCTGCTCGTCGATTGCCCGCCATGCCGGACCGTTGATCTCCGGGTCGCCGAAGGGAAACCGCACGAAGAAGACGTCCAGCACGACGCTGTCAGGCGACATCCGGGGTTGCTTCAACAGGGGCTCGACGTCGGGCTTTGCAAGGGGCGTGCAGCCCGCCGCGGCCAAGAGCAACAGGCAGACCACGACCGGGACGCTTATCGACGGCCCGAAATCCCGGGCGACACGCAGGTTACGCAGAATCGGCCACATGCCACGCCCTGAAGAAGAAGGGAAACCGGACGTCCCGCGCAGAATGGATGGCGGAGGGTATCGGCGCGGTGGGCTTCTGTCAATGGGAGATTTATTGATGTGCCGATTGTCGATGACCACTGGATGACGAGCCAAAGTCCCTGGAAAACGGGGGGTCCCGCCGCTCGTGCTGCGCCCGTTGGCCATGCAAAGGCCAATAGCACGTGGGGTGGCTGCACTGGTTAACTGGGGTAG
Source organism: uncultured Planctomycetaceae bacterium (assembly GCA_964637625.1). GTDB lineage: Bacteria > Planctomycetota > Planctomycetia > Pirellulales > Thermoguttaceae > UBA11386. The sequence goes on from CAZWWC010000037.1 coordinate 7,253, forward strand.
GTACGCTGAGACTGGTGGCTGATTGGAATGGGAAAACGTGATCGGCGCAGTCGTATCGGTTTTCAGGGCAAACCCCCAAGGTCGCCCGGCCATCGCCCCAAAAAACGCTTCCCAAACCGGCGGATCCTTGTTAGAGTCAAGGGATAAGGTGAACGTTCTGAGCAAGCGCTTTTCATGGCTGTCTCCAGGCCGCGAGCGCGCGTCTGGACGGTGCCGGCCGGAAGATGACTGCCCTTGCGAAAGACGCCCTCAGTCGAGCCACGGAAACCGAAAGTGGCGCCGCGACAGAGTCCCTTGTCACCAGCTTGCGGTCGCTTCCAGGGACGGTCCTTTGGGTTGTATATTGGGCACTGGTTTTGTTCGTGATCCACTGAGTCCGAGAGTGCGCGGCATGGTTGATTCTCGCCGTCCCCAAGATATCGAGGTCGAGGAGTTGCTTCGCAACGCCGAGTTGCGCAACGCGCTGGAGCCGTTCTACGATGAATCGATCAGTCGCGTGAACGTCCAGCACCTGCCGCTTGCGGTCGAAAACGAATTCCTCGCGTCGATGTTGGCGTGGGAACAGGCGCCGGTGCTGCCGATCTATCGTTGGTTCGAACCCGAGCTGCGCCCACCCCGGCCGGGCGTGCTGACCGACGAGAACCTGCACGAGATTCTCTGGGACGTGATCAACAAGCTCTATGAGAAGCGGATCATGTTGGACTTCACCGATCACCTGGCCGACCGTGAGTTGTACGCGCTGATCTATCGCGACATTCTGCCGTCGCGCGAGAAGAAGATCGACTCGGGCCTGAACTACCTTCACTGGGACTGCACCGGCGCCAGCCGCGATCCGGAGGTCTGGCTCCGCTACTACGCGACGGAGGAAGATCGCGAGCTTTGGGCCGAGACCTATCGGCTGCCGCTTCCGGAGCCGGCCGACCCACCCTATCCCCGCAACCTGCCCCACGAAAAGTAAGGGCCGAAGGTGAAGTCGGATCTCGTTGCGGTCCCCACTGGCTTGACTTGCCGTGCTCGGATTGATACATTCAAATTGGGTGTATCGTGCGTGTCGGGCAGCGCGCTGGGACGCCGTTTCTAGGCCGCTTCCCGCGGAAGAAAGCCGATATGCGAGTGCTTGGCCTGATCGGAATCGTCGCGATTCTTCTTGGTTCGGTGTCTCTTGCCCAAGCGGCGCCGCTGCTCGAGACCCAATGGAATCAACGGGGAGACGATACGTTTGCCAAGTTCTCACCGGACCATTGGCGACTGGGCTGCTGGTCGACTGCCTTCGCCCAAATTCTCTACCATCATCGTTTGGCGCCCTCCGGGTCGAATTCCTATAACTGTACTACGTACGGATACCATATCAGCGAGGACTTCGATTCCCATACGTTCGACTGGCGCTTGTTCACCAACCAGCTCGTCGCGGGCAGCACGCCCGTCGAATCGATCGACGAAGTTGCCTTGTACTCCTATTACACTTCCGTGGTGATCGAGAAGGATTTCGGCACGGGCACGTACGTTCTCGGCCACAGTGCGCGCGCGGACGCCCTGGAAGACCACTATGATTGTACCACCGAGTACCATTATATTGGTGGAAGCTACGACATGAACGATCTCAAGGCGGACATCGTCGATCAAATCGACGCCGGGTGTCCGCTCATGGTGCACCTGTACGACGGCGACGCGGGCGGCTACCATGCCGTGGCCATCGACGACTATATCGACGGCGCTACGTTCAAGGTCCACATCAACATGGGCTGGGGAGGATCAAGCGACGGCTACTACGACATCGCGCAGCCCATCCTCGACTATGAAACATTTCGTAGGGTCGTGATGATCACGCCTCCCGCGACCCCGCCTCCCGATCCGTGGCCCACCGCGAATCCCGACACCTATAGTGGCGCCGAGGACTACTCAATCGACATCGATGATGGACCCGACGATGTCTTGGCCAATGACACCGACCCGGTCATCCCCCACGAGGATCTGGAGGCCTACAAGATCACCAACCCGGCGCACGGCACAGTCGCGTTGAGCTCCGACGGGTCGTTCCTCTACACGCCGCAGGCCGACTACCACGGGAGCGACAGCTTTACCTACCGGGCTTTCAACGGGCAATTGTATTCGGACCCGGCGACGGTCAACCTGACCATTGCCCCGGTCAACGACCCACCCGTGGCCGAGGATGATGAATATGAATGCGACCAGAACGGGTCCATTACCAAGTATGCTCACGAGGGTGTTTTGGCCAACGACACCGACGTCGAAACGCCCCACGGCGATCTCACTGCCCAGCGGGTGTTGGATCCGGAGCATGGCGCGATCACGGGCTGGGGCCCCAACGGTTGGTTCACCTATACGCCCGATCCCGGATGGTACGGCGAGGACAGTTTCACCTACAAGGCCTTCGACGACGAAGACTGGTCGGACGTAGCCACGGTGACGATCGAAGTTCTTGCAGGGCTACGGATTCCCGGCGACGCCAGCGGCAACGGCGTGGTCGACGAGCAGGACGCCGCGATCGTGGCCGGCTACTGGGGCCAGAGCGCGTCGGGGCCGTCGATGGGCGACTTCAACGGCGACGGCATCGTCGGCCCGGCCGACGCGGCCATCCTGGTGGCCAATTGGGGCTGCGGCGTCGGCGAGGCCGGCCAGACCACCGTGCCCGAGCCGGGCATCGCGGCGCTGCTTGTTTTCGGCTTTTTGACCGTACTGGGGCGACGACGCGATTTTGCTGCCGGCTGAGGCGCATGCGTGCAAGCACGCACACCACGGCTAAGAACGTGTTTTGAAAATGGCTGTAGCCCATCCACGGGTGCCATGGGCGGCTCGTCCGCCCTTGTATTTGAGCCCATTTGGTGGCCAGCACTGGCTGACAAGCAGCCAGTGGCACCCTTTTCAAAACACGTTCGAAGAGAAACGTCGGGCAAGCCCGACCGCTAAACTACTGCCTACTGCCCTCTGCCTGCGGCCTACTGCTTGTCGTCCGGCTTTTTCTCGTCGGCGTCCTTGAGTGCTTCGTCGAGCGCGCCCCGGATCAGGTTGCCCAGCGGTCGCTTGGGCTGCTTGTCTGAGGGGCCGGGCCGTTTGGGCTGCTGCTTCGGGCGTGGCCGAATCGCTTTGAGTAGCTCGCCCAGGTCAACGCGATCGTCCTTGCGCACGCCGTCGAGTATGTTGAACCCCGAGTCGCCGAGCGACTTGAGCAACCCCTGGCCGTCGATCCGGGGTTTTTTGAGCGTTCCTTTGATGGGGATGCGCAGTGTCTGCTTGGCCAGGATGGCGGCGATGGGGCGGTCTCCCAGCAGATGGGCGGGCATGGGCACTTCGGCCACCATCGAGAGCGACCCATCCAGCCCGACCGAGCCGCTCGTGCGAATCACCAGCCGCTGAAGCCGGAAGGTCAACTCGCTGTGATGGATCCGCCCGTCGGAGAGCCGAAAGGTGATCGGTTCGTTCTCGACCGTGACCAACCTCGGCGGCATCCGTAGCGCGGTGGCCAATTCCCGGACCAACGCCCCGGGCCCGACGGCGAGTTCGTGGATGGTCAACCGGCCGGCGCCGCTGCCCCGGGCAAGATCGGTCAAGGGCAATTCCCAGCGGTCCAGATCGATCGAGAAGCTGCCGCTGGTCTCGGCTACATCGGCCAGGATCGGGGCAATGTACTTCAACAGATCGTGGCACACCTCGGGCGTGACCTGAGTGTGCGAGAAGACCACCCCGGGCTCGATCTCCAGCCGCGGCGCGCCGGGGTCGGTGCTCGCCGAAGCGGGCTTCAACTTGAAGGCGAAGTTGATCGGCTCGGCGGTCCAAGGCTGCACCGAATCGTAGCTCCGTACGCTTACGCTGCCGTCGACGAGCCGGACTCCCAGCGCCACGTTGGGTGGCTTGGTGATGGTCTTCTCGTCTGGCTTGCGTCCGGCGAACACGCGGCTGAGATTGGTGCCGCCGCGCTCGAGGACGACGTCGAGCCGGGGTTGCTGGATGCGAAACTCGCCCAGGTTCGAGCCCAGCACCATCCGCCAGAGTTCCCGGTTGCCTTGGAGGCGGGGAATCGAAACGACAGGTTCTCCGTCGGTGGAGCGAATCTCGATCTGCTCGAAGCAGATCGGCGAGAACCAGCCGAGCCGGGCCGCGCCGGCGTGAACCGAGCCGTTGATCTTCGGCAGGACCGCGCGGAGCAGCAGATCGCGGATCGGACCGATCGAAGCCAAATAGGGTAGCGCGGCCAGGAGGACCAGCAGTCCTAGAACCGTGATGAGGACCATCCAGCGCCATCGTCTGGGTCGCGCCGTGCGCGAAGCACGTGACGCGGCGGCGGGTCGTTTTTCGGCTTGCATGATGCTTCCTTTCCACTCTTGGCCGTTCCTTGGCACGGGTGCCTGGGCCATCCCGGCGCGCCGGGACAGCGTTGGCCCAGAGTTCTCCGGGACACCGCTACGCTATGTCCCGGGCACCCTTTCATTCGACGAATCGTTTTGCGATGAGTTCTTCGTTTCCTCGGGCACCTTGCCCAAGCGGAGCTCGACGAACCCGCTGGCGCAACTATCCTTGCCTTCGACAAAAGCGCGAACCTGATACGTGCCTTTCAAATCATCCGGCAGAGGCAGCTCGGTGTGAAACGCCCCTGGCCGCACGGCAAGCTCGGCCGTGCTGATTCGCTGATCGTTGGCTTTTTTGTAGGTTCGCTCGAACTCGGCCAGGGCCTCCGGCGAGTCGGGATATCGGGCCCGCCGTGGCGGCGTGAACCCAAGCCGGCCTAACGGACGCACCAGCTCGACCACCGCCCGGCCCGCGATCGGCGAGTTGCCCCCGACGGCCAGCTTCGCCCGATCGGCACCGTCCGGCGCGGCGGTGAGTGAGACGGGCCGCGGATAACGGAGCCGCAAGCAGGGATCGCCGATCAGGTTGAAAAGCATCACGTGTTCGGCCCGCTCTTCGGCCAGGCGCGACGTGCCCGCGCTGACCAACGAGGCCATCGCGTCGAGCATCTTTCGCACCTCGTTATTCTGCGCCGGGGCGAGGAGGTCTCGTTTGGTTTGCAGGACGGCCTCGCCGAGCGTCGGGCAGCGGTGCTCGAAAAGCTGTTCGATCAACCCCATGCCTATGACGGCCATGGCGTAGGGCATCGCCTTGCGAGAACTGGCCACCACGGCGACCGGCCCGCCCCGGTGGCGGAGCATCTCTTCGGCCAGGCAGTCGGGCCGGCTGTCGATCGCGCCGACGTAACATGCCAGAAACAGGGCGATCGAGGGTCCTTGCCGGGCGCCAAGTCGCGGCACGTCGCGCGCACTCAGCAACGAATAGTGCTTGCCCGGTACCCGCATGTGCCGGAGCCATCGCGGTCTTGCGTGCCCGATATAGGTCCAGAAAAACGCGCCGTCGTTGAGCCGGTCGATGGTCGTCTGGTTGATGCGTCGCGGATCGGGACAGTAGACGGCCCGCCAGTTGGCCTGCGTCATCGAGACACAGTAGTCGGCCGGGATGCCGTTGATCAGAAGATATCGGGCAGCCGAGTCGATCGCGGCGTCGATGATTGGGCCGAAACCGCCGGTGCCCGCCACGAAATTCAACTGCCGCCGCCACGGCCCAAAATCGGTCGATTGCTCGTAGGACAGGATCTTCGCGACGATCGCACGCAGCTCGTCGGGCGTGTCGGCCGTCAGCCGGCCCAGCGCCACGTCCGGCACCGCATCGTCGTCCAGATCGGCATACCAGGCGTCGTTGGGGATCCGCGGCTCGGAGCCCCAACGCACGTTCACCTTGGCCTTGGCATAGTGTGCGGGCACGCAACGAGCGCGGGCAGCCGCGTCGACGTCCCCGGCCGGCTTCCCGTCCATCCCGGTCGGAAGGTCGCCGACCAGGACGACGAACTTGAGCCGCTGGGCCGATGCTGCTTCGCGGATCCGCCGGCGGATCTGCTCGGGCGTACCTCGGTTGGAGACCAGACGCACGTCATAACCTTGGCCGTTGCGATAAGCGACCCAGGGGGCCAACGCCCGGCGAAACTCGGCCGGACAGACGGCCACGACCACCTCGCGCGGCGCGGAAGCCGAAGAAGCGGGAGTCGAATCGCTCTGAGTCGTCAAGCTCAGCAGCACGAGCAGCATCGCGTGCATGGAAGGCCTCTTGATGTTCTCGGTCGATGGCTGGGGCATCCAAGCCCAATAGAAAGTGTACCCAGGCGGTCACGGTCGAGGCAAGCCCGGTCGCGCGTGGCTCGGGCGGAAACAAAGCGCTACCTCGGCAGGTTGGGCACGTCAAAAACGTCTTTTGTCAAGCTTGGCCTCACCGCATCACCCAAGCGGCCTCAAGGGTCGCCACGAGATTCATCAGGCCGTGCATGGCCAGGGGAACGTAGAGCGAGTTGGAGCGGATTCGGGCGACGCCCAGCAAAATGCCCATTGCGAAGATGATGCCGATCCCGAAGAGGTCGTATTGAAGATGCGTCACGGCCCAGGTGACGGACGTGATCAGGATCGCCCCAACGTCGCCAATCCTCGAGTGTTGCAGGCCAACGAACAAGAAACCACGAAAGAAGACTCCTCGGACAGCGGCGCGAGAACGATCAGGGCAAGCCAAAGCAGCGGAAGCCAACCGGCCGTTTGCCAGGCGTCGGTCATAAACGGGGGAACGATGTCGTGGCCGGTGGCATGGGTCAGACCATCGGTGCACACAATGAACAACCCCGTGGCCGCCAACCAGAAGGCCAACGTGCGGTACGAAACGCGGTGCAGGCCCAAGTATTGCCCAAGAGTAATCCCGCGACGAAAACGAATGAACAGCACGACGAGCCCAACCTCAACGGGCGTCGACATCATCGAGGCGACCGACAACAGCAGACCGTTGTGTTCCAACGGTTCGGCCGTGCTCATCGGGTCAAACGCGGGGTCGAGAAAATGTTTCGCGACCATAAACACAACGACAACCGCTATGTTGGCCACGAGATAGGCAAAGGCCACCAACAGCGAGAAGCCAATCGTGGCCCAGAAGCCCCAGTAGCGTGGCTTCTCTTCCGCTTGCTCTTCGACGAGTTCGAGGGATACGGCGTCGGATTCCATGGTCGAGCAGGCGCTTCGAGAGGTTGACTTTTTTCTCGGATGCCTTGTCGTGTAACTCCGGAATGGGGCAGCATTTCCGCCCCGTTCCCACACTGTCCTTGGATCGGAGGAGTCGGTGTTCTTGGGGAGACAAGCATACCATGCATGCCCTGATGCTTGCAAACCTTTCGGGCTCCCGCTACAATATCCCCACGTTGCCCATTTTATGCCGCTTGGCTGTACACATCGACGGGCACGTTCTGGCCGATTCTGCCAAAGGAGAAAGCATCTTATGAGACACGTCTTTGTGTGGTTGGTTTTCTTGGCCTTGTGGTTTGTAGCAACTTCCTGTTCGGCGGCCGTGGTACTGGCGCCGATCGGCGACGTGACCTTGCTCGCCGGCTCACCGCTCCATATTCCGCTGGACGGCTTTTCGTCGGACGGGCAGTCCCTCACCTTCACGGCCCTCAGCGATGATGAAGTCGTCAACACGTTCATTCCCGAGGCAAATCGAAGTCTGCGGATTTCGGTGGCCGACTACGGCGACATGGTCTTCGAACTGTTCGAGGGCCGGACCCCGAGAGCCACGCAACGCATTATCGCACTGGCCGAGGATGATTTCTACGATGGGCTGATCTTTCATCGGGTCATCGATGCATTCGTCATTCAGGGTGGTGATCCAACGGGCACCGGTGGCGGCGAGTCCGGATGGGGCCCGTTCGACGATCAGTTCCACGTCGAATTGCAGCACAACCGCTCCGGCGTCTTGGCGATGGCCAAAGCGTTTGACGACACCAACGACTGCCAGTTCTATGTCGCCGAAGGAGCACAACGACATCTCGACTTCAATCATTCGATCTTCGGGCAGCTTGTGGAAGGAGAAGACGTCCGCGAAGCCATCAGCAGCGTTCCGGTGGACGAGAACTATCAACCACTTCAGGACGTTGTCATGCAGTCGGTCGATGTCTTTGTCGACCCGGAGAACGCCGTGCTCATGCTCTCGGCGCTCGAAGGCGCCACCGGCAGCGCCGACGTCACCGTGACGGCTACGGACGAAGGGGGCAACCAGGCGCTACAGACGTTTCATGTCGACGTCGAACCGGACACGATCGACAGCGATCCATTCCTGGCTGACATTCCGGAAATCGTGACGTACGTCGATACACCGACCACCTTTCAACTGACCGCGATTGACGTGGAAGGTGATCCGGCCTACTTCTTGGATGAATACACGCTGGACGCCAATGGTCTTTATGTCCCCGTCTGGTCTCATCCCGACTTGGACTATATCGTCGATTTCTATTCGGGCGAGGTGACGGTGACGCCGACCAATGGGCTCACCGGCGTTCATCAGATCACGGTGGCAACCGGTGTCTATGTCGATGCCGTTGACTACCAGGTCGTCTCTGTCCGGATCATTCCCGAGCCCGCGACGTTGGGCCTGACGGTCGCCGGTCTGTTGCTGCTCTTGGGCGGTCGTGCCAAGAGACGCTAGGCTCGGAGTCGCCGGAAGGGTCGAGCAGAGCTGCCCGAGCCCCGCGAACTTGCCCGCGGAGCCTCTTGTCCTATGCTTGGACGGGGGGTAGGATGCAATCTTTGTCTTGATCCGCGGAGGCTTCCATGCGCCACGTCCTTTCGGCCCTGGTCCAAAACGTGCCCGGGGTATTGTCCAATATCTCGGGCATGCTCGCCTCGCGGGGCTACAACATCGACAGTCTGGCGGTGGGCGAGACCGAAACCCCCCATTTGTCGCGGATGACCTTCGTCGTCGTCGGCGACGACAAGATCCTCGAACAGGTCCGAAAACAGCTCGAGAAGATCGTCACGGTGGTTCGGGTCGACGACATCAGCTCGCAAAACTACGTCGAGCGCGACCTGATGCTGATCAAGGTGGCCGCCGGGCGGGGTCAGCGAAGCGAGGTCCGCGAGCTGGCCGAGATCTTTCGCGCCCGCGTTGTCGACATCGCGGCCGACATGGTCATGATCGAGATTTCGGGCCAGGAGAGAAAAATCGAAGCGTTCATCGAAATGATGCGACCGTTCGGCATCATCGAACTGGTCCGCACCGGGCGGATCGCCATGGTTCGCGGAAGCAACCACAACCACCCCGAGGAAGAAGACGAAGGGCCTTTCGAACACCCCTAAGAATACCACGCCGTACAAGTGATTCTTGTTGGGAACCATCCCGGCGCGCCGGGAAACACAGATAGGGCGAAGAATTGAAACCGCTCGGATTGGCTCTTGCGGTCTCCACTCGGACTCTTATCTGTGTCTATCTGTGTGCATCTGTGGTTTCCTAAAATCTGTTTTCGACAACTACCCGAGGAGCATTTACTATGCCGGCCAAGATCTTCTACGACAAGGACGCCGACCTTTCCCTGATCAAGGATAAGATGATCGCCATTTTGGGCTATGGTTCACAAGGTCACGGGCACGCCCAGAACCTCCGCGACAGCGGTTGCCGAGTAATCGTCGCGGAGCTGCCGGGCACGGCCAACTACGAGCAAGCGGTCCAGGACGGTTTCGAGCCCGTCTCGGCCGCCGGCGCCACCGAGCAAGCCGATATCGTCACGATCCTGCTGCCCGACGAGTTGCAGGCCGACGTGTTTCGGGCCGAGATTCGCGATAACCTTTCACCGGGCAACGTCCTGGTTTGTGCTCACGGTTTCAACGTTCACTTCAACCAATTCCAGATTCCCGACGGCGTGGCGACGATTCTCGTGGCGCCGAAGGGTCCGGGCCACCTGGTTCGCTCGGAATTCGTCGCCGGCGGCGGGGTGCCTTGCCTGGTGGCGCTAGGGCCGGGCGCCGACGAGCCGGCCCGAGCAGTCGGCCTGGCCTATGCCAAGGGTATCGGGGGGACGCGGGCCGGCGTGATCGAGACCACGTTCGCCGAGGAGACGGAAACCGACCTGTTCGGCGAGCAGGTCGTCCTTTGCGGCGGGCTTTCGGCCCTGATCAAGGCCGGTTACGAGACGCTCGTCGAGGCCGGCTACCAGCCCGAGATGGCCTTCTTTGAGTGCATGCACGAAGTGAAGCTCATCGTCGATTTGATCTACCAGGGCGGCTTGAACTACATGCGCTACAGTGTGTCGAACACGGCCGAGTACGGTGACTATACCCGCGGCCCGAGGATCATTAACGACCAGACCAAAGCCGAGATGAAGAAGATCCTCGGAGAGATCCAGCGCGGCGAGTTCGCCCGGGAGTGGATCCTGGAGAACAAGGCGGGCGCGCCTTCGTTCAAGGCCCTGCGCCGGCGGGACCGCGAGCACGACATCGCGGAAGTGGGCCGGCAGTTGCGCGGGCTGATGACGTGGATCGATGCGAAGGAGGTCTGAGCTTCGCGCCGACGGGCCGGTGTCCCGACTACAGGGCGATCGGTGAAGAGCCCGTAAGTCCTTTTTTTCAAGTACGTTACGTTACCTCGGCGTCGTGCTCTGCCGAGTTCCTTTTACGAGCTACCCAAGAGGGGGAGAAACCGGGCTTGTCGAAATCGCCATGTCGGCGAAAATGGTCGTAGACAGGCTGGGACTTGGGCTGTCCAGGGGGCAGGGATCATCTCCGGGGCGCGTTGGCCCGAACTTGGCAACGGGAGGGACTGGATGTCTGCGACCGACGGGGCGAGTACCACGAGGTTCGACGAGCTCAAGCCGGGCGATCGTATCACGGTGCGACAGACCTTGACGATCGCGCAGAAAAGTCAAACCGTGACGACAACGGGAAAGGTCATTCGGACGGAGCGGAGTCGCCACGGCCCGCGTTGTCAGTGCACGCTGGACGACAAGACTATCAGCGATAGGATTCTATTGGAGCTGCCCGACGGCGAGCTGACCACCATCACGATGGACGAACTGACCGTATTGCAACGAGCGTGAAGCTCCACTGCCGGATCGACGCTTCCCAGCCATGACCCGTTTACCTGATCCCTCCGCGCACCGTCTTTTTGAAGCGCATCCCCGCAGCTTCGAAGCCTATCGCTACGTCTATCCGGTGCTCAGTCGCCGCTCGCGGGGGATTTCGATCGGCGTTAACCTGAATCGGGATAAACAGTGCAACTTCGACTGCGTCTATTGCCAGGTCGATCGCAGCGAGCCGGGCCAGACGCAGTCGCTTGGCGCCGACCGATTGGCCGACGAGTTGGACCGTGCGATCGAGTTGGCCACCTCGGGCCGGCTCTTCGAGAGTCCCCCGTTCCAAGACGTGTCGGTGCCGCTGCGGCGACTGAACGACATCGCCCTGAGCGGTGACGGCGAGCCGACCATGCACGGCGATTTTCCGCGAGCCGTGGAGATCTGCGCCGAAGCACGCCGACGGCACACCCTGGACGAGGTGAAACTGGTGCTGATCACCAACGCCAGCACGTTTCACCACGACGCGGTTCGCCGCGCGCTAGGCGTGTTGGATGCCAATGGCGGCGAGATCTGGGCCAAGCTCGACGCGGGCACCGAGGAGTATTATCGAAGTGTGAACCGCTCAGCGGTCCCTTTCCAGCGGATCCTGGACAACTTGGCCGAGGCCGCGCGCGAGCGACCGATCATCATCCAGACGCTCTTTACGCGAATGCGCAGCCGGCGGCCCTCGGACGACGAATTGGCCGCCTATGGCCAGCGGCTTCGGGAGATCGTTGCCGGCGGAGGTCGGATCAAGTGCGTGCAAATCCACACGGTTGCCCGCCGGCCGGCCAAACCGTGGGTCGCGGCGCTCGGCGGCGACGAGATCGATGCAATCGGCTGGCGCGTCCGACATGCGACAGGACTGCCGGTCGACGTGTTCCACGGCTGATCGGGAAGCGTCCCCCGGCTTGTTGCCCCATTCTTGGTCGGTTATCATGGTCGGTTCGGATAGCACAGCCTTTTTTCCAACGCGAGTCACTCATGAGTGATCCTTACTTCCAGAAGCTCTTCGCCGAGCGGATCGGCGGCGCCGACTACGGCAAAGGCACCGAAGTTTACAAGTTCGAGAAGATCAAACGGGCCAAGCGCAAGGCGCAGGTGGCGCATCCGGATCGCCGGCTGATCGATTTCGGCATCGGCGAAAACGATGAGATGGCCGATCCGTCGGTGCGCCGGGTCATGGCCGAGGAAATCGCCAAGACCGCAAACCGAGGCTATGCCGATAACGGCATCGCCGAGTTCAAGCAGGCCGTTGCGAGGTTCATGGCCCGGCAGTTCGATTGTATGCTTGAACCGGACGGCGAAATCAATCACTGCATCGGCTCGAAGACGGCGTTGGCCATGCTGCCGGCCGCGTTTATCAACCCGGGCGACGTCACGCTCATGACCGTGCCCGGCTATCCGGTGGCCGGCACGCACACGAAGTACTACGGCGGCCAGCTCTACCGGCTGCCGCTAACAGCCGAGAACGATTTCTATCCCGACTTGGAGTCGATTCCCGAGGACGTACGGCGTCGGGCGAAGCTGCTGGTGATCAACTATCCCAACAGCCCAACCGGCCAGATCGCCACACCCGAGTTCTACGGCCGCGTGATCCGATTTGCCAAGGAGAACGAAGTCGTGGTGGTGCAGGACGCCGCCCACATGATGCTCACCTACGGCCGGCCGCCGCTGAGCTTCCTGCAGTTGCCCGAGGCACG
>CAZWWC010000038.1:0-5279 GCA_964637625.1 uncultured Planctomycetaceae bacterium
AAGCTGCGCCGTCACTATCGGGTCAAAGACTTTTCTCGTCCCCAGGGGGCCCGAACTCCGGGAAGAAAACCGGAGCGAAAACCGTCCTTCCCGTGGTTTGGCTCACCCACGAAGCGAGCACACCCGCCGGCCGACCGGACGCAACGAGCAAAGCGCCACGGGCCGGGTGGCATGGGTCCGGACGAGCCGTCGCGGAAAGACGACGGCTGAGGCGTCGCACGCCGCGGCTCGCAATCCTTTTCTACTGCCCGCTGCTGAAAGCGGCCGGCAGCCACGTGTGCAGATAGTATACCCGGGGCGTGGTCATGTCCAGGAGCGTGCGCAGGTCGAGCTGCCTACTGCGACTCTCGTCGCCGGTGAGGATCGAGGCCAAGGTGGGTTCCGGTTTGTACTTGACCACGCGGACCTGTTGTTTGTCCAAGCCGGCCAGTTTGATGGCTTGGTCGACCGCATCCTCGACGAACCCGATCTTGTCGACCAGCCCATTCTTGCGCGCCTGCTCGGCCGTGTAGACCTGGCCGGTGGCCAATTTATCCAGCTTATCCAGCGCCGCCCGGTCCTGGGCGAACCGGGGCCGGCCCCGGCAAACGATCTCCTTGAAGCGGTCGAAACTGTCCTTGACCAGGCCCTGGTAGATCTTCCGTTCTTCTTCGGTCATCGGTTTGGCGAAGCTGCCCATCGTTTTCAGGTGATGGCTGGCGATCGTGTCTTCCTTGATTCCCCAGTTCTTCAGCAACTCGGACAGGTCGTAATGGGGAATCTTCACGCCGATCGAGCCGGTCCAGGTCGTCGGCTCGGCGAAGATCGTGTCGGGCTCAGGGCCCACGGCCATCGACACGTAGTAGCCTCCGCTGGCCGCGGTCGCGCCCATGCTGACCACGATGGGGATGTGCCGCTCGTCGGCCAGCCGGCGCATGTAATGGTAGATATAATCGCTGCCGGCGACGGTGCCGCCGGGCGAATCGACGCGAAAAACGATCGCCTTGACTTCCTTATCTTCCCTGGCCTGATCGATTTGCCGCTTGATGAATCCTTCGCCGCTGAAGATCACGCCTTTGAGCGTGATAATGGCCACTTTGTCCGAACCGTAGCGGTTATGCGAAACGAACTTCTCGCGTACACGGTGGTCGGAGCCCAGCATTCCGAGCCCAATGCGGCTGATCAGCACCACGTTGGACAGCACCAGGCCACCCAGCACGATCAATAGCAGGAAAAGGAGCAAGCAGCCGAGGCGCCATCGTCGACGTGGCGGCGGCGGAGTCGGCCGTGCAGGCTGGACGACCTCGGCCGTGAGCGGTGGCCGTGAAGGGGGTTCACTGGGGGGCATCGACTCCATGACGGACTCCTCTGTCGGAATAACCTGCTTCGGCGAGCCGGCCGCCAGAGCCGGCTTCACTCGTACTGCTACTGGAGCGAAGGACCTTGTGGTCCGAAATCCAGGCCCCGTGGGCCTTGCTCCCAATCGGGCCCATACTCCAAGGGCGTCGGCGTTTCGACCGCCTCGACGGGCGCCCCTTCGCGGATTTCAATTTCGACGGTCCTGTCCGCCACCCTTTTTGGCTTGCCGTACTTCTCCTTGGGTAGGGGACGTGGCTTGGTGCCTTGCGGAGTTGCGATGGCCTCAACGCCCAGGCTCTGCGGAAAGACGATATCCTGACGGACCGAGTCCCCGGGCCACGGTCGCCATTGCCGCGTGTAGTAGCCCCAGTGATACATATTGGCAGTGCACATGCAGGGGCCCGAACAGCAGGTCGGACAGGCCGACGGCAGCGGGCGGTACGTGACTTGGGTACAGACGGCCCAGACCGACGTGGCGCCGAGCACGACTGCTCCTACACTTACACAGACCACTAACATAGTCCCGATAAACCGTTGACTCAACATGGGTTCATAGTCCCCCTGGTCTATGGACGCAACCCGTTCGGTGGTCTTTGTCGCCGAGCGATTCCCTTCCGGCGTGCGTCCTCGGATGAGCTGTTCGTTCTGGCTGTGTCGCCGGTAACACACCCCCTGGCGGAACAACCAGACCCGACAGCGTGTGACAACATCATTCTATTGTAGGTTATGCCCGAGACAACGTCGGCTCACCCGGCTTGGTGTTGCCTCCGGGCGGCTTGGGAAGGTAAGATGTGCAGGCTGGTAGAACGATGGTCCCTCGAAGGAGCACGGTTGTGTTTGTTGCTGCAACGACTCGATGTTTCGCCAATTTGCCGCTGGATGCCGCACTGCGACGCCTTGTCGACCTGGAATTCAGCGCCGTGGAGATCATGATCCACGAGTCGGGGGGGCATCTTAAGCCTTCCCAAGTGGTAGCCGACCCGGAGGGCGCTCTGCAAATCTGCCGCGATACCCGGCGGCTGACCATCGTCGCTTACAGTATCGACGTCGAAGCACCCCAGAGCGAATACTACGGGCAGTTCGCGGCCTGTTGCCGCCTGGCCAAGGCGACGAAGGTCATCACGCTCTCGATGCGTGCTTCGGAGTTGGGCACGCCGTTCAACGCCGAGGTCGAACGGCTTCGCGAATTGGTCCGCATTGCGTCGTTGGAGGGGGCTGTGGTGGGGCTGTTGACCGAAACCGGCCGGATTACCCAGGATCCCGCGACCACCAAAGTCCTTTGCGACAACGTCAAGGGCCTCGGGGTGACGCTCGACCCGAGCCACTTCATCTTCGGTCCTCATCGCGGCAGCTACGAGCAGATCATGGAATACGTCATCCACGTGCGGCTGCGCGACACGACCAAGGACCAGTATCAAGTCCGGGTGGGGCAGGGCGAGGTGGAATATGGTCGGCTCGTCTCCCGACTGGCGAAGCGGAACTACCAGCGCGCGCTGTCGGTGGATATCGAGCCCACGCACGATCTGGACCAGGCGGCCGAAATGCGCAAGATCCGCTTGTTGCTGGAAAGCCTTCTGTGAATGTCGCCGCGCCGTGTCGAGGCTTTTTTGCACGCAACCTGCGCCACGGCTTGCCCCCAGGCCGCGTTTCTTGAAAGTGACGCACCTTGTTGGTATGCTGGAGGAAGTATCTCCAAGCTGCCCCGTTTTTCTTCAACCCCGATAGGCCACCCTCCCATGTTGCGCCGCTTGCCATTGTCCTTCGGAATCCTCTTGGTTTTGTTCCTCTTGGTCGCCGCGCTGCCCGCTTGGGCGGCGCCGGCCCAAGGCCCACGCAACGTGCTGCTTTACGTCACCGACGACCAGGGTACGAACGACGCCGGTTGTTATGGCCACACGGTGATCCAAACGCCCGGCCTCGACGCGCTGGCCAAGCAGGGCACACGCTTCACCCGGGCATTCTGCACCACGTCGAGTTGCAGCACCAGCCGATCGGTCATTCTCTCGGGTCTGTACAACCATGCGACGGGTCACTACGGGCACGAGCATCGGCATCACCATTTCTCCACCTTTGACCATGTGAAGTCACTGCCCATGCTGTTGAAGCAGGCCGGCTATCGAACGGCCTGTTTCGGCAAATACCACTTGGCACCGAAAGAAGTTTATCCCTTTGATCTGCTGATCCGCGGTCGCGACGTCAAGCCGCGCCGCAACCCGATCAACATGGCCAGGATGGCCAAGTCGTTCATCACGGCCGACGACGGCCAGCCGTTCTTCCTCCATTTTTGCACGAACGAACCGCATCGAGGATTTAGCCGCAAGGGTTTCGACCACTACTCGGCCGAGGACGTGATCGTGCCGCCCTATCTGCCCGATACGCCCGAGTGCCGCGAGGAACTGGCCAAGTACTACGGTTCGACCGAGCGGGCCGACAGCGGACTGGTCGAACTGATGAAGATTCTCAAGGAGGCGGGCCACTGGGACAATACGCTGATTATCTACATTTCGGACAACGGTATTGCCTTTCCCGGCGCAAAAACCACCGTGTATGAGCCGGGCGTTCGGTTGCCTTGCGTGGTCCGCGACCCGACGGCCAAGCGGAAAAACGTCGTGACCGACGCGATGATCACCTGGGCTGACATCACGCCGACGGTGCTCGATTGGGCCGGCGCGATGCCGAAGAGACCCTGGTTCCATGGCCGCTCGTTCCTCTCGATCCTCGAACAGGAACATCCGAAAGGCTGGGACGAAGTCTATCTCTCCCACACGTTTCACGAGATCACGACCTACTATCCGATGCGGGCCGTGCGAGCGGATCGGTACAAGTACATCTTGAACCTGGCCCACGGGCTGCCCTATCCGTTCGCCTCCGACCTGTACGCATCGCCCACTTGGCAGGGTGTGTTGCGTCGCGGGGACAAGATGTACGGTGGCCGAACGGTCGAGGCCTTCATCCATCGTCCCCGCCACGAGTTGTACGACCTGAAGGCCGATCCTTGGGAGACGAAGAACCTGGCCGACGATCCGGCCCACGCCGAAATTCTGGCTGAACTCAAGGCCAAGCTCAAGAACTGGCAGAAGAAGACCAAGGATCCTTGGATCGTCAAATATCGGTACGAGTGACCCGGTCGATGCGTTGTCCGGCATCCCGGCTATCCACTACAATGGGGAAGATCGTTCCGGGAAAAAGGGGACAGGTCCAAGTTGCCGCCTGCGGCCCGAAGGGTGCTATGCACAAATTGGGCCTGTCCCCTTTTTCCGCCGATGCCGATCGCATAGCAGGAGACGCCCTGATGGGTGCCCAGCCCGCGAAGAGTTATCCCGTGCCCAGCGTTCGCCGATTGCCGCTGTATCTACGGCTGCTGCGCCAGTTGAACGCGCAGGGTCGCGATGCGGTCTCGTGCACCTACATTGCCGAAGACCTCGGGTTGGGAACCGTGCAGGTCCGTAAGGACCTGGCGATGACCGGAATCGTGGGGCGTCCCAAGGTCGGTTATCCCGTGCCCGCCCTGATCGACGCCATCGAATCCTTCCTCGGCTGGGATCACGCCACCGTCGCGCTTTTGGTCGGAGTGGGCGGCCTGGGCAGCGCGATCCTCGGCTATGAAGATTTCAAGTCCCACGGCCTGAACATCGTGGTCGCCTTCGACGTCGACCCGATGAAGATCGGACGCCGAGTCCACGGCAAGGATGTCCTGCCGATGGAAGCACTCGCGGAACGGGCTGCCCAGATACGCGCGCTGGTCGGCATCGTGACGGTGCCGGCCGCCGCGGCTCAGGAAGTGACCGGGCAATTGGTTCGGGCGGGTATTCGGGCCATCTGGAACTTCAGCCCGGTCAACCTGGAAGTGCCCGACTCGGTCGTCGTCCAGAACGTGCGGTTCGTCGACAGCCTGGCGGTGCTCTCACAACGGCTCAATCAGATCCTCACGCCGGACTGAG
>CAZWWC010000038.1:5379-19819 GCA_964637625.1 uncultured Planctomycetaceae bacterium
AGGTCGATCAGTTCGGCCTCATCGTCGGCTTCGTCGTCCTGTGGGTCGTCTGGTAGCCAAACCATGGGGGTGTAGGCGTACGAGATCGTCATCTGGCTGCCCGACGTGCCGTATTCGGCGGCCAGGGCCGCGTCGTGCGCGGCGGCGGTTGCTGCGGCCGAGTAACTCCCGGTCAGCCCGGCAGCGGGCGGTGGCGCCAGGCCCTCCAAAGAGCCGCCCAGCGAGCCACCGGCACAGAGCATCAACTCGGGGTCGGTGTGGACGCGACCATAGGCGGCGGCGAAATAGCTCAGGTCACCCAGCCCGATCTGGCCGTCACGGTCGAAGTCGCACGCCCAAGCGTAGGCGACGCCCTGTGCAGCGGCCGCGTGTCCGTACGCTCCTGCGAAGTAGGAGAGATCGCCCAGTCCGACTTCCCCATCATCGTCCAGATCGAACACGACCGGCGAGAGTGTCGTCGCGGGCGGCTCGGTCAGAACGACGGTGTCGCGGATGTTGCCCAGCAGCGTCACCTCGGCGTTTCGCAAGCCGACGTCAGCGGGGCTCGGTGTCGTGAGCGTGTCGGCCGTCAGCGGCAATCCCGTGTCGGCCTCGGTCGAGTCGAACCGGACGCGGGCCAGCAGGACGTACGGCTCGAGGCCCACGTCCGCCGTCGACGTGCCCGCCGTGAGGTCGTCGATCACGCCGGCCCCGTCGTCGATCGTCGCGGCCTGGTTCTCGGTGAACGCCGGCCCATACTCAATCGCCGTGGGTGTGAAGCAATTGGTATTGTACGCCAAGTCGACCGTGGCCGATGCGACACCGACGTCGTTGGTATCCTTGGTCTCGATCCAGATCTCGACCCAGTGCGTGCTCCATTCGTCGATGGACTCTTCGCTCTCGGGCAGTGTGTCCACCTTGCCGCCGGCATCGGTGGCGGTCGGCGTCCGGACCAGCGTGGTGCTCAGGTAAGAGGTGTTGGCTTCCGGCGGGTCGTCCTGGCCGCCGGCTATCGGTGGATCGAAATTGCCCACCACCGGCAGGGCGAATTCATCTCCGAATTTGGCATAGAGGTCGTTGCCGAAGGGAACCGGTGTAAACGGATGATCCAGCGCGGCCACTGATCCGCCCATGTAGCTGTCGACTTGGTAGGCGTCGGAGATGAGGAAATACCACTCCCCGACTTCTTCGGGCAGGACTCCGGCGCGATCCGGCACCCAGAGGCCGATGTCGTCGATTCCGTCTTGGTTCATGTCGGCGGCCACCGGTCGCTCGCGGACGCCGATGAACCCGAAGTCGATCGTGGCGCCGACGTCGACCTGGCCGTCCCAGCCCCTTCGTACCCCGCCGGTCAAGTCGAACGAGAAGCGACCATCCGCCCAGGTTCCCAGGTCGTCGTAGCCGTCGCCGTCGAAGTCGCCCACGATCGGGTAGCCTACCGAGTTGCTCCTTAGCGACATGTCGACCTGGAAGTCGTGATCGGTGTCGAAATACCAGGTGTTGCCCGTATACAGGCCCACCTCATCGCCGTTGGTGTCCGAATCGTCGAAGCGACCGGCGACCGGCATTCCGTTGACATTGGCCGGATCGTTGATATCCAGGTCGGGCACACCGTCGTTGTTGAAGTCGATCAGCCAGCGCCACTGGTTGCCGACTCTGCCGTAGACCGCCAGCTTATCGAAACCGTCGGCCGTCTCACCGGCGCCGGCGGCGAAGTTGCCCGCAAAGACCTCGTCGCTGGTGAAGGCCAACACGTAGGTGATGTCGCGGTTGACATAGTCGGGATTATAGGGATCGAAGACGAAATTCCCATTCGTGTCGACCCAGACACTTCCGGCGGCCCAGACGCCGATCTCCGGGCGACTGTCGACGGTGAAACGGGCCGTGAAGTCTTCACCCGGTTCCCCGTCGCCGGAGGGGAACTGCGGGATCTCTTGCGGCTCGACGGTGTCGGTTTCGCCGTCCAGGGCGTTGCCCGCATCGTCCTTGATGCGGTCCGACACGGTGAGCGTGAAGCGATCGTCGGGCAACGGCTCGAAGAAGTTCAGACGGATGGTCGTACATCCGAGGCTGCCCGCCATCGTCTCGTCGAGGAACTCGATCGACGCGATCGGAATGACGCCGTTCGCATCGCCGACCAACTGGTAGTTGCCGGCGGTCGTGGCCAGGATTTCGTTGACGGCCGGGTAGACGAAATAACTGCCGCCGTTTCCGTCCACGCGGGTCGGCTGATCGATGAAGTCGATGTCCAAGCTGTAGACCAATGGTGTGGGTCCATCCTCGGTGGGCTTGGGATCAAACAGATCGTATTCCTCGTGTCCGACAATCAACACGTCGTCGACCTGTGGTCCGCGGGTGTCGATGAAGATGTCGAGGATTTGGTTCTCATCGCCGAGCCCGTCGTTGATCGTATTAACGTTGCCCGCCACGTCCTCGGCGGTCACCAGCACTTCGCGCAGACCATCCAAGGGGAAGAAGTCCGGGTGGTTCAGATCGTGGATGAACGCGGTCCGCCACTGCCCATTGGGGAAGGCCAGATTGCCGTCCTCGGGCACGGCCACCGTGAGGCTGTACTCGGCGGGGTAACCAATGTTGCCGTTGGTGGACGGGTCGACATAGAGCCGCACAATCGTGTTGGCTTCGGCCCAGCCGACGAACCCGGTGGCCGTGTCGCTGGTGATCCGGTCGACGAACGTGTCCGGCTGGTCCTCGATGCCGGTGTCGGTGGCCGCCGGGTCGATGTCGATGATGCTCACCGGCGGGGCCACGGTGTCGACCGTGACCTCTAGCAGGAAATCTTCACTCATGTTGCCCGCCAGGTCCTCGACCTCGAGCTTGAGGTTGTGCACGCCGTCAAGCAGCGTGTATGAGGAGACGCCGTCGGCCAGCGTGCTGAGCACTTCGGTGAAGAAGCCGTCGTCGGTGAAGTTGGGATTGGTGATGAACGAATCGACCAACAGGACCTCGCCGTTGTTGGCTCCGCCGCCCAAGCCGTCCGGATCGGGTCGGTCGTAGATCCGGTAGATGAGCGTGTTGGGGAAGGGATTTCCGTTGCCAAGCGGCGTGTCGTCGGCGGTGATGGTGACGGTCGGCTGGTTGTCGAAGGTGATATTGTCGTAATTGTGTCGCCCCGTGTCGCTGGCATCCACCAGATCGAGGTACGGCGTGTTCGGCGGGGTCGTGTCGATCCAGATTTGCAGTGGATCCTCCTCGAACCGCGTGATGTTGCCGGCCAGGTCTTCCACCTCGACGATGATTTCGTAACTGGCGTAGTGGTACAGATCGCCGGGCTCGTTACTATGAGCATCCAGTGGCTCGACGGTCACTTCCCAGGAACCCACCTGGTCGAATCCATCGTCCGTCAGATCGGTCCCGACGCGTCCCTGGCCGACCAGCTCGGCGGGGCCCGGACTGGTCGGGTCGGTCACGTCGACGGCGAAGATGCGAACGATCGCGTTGTGCTCGGCCGTTCCGCCGAAGGCCGGGGTGGTGATGTTGGTCACGTCGTCGTTGTTGTACCGTCCACTGTCGCTGGAGTCCAACATGTCCGGCACGGACGCAGCCGGCCCACTGGTGTCGACGACAAGCTGCAGCGGCTCGGACAACTGGGTACGTCCGCTTATCGTCGGGGTCTGGCCATCGAAGATCCGCACGGCCCCCTTGACGTAGTGCAACCAGCCGCCGCTATCGGCGACGAAGGCCGTTTCGGGAAGCTGGCCCGGCGTGAACGTGTACCGGAACAGGGTGGAGTCCGTGCCGGGGATCAGGTCGGCGAAGCCGACCGAGTCGCCGTTGACGAAGACCTCGACGGCCGCGCCCGGCACATTGCCCGCGGCGGCCTGCGCGGAATCGAGGATATCGATCGTCATCCCGTTCTCGGTGAAATTAAACAGGTCGGCCTCGAGGATGATCTCCGGCTCGGTCCTGGAGGTCACGTCGTCGAACTGGCTGAGACCGGTGTCGTTGAGCACGTCGGACTGATCTTTGGCGGGCAAATCCACGTTGTCGACCAGCGGCGCGGCGAAGTTCTCGATCTCCAGGTCGTAGTAGTTTCCGTCGCCGTCAGGGTCGTCAAACAAATCAACCCACAGGAAATACTGTTCCTGCGAAACCACGGGGATGATCACCTGCTCGTCATCGTTGAAGGAGTACGAGCCCTCGATGAAGTTTCCCAAGGCGTCTTGGACCTCAATGTCGATGTCCCCGTGCGCGTCCTCGAAGAAGGCGTTGATGATCAGCTTGCCGGTGTCCTGGGCCGTGATCTGGAAGAAATCCTCGTCGTCCCCATCGTGCAGCAACACGTCTCGGAGCGTGATCTTCTGCTCGGAGCCCAACACCGTCGCGGTTTCGATGGCGTCGTTCGGCTCGAAGGGATCGATCACCACGGTCAAGGGATCCGACTCCTGGCTCAGGTTCCCGGCCAAGTCTTCCAGTATCGTAGTGATCGAATAGTAGATTCCATAGTCGAGCGGCTCGACAGTCACCTCCCAGCGGCCCAGCCCATCGTCTGGTACTCCATCTGTTTCGTCCGAGCCCACGACGCCCTCGCCCACCAAGATACCGTCGGCGTAGATCCGGATGAGACTGTTCGCTTCGGCCGTTCCGGCGAAGGCCGGCTCCTTGATGTCGGTGATGTTGTCGGAGTCGGAGATGCCACTGTCGCTGGTGGCGAGCAGATCGGGTGTGCTCGACGCCAGCGGCGCGGTGGTGTCGATCTCGACGAGCAACTGCTCGGACTGCGTGAAATTGCCGGCCGCGTCGGTCGACTCGACGGTCAACGGGTGGGGCCCCTCGGCCGGGATGCCGAAGTTGGTCTCGTTGACGGCAAAGTCGATGCGACGGATGCCAAACAAGTCGCTCGGACCCCCGTTGGTAGCGTCGAAGGCCAAGTCAGCCACAAACGTGTCGATGACGACTTCCCCGTCCTTGATGACCACCGTCGTGTCCAACTCGGCCGAGATGCGGAAGTCGGCGATTTGTGTCTGCGGCAGGACATCCGGGTCGCCGATCGTCACATTGTCCAGATCGGAGCTACCCGTGTCGTCCGCGTTGATCAGGTCGATCGTGGGACGCTGTGGGAGCGTGGCGTCGATCATAATTTCTAGCGAATCGCTCAGTGCGCTGCGGTTACCAGCCAGATCCTCCACCCGGGTCTGGATCACGTAGGTCCCATCGACCAGCGGCTCGACGGTCACCTCCCAAATTCCCAGTCCATCGTTTGGCGACCCGTCCGATTCGTCCGACCCCACGACGCCCTCGCCTACCAAGACGGTGTTGGCATAGATCCGAATGAGGCTGTTTGCCTCGGCCGTTCCCCCAAAGGCCGGCTGGTCGATGGCCGTGATGTTGTCGCTGTTGGAACTACCACTGTCACTAGTCTCCAACAGGTCGGGCGTGCTCGACGCCGCTGGCGCGGTGGTGTCGATCTCGACGAGCAACTGCTCGGATTGCGTGAAATTGTCGGCGTCGTCAATCGACTCGACGGTCAACGGGTGGGGCCCCTCGGCCGGGATTTTATAAGTGGTCTCGTTGGCGTCAAAGTCGATCCGCTGGATGCCGAACCCGTCGCCCGCAACCCCATCGGTGTTGTCAAAGGCCGCGTCAAACGTGAATGTGTCGACGATCAGTTCCCCATCCTTGATGGCCACCGTCGTGTTCAGTTCGGCCGAGATGCGGAAGTCGGCGATTTGTGTTTGTGGCAGGACGTCCGGGTCGCCGATCGTCACGTTGTCCATATCGGAACGGCCCGTGTCGTCGGCGTTGATCAGATCGATGGTGGGGCGCTGCGGGGGCGTGGTGTCGATAGTGATCTGTAGCGGATTGCTCGGATCGCTGAGATTGCCGGCCAGGTCTTCCATGCGCGAGGTGATGTTGTATTGGCCGTGCTTCAGCGGCTCGACGGTGACTTCCCAGAAGCCCAGCCCGTCGTCGATCGTGCCACCCGTTGCGTCCGTGCCCACGACGCCCTGGCCCACCAGGAGGTTATTGGCCAAGACGAGGACGGTGCTATTCGGTTCGGCTAGTCCGTAGAAGGCGGGCTGGGTCACGTTGGTGATATTGTCGCTGCCGGAAGTGCCGCTGTCGCTGGAGGGCAGCAGGTCGGGCGTGCCCGGCGCCGGCGCCGTCTGGTCGAGGATCAAGAGGAGCGGCTCGGACAACTGCGTCCGTCCATTCTGCTGTGTGTCCTGGCCGTCAAAGATTCGGACGGACGCCTGGACGAAATTCAAGCCGCCCCCGCCGCCGACCGGGATAAAGGTGGTCGACAGATCGGTCCCGCCGAACGTGAACTCGAACAACTTATCGAAGGTGCCGGAGATCACGTCGGCATAGCCGACCCAAACGCCGTTGACGTACACGTCCACCGCCGCGCCGTCGTCGCCGGCGGCAGCCTCGGTGGACGTGAGAATATCGATCCCCTCGGCGGCGAAGTCGTACAGGTCGGCCTCGATAATAATCCGGGCCTCATCCTCGGAGGTAACGTTGTCCGAGTTGCTCGCGCCGGTGTCGTCGGCCGGATCGAGGACCACGGCGCCGGGCACCGGGGCGGCGAAGTTCTCGATCTCCACGTCGTAGACGTTCGTGTCCCCCGACCAACCTTGGACGCGCAGAAAATACTGTTCCTGCGAGACCACCGGAATGACCCTGTGCTCATCGTCGGTCGTGGAGTACGAACCCGTGATGTAGTTGCCGTCTGCGTCCTCGATCCGAATGTCGAGGTTGCCTAAAGCGTCCTCGAAAAACACATTGATCACCAGCTTGCCCGTGTCCTGGGCGGTGATCTGGAAGTAGTCGGCGTCATCGGCATTGTCGATGGTCAGATCGCGGAGCGTGATTTTCGGCAGGGAGCCCAGGACGGTCGCCGTGGAAATCGTGTCGTTGCTTTCGTAGGCGTCTATGTCCAACTCACCGGAGGCAAGGTGGTCGGCAAAGTGATTCCACGGGATATCGGCGAACAGCAGATCGTCGTAGGGAAGATCGTAAGCCGAGGCATCGTCTTGCGGCAGATAGATCGACAGACCCGTCCCCGTCACGGAAGCCCCGGCGTAGGCCTCGATCACGGCGTCGTCCAACGCGTCTTTGACGTCGGTTGCGGCGTCGATAATGGCCGTCGCCACGACGGCGCCTTCGACCTGCGTCATGAAGTCGCCCAGATCACGATATCGATCACTATTGAACCCTTGAGCCGCGTCGCGCGCCCCCCGCAGAGCAGTCCAGTCGGCCGAGGTGGCGGTGGTCAGGGCCAACTCGGCGAAGTCGGCCAGTGCGCCCGCCAGACCCGCAGACGGACTGCCCATCTCGTCCAGATCGATCGACGAGAGCGTGTAGATGCCCGCACCGTTGTACGCTGCCTCGTACGCGTCCAGGATGTGCCCAGCCAGGGTTTCGGCGTTCATGCCCGGGTCGGCCAGAATCTTGTCGAAAATGTTCTGATATTCCCATCCATCGCCCGGTTCAATCTCTTCCGAAGCAACCAAGACGTCTGCTTCGCTGCGAAATTGATAGGCCACCTCCGCCATTCCCATAAGACAGGCGTCAAAACCGAGAAGGTCCAAAGTGAAAATGGTGCCCAGCGCCGTGGAGATCTCGGGCATGGTCAGTGAATCGCTATCGGTGTCGTCCTCGCAACAATCCACAAACCCGGTACCATTGTCCCACAGGATCAACGCGTAGTCATTTGCTGGATATGTGGTCTGTGCCCACTGAACAAAACCATTCAAGGACGTCGCATCCCCCATGTTGACTTCGCCAACACTCGTCCCCCATGAAGCCGTTGGCGTGTCGCCCGGCTCCACCCGCCCGCGTCGCGTACCGGTCCAGTCTCCAAAGTTGGTGGAGTGATCGGGGTGGCGGTCGAGCTGGACGACGATATTGAAATCGGTACCCGATCCGACAGTCGCCATTTCCGCGAAGTCGTCCAAGGCCGCCTGTTCCAAGGCATTATCGCCGTCCAAATACACCATGCACGTCCAACTGAGGAGTCGTCGCTCTTCGAGTGGCTCCAATCGTGGTTGCCGGTTGCGTCCGGGGTGGCTCTTGACCGTGCCGCGTCTCGGGCGACGCCAAGCCCTGTTGCGATTGCCAAACATTCTAGGCCGTCTCATGGTTCGATTCCCTGTATGACATAGTGGACCTGCTCACCGCTGCTACTGACTTTCCGGGCAGGCCGGGAAGGCAGACGTTGCAGTTCAATTAAGTTCCCTCACGCCGTTGTCATCGCTGAGGCGCGTAACCGGCAGTATATGATACGTAGAATGGGCTGTCAATGGACCCCACGCATTTTACGGAAGATAAATAAGGGAACGAATTGGAGAGGCATGATCTGGCTATTCGCAGGGTGAGGTCTAAGGCGAGAAGATCGCGCGAAATGGCTGTTATGCCAAGGAGTACCGACCCGGAAGGCAATGCGGGCAGTGTGGGCGGTATGGGGGCTCATCGCGGGAGGGATGCCGGCGAGACGGTGTCTGCAGGCGACGGTGACAGAGCCGTCGTTGAGAGACGATCTCTCCAAGTCCTTGCTTAGGATTTCCGTCGGCGCACAAAGAACGCCGGGCGAGGAATAGCTCCTGGCCCGGCGCACGGAGTAGCGCTTTGTCGAACCGTCGGTCGGCCTAGTAACAGAACTCCGCCCGAACCACCAGGCCGTCGAACGTGAGCGTGTCGTCCAAGTCGGTGAAGTCGTTCCGCTGGACCGCACCGATGAAGTCGGCGGTGGTCACGGTGTTGAACCAGGAGTTGACCATGTATCCCCCGGTCAGCCGGAGACGTCCACCCGGTGTCGACCAGCCGATTCCCAACTCCAGATCCAATATGGACACGAGCCGGCCGGCTTTCCAAGTCGTGTTGACGATTTCGGGATCGAACGAGTTGCCCTGGAAATAGCTTGCCCGGAAGTCGCCGGCGACGAAGCTGGCCGTGGCCCGGCCGTAGACCAGCCATCCGGAGCATAAGGCGTAGCGTTCCCCTTCCAATCCGAGGCGGATACCGCCGCCGTCGAAATCGATGTTGGTGTTGATGTACTCGGTGCCGATTTCGGTAAACGTGGTTTGGAGATCCTGCTCCAAACAGGCATATCGGGCTCCGATCAGGTAGTTGAGCGTGTGGCGCTCACTGCACGAGAACACGCAGCGATAGTCGAGGTCGGCGAGCTTGAAGTCCACACGGTAGTCGGCCGTCGCGCTGAGCCAGTCGGTCGCCGCGTTGGGCGTGGACGGATGGATGACCATCGAGCGAATCACGATGGGGGCTTCGACGGTCATCGTGTCGAGCGTGTCGCTGTCGAGTTGCGTGTAGGCGACTCCCAAGCTCGCGCAGTCGCTGATGATACGGTCGAAACCGACACGGAACCCGGACGAGTAGTCGGGATCGACCAGTCCGATCCGGCCGACCTGGACGGGAACGTCGCCTTCAGGTGTGACGGGCCCGTCAAAAGGAACCGCGTAGGTCACCTCGGCGCTGCGCGGCCTGAGGTAGAGGTAATCACCAAAGAACCGCCACATGGGCCCGCAACAGCAGACGTCATCGCCGCACTCGTCGCAGACACAGTCCTCGGAAGCGCTGGCGCAGCCCATGTCGTCTTGGTCCTGGTAGGAGACGGATTCCCGCACCGCGGAGAGGGGATCCTCACCGACATTGACGGCATCCGCAGCAGGGTGGTAATTGACATGCCCGGCAGAGCGGTCCAACTGTCGGGCACCACCTATTCCCACAAAGACCAGTAGAACAAGCGTTCCCACAACAAGAACCACACTGAGTTTTGCTGTTCTCATCAGAATTCCCCTCGTTTGTACTTCTTCCTCGATACTTCTTAGCTAACCGGAGCATTCTGCGGCATCCGGTCTTTCGATACATGACTTGTAGGTAGTATCGACCCGTTTTTTCGCTACAATGAGAAAACTAGCGATGATCGGAAAAGTTTTTGTTTTTTCCGCAGGGTGGGGCGGCATGGGTGCATCTGGAGAGCGGTTGCCCCAAGGGTAGAAACGGCGTTAAGGCAGGGGCGACCCCCCCCCCACGGCCAAGTTCTTAAAGCCGCCCGTCTTCTGTCGGCAGCCGGTCGTGACGGCTGTCCAGTCCGGCAAGACCCCCTCATCCGGCTTGCCATAAAAGAGGAAAGGGCTGCTGATGAACTGCTCACCAGAAGCCCTTTCGGCTCTTCGAGTTATCCGAGGCGGAGGGCAAGGGACTCGAACCCTCAACCGGCAAGCCGGCACCTGATTTCGAGTCAGGCTGCTAACCAATTCGCGTACCCTCCGACCGCTGCCGACCAATGTACCCCCCAACGTGGCGCCTGGCAAGAAGGCCTTCGCCGCGGGCCGGATCGTGTGGTCGCTCCGACCGCCGCGTCCGCACCGAACAACGAAGCCAGCGGGGAGGTTTGGCCATGGGTCGGTGATCGCCGGCCGAAGCGTCATCCTCGGCAAAACCCGTCAAAGCGGCCGCGCTTGGCCCGCATAATTGACCCAACACGTCCCCGAGGCGGCTTGCTTGCACACCGCCTGTAACGAGCATGGCTGTGGTAGCCGATCTTCCGATTTTTGCGGATACTCCCAAGGTGTGGCGGTCTTCAGAATACCTCGGCCACCCGGCTTCGCCCGGCCGATCATTGCCGATGTGGACCTCCAACACGGGGCGTTCGGATAGAGCCATGAAGAACAAAGACACGTTTCGCGTCGTTACCCGAGGAACCGACGGCCAGATCCTCATCCGGGACTACGATAATGAGGAAGCGCTGCTCAAACGGCATATACAAATCGGCGTGGACGACTGCAGTACGGATCTGGAATTGCGTGGTCTGCCGGTTTTTCGAGGATTGATCGGTCCCATCCCGGAGGGCGCGAGCGTCATTCGCTATGAATCGCCCGAAGTCTTCGAAACCTTGACCAAGGAATGGACCATCGAGAAACCCCAGCGCCGAGCGTCTCGTCCCCGGGGTCGAAAGCAAACGGCCGGTTCCGGCGCGACGACCGGATCTTAGAATGTGTTTTGAAAAGGGTGCCACTGGCTGCTTGTCAGCCAGTGCTGGCCACCAAATGGGCTCAAATACACGGGCCCCGATGATATCGGGGCCCGTGTTTTTGAGAGGATTCCGTGGCCAGCAGTGGCACCCTTCTTAGCGTCGATGGCCGCCGGCGGAGCGCCATGCCGTGCTGGCACCTTGGCGCGGCGGATCATTCTCCAAACGAGCCACGCCGCCGATCGGCCCCAGACGCTTGGGCACGGGCACCAAGTTTGCCGTGCGGGTCGGCTGGGTCCAAGCCTGTTGCGGCGCCGCCGTGCCGCTGACGGCCACGCGACTGATGTGTTCTTCCTCCACCATCCGTTGGGTCACGACCGGCATGCGGACGATCCGCGTTTCGGGGACAAGTCGCCGACAGACCATCGGTGTCTTGACGGTCTCGGCCGAGCACTCCCAGTGCGTACGCGGCGTGTAGCGATAGGCGAGATACGGCTTGGCCAGCGGGTTCCACCGTCCGACCCAAAATGCCTCCCAGCGGTATTCGGTCACGGGCGTCCAGCGCTGGCGGATCGTGTCGCGCAGTTCGGTGACGTTTTGTTCCCGGTAGACCGTCTGCGTCGACTGCTGGGTGTGCGTTTCCACAATGGGCCGCTGGACGACGCGCCGCGTTTCGCGGTAGGTGACGCCGTTTTTCTCGTAGTAGCTGATTTCCTCCTTGCCCCAGGCCCAGGGACCGGCACAGGAAACAAGTACGACAGCGGTAAGGAATCGGAGACCAACCATTTTGCATTCTCCGAGATTGCTCGGTTCTTGCCTTGTCCTTGGACACAAACCCGTAGCGGCCGCGCCGAGGATCGGGCCTGCGGTAGCTCGACAGGCGGGCAGACAGTCATCCCTCGCTGTGAGGGAAGTGCCACCGGGCACGCCGCGTCGAGCCGCTTCGGCCTTTTCCCCGGGGAACGTCGGTAGACCGTCCTATCGTGTAATCGGAATTTCCGGCTCAACTGCATTAGCCGCTAAAACTAAACCGGCGCTCGTTTTTCTGCCCGAGCCCCGCCGATCGAGTGGGGCCTTGTCAAACCTGATGGAATCCGACATCCTGGGCAATGGGAATCCGACCGACCCAATGACCATCAGTACCACCCCCGGCTGCCCGGGAAGAATGAAGAATACTGAGATAGGGTGCCCAGCGGCGAGATGATCGAAAAACAACTACTCGATATCCTGGTTTGTCCGGAGAACCAAATGCCGCTGGGCATTGCCGATGAGACCCTGCTGGCCAAAGTGAATCAGGCGATTGCCGAAGGCCGCGTCAAAAACAAGGGTGGGCAAGCCCTGTCCGAACCCCTGGCGGGCGGTTTGGTCCGCGACGACGGAGCCTTGCTCTATCCGATTGTCGATGACATCCCCGTCATGCTCGTCGACGAAGCCGTTGTGTTGGATCAGATTGCCTATTGACCCCTGCATAGCTAATGACCGGAGGGCGACCAACGGGAGCCCGGTGTTCAGGGCATTTCGCGTTGCCTTACCAGATCCTCTGCAATGCAGCCATCAATAAGCAATCGTTGCAGGAGGACCTTCGACATGGCCGAACCGACCATCTTCAAGCGGATCATCGACCGGGAAATCCCCGCAACCATCGTCTACGAGGACGACCTCTGTCTGGCCTTCGAGGACATCAACCCCCAGGCACCGACCCATCTGCTCCTCATTCCCAAGAAAGAGATCACCTCGGTCAACGACCTCGGTGAAGAAGACGTGGCGCTCGTGGGCCACCTTCTGCTGGTTGCCCAAAAACTAGCCAAGCAGCTCGGCCTGGACGACGGGTATCGCCTGGTGACCAATTGCGGCCGCAGCGCGGGCCAGGAAGTGATGCACTTGCACTTCCATCTGCTGGCCGGACGCCCCTTGGGCTGGCCGCCAGGCTAGGACGAAAAACACGAAGACGAAAGGCCCATGCCTTGCACGAATTGTCCATCGTCAAAACGTTGATCGAACAAGTTGAGAAGGAGGTCCGCCGGTCGGGTCACGACGGGCACGTCGTCCACCTGGACATCATCATCGGGCGGCTCTCGGGCGTCAATGTCGACTCGATCCGCTTCGCCTTCGACCTGCTCTCACCGGATACCCTTCTGGAAGAGGCCAATTTGCGAATCACCGAAGCGAAGGCCGTTTGCCTCTGCGGAGCGTGCGACGCACGCACTGAAATCGATGAACTCGTGGCTAACTGCCCCGCGTGCGGAAGTGAACAGATCACCTTCGAAGGCGGACAGGATCTGCTTCTGGAAAGCATAGAGCTGGATGACTAAATGAAGGAAGGATGACTGAATGAAGATCGTTGCTGCCAGGAAGATTCTGAAAGCCAACGACCAGCTCGCCGAGGAGAACCGCGGCCGGTTCAACCGCTCAGGCACGTTGGTGGTCAATATGGTCGGTTCGCCCGGCTGCGGAAAAACCACGCTCCTGGAGGCTCTCTTCGGTGGACTCGACGGCCGTGTGGTGCCCGCCGTGATCGAAGGTGATTTGGCCAGCTCGATCGACGCCGAGCGGATCGAGAAGTTGGGGGTGCCGGTCGTTCAGATCAACACCCAGGGTGCCTGCCACCTGGACGCCGTGATGGTCGCCGATGCCTGCGAGGGGATCGCACTAGACAAAACCGACCTCTTGGTGATCGAAAACGTCGGCAATCTCGTCTGCACGGCCGGCTTCGACCTGGGCGAGCACCTCCGGATCGTGCTGCTGAGCGTGAGTGAAGGCGACGACAAAGTGATCAAGTATCCGACCATCTTTCGGAAATCGGACGCCTTGCTGATTACCAAGACCGATCTATTGCCGCAGAGCAATTTCAGCGTCGACCGGGTCAGAGCCGACATGCAACGTCTGACGCCAAAGGCCCAGCTCTTTCAGGTCTCGGCGTCGACGGGCGAAGGTGTCCGGCAACTGGCTGATTGGCTGCTGGGCAAGTGCCCACGGGCCGAGTGAACACGCTTCGGCAGTCCCCAACTTGTTCCTGATTCCTCACTTAGCTCTGCGCTGTGCCGGATGAGGATGGCCCTGGACCGTGCTGGCCGCTCGGGGTTAGGGCGCTTGTGCGGTTTGTATCGAATATTCGCTAAATGCGGCCGGTAGGGCGCGCCGATGGATCTATTACAGGGAGAACCGGCGGCGCGCCCCGTCTCGGCCCGGCTTTGCCGGGGGGGGGCTTCCCGCAACACCGCATGACCCAGTATGTCGCCGCGGGCGCACGCGCGGCGCGTTGACCCAACCCATCACACCTACGTTTCGCAAGGGGGGAAATCCATGATCCGCCGGACCATGCTGGTGCTGCTTTGCGCAGCCGCCGTCGTCGCGCTGTTGAGCGCATCAGATGCCCAGGCGCAGCAGGCCTACGGGCGTCAGTGGGGTCGGTCCTACAACACCCAGGATTGGAACCGCTTCTACCACTATCCGTACGTCTACTATCCACAGAATTTCTGGGGAGCGGACTACTACCGCAGCAGCGAG
>CAZWWC010000039.1:0-14527 GCA_964637625.1 uncultured Planctomycetaceae bacterium
GGAAGCCTCAACTCTGATTCTAATCAGAGACCCGCGGAGGGCCAACGAAAATCACGCCCTCGGAGTCATCTTTTGGGCTTCCCAAATCGGATGCCGGTGCCCACAATAGGTTTAGAGCAACCGCTTAGCTGTATCGGGTGCCCGGTGTTTGAGCGCAGCGAAGGCCCGGTTTTTGACCCTCTGGGGCACCGCTTCGCTATGCCCCAGCCACCCACCGCTATGCCCCAGCCACCCACCGCGATCCCCACGCCCTCCGAAGCACCAGTGTCATGAAGCGTTGGTCAAATCACTACAAACGTTTTGTGGTCGTGGCGATTCTGTCGCTGACACTCCTAAGGGGAACCGCACCCGGTACGCTCGCTGGGAACCATCGGCTCCGTGGTCCCGGCTTGCACCAACGGCTGGAGTGGCCGATCAACGTTGTCTGGTCGAAGGCCCCTCTTCGAGATGCGCTGGGCGACGTTGCACAGAGCCATGGCGTGGCCGTTTGGCTCGATCGCCGTGTCGATCCCGGCCGGCGTATCTCGTTGGTGGATAACGACGTTCCCATCAAAGACGTTCTGGCACGGGTGGCCCGAGACGAGGGACTGGGAATGTGTCTGTTCCGGTCGGTTGTCTATCTCGGACCGCCGGCGGCGGTCGCTCGGTTGAGGACGCTGGGCCAACTGCGTCGGGAGAGTGCCCGGGAGCTGCCGCCGACCGCCGTGAAACGGTTCTTTCGCGCCGAATCGATGCAATGGGAGGATCTGGCCACGCCGCGCGAGTTATTGACCGGATTGGGCAAGAAAAACGGGCTGGAGATCGTCAATCCGGATCGCGTGGTCCACGACCTCTGGCCGGCCATGGATCTGCCCGCCTTGACGTTGGTCGATCGGCTGACGTTGATCCTGGCGCCGCTGGATCTCACGTTCCAAATCGAGGAGGGGGGCGCCCGGGTCCGGCTGGTGCCCATACCGGATCGAGTCGTATTGACCAGGCGTTATCCAGCCGGGCCTCATCCCGAGAGAACCGCCCAGCGGTGGAGCAAGATCGTGCCGGAGAGCCGCGTTCGAGTCGAAGGCGATCGCATCGTCGTCGAAGGTCGGCTGGAAGACCACGAGCTTCTCGCAAAACCGGGCCGTCCGGCCACGGGCCAGGCAGCCCACGGCAACCAGCACGCCGGTGTGAATCTCGACCAGCAGCGCGTTGAGCGTGTGACGATCAAGGATCAGCCGCTCGAAGGCCTTGTGCGGCAGCTCGCGGCCCGATGGAAGCTCCAGTTGCACTTCGACACCGAGGCACTCCGTCGCTCGGGGATCGATTTGGACCAACGTATCTCGCTGGAGTTGAAGGACATCAGCGTCGACGAGCTTTTTCAAGCCGTGCTGGAGCCGGCCGGCTTAACCTGCCGCCGACGTGGCTCGACGCTCGAAATTCGCGCGGCAGGGCCGTAGATGGGCTGTCGCTTCTCATTCGACGGATGATACGGCCGCCGGTGCCCACGCTTGCTGGACGACGACACTGGCTGACAAGCAGCCAGTGGCACCCAGTGGGGCCGTAGATGGGCCAGAATGCCCGGATGGTCCACGTGAGGGCGCAACCTGGTCTGCCTCGATGGGGGTGTTCTTGCCCGCATAATCCGTCTCCTCCCCAATGACGGTAACACTGTCCGTGTTCGTAACCTATAGTTGCAAGCCATGACAAGAACATGTGCGTTTTGCGTCTGCGCCGAAGTGCCGGCGACGGACTGGCTGCGTCGTCGTCCCGAGCGGCGCGGGCCGCTGCGCGCATGAAGTGGAAGCACCGTGCCGTACGAACCGTTGCGAAAGAGAATCCGAACATGCCTGAAAGCAAAGGGGAAATCCAGTGTCCACGATGAAAACAGCCGTTCCGGTTCAGGAGGATCGCCAAAGGGAAGCAGCAGAGTCGATGCAGCTGGTCGGTTTTCGCCTTGCTCAAGAGGAATACGGGATCGAAATCACGAAGGTTCAGGAGATCATTCTTTTGGGTGACATCACACGTGTCCCCCAAACGCCCGACTACATCAAGGGGCTGATCAACTTGCGTAACATGGTCATTCCGATCGTCGACCTCCGGCTCCGTTTTGGCCTTCCTGAAGAAAAGCCGACCGACGAAACCCGAATTATGGTGGTCAATGTTCACGGTAAGACGATCGGGATTATCGTGGACGCGGTGAGTGAGGTGCTGCGTATTGCCAAGGATCAGGTTGCGCCTCCGCCACCGACCGTGGCGGGTCTGGGACGCGAGTACCTGACCGGATTGATCAAGCTCGATCAGCGCCTGCTCATCCTTCTGGACATCGACCACCTCCTTACCGAAGAAGAAACGATGAGCCTGGACACAACGGATACGGAGGTATGACAGAAGTCCACGGGTCGGGAGGATTCACTTCTTCACGAGAACCGTGGTTGCATCCGACGCCCTTGTGAGGTCGGCCAATTATCAAGCTTTTTGTTGATGGTTGCATTTCAAATGATCTGGTAAGGCAACGCAAAAAGCCCTGAAAGCCGGGCTCCCGTTGGTCGCCCTCCGGTCATTAGCCATGCAGGGGTCAATAGAGGACAACCAAAACAAGCCAGCCATCGGGAGGCCGGTTTTCAAACACCGCGCTTCCTGTCGGCTTCGGTTTGATCTTCAGACATCATTGGGTTTCCATGGACACTAATCGAACCGCAGCGACGGCATCTGAGACGGAAGACACGTCCACGGACGTTCGCACTACGAGTGCTCGAAAGCCAACCATCGGGAAACCGATTTACGAGGAAACCGAGAAGCATACCGGGACAACCGGCCACACGGATATCAACAAAGGTCTGAATTGTCTGAAGCGAAGCGAGGCCCTGATCGAACGCATAAACAGTCTTACCCAACATGTGGGCTTCCGGCACCGTCGCCGTAGTCCAACCTCGGGTCGTTTGGCAACGGCGACATCCCGGGCCGAGCCATCCGCCCCCACGACCCTGTCGTCGATCGGTGCCCGAGGTATCGTCGAACAACAGCGGGCGCCCTGCCGCGTGTTTGGAGGCCAGCAAGCGGGCGACCGCGTCGCCAGACAAGACTTGGGTGGACACAAGACGGCCCCGCTGCGGATGCTCGAAGATGCGTCCGTCTGGGTACCATCACCAGCTTCTTCCACTATGCCAACGTCCGCAATCGCCGGATCGGTTTTCCCGCTGTCTCCGCTTGAGCAGGTTACCGATAATCAGCTCTCGCGCTACGCACGATTGATCTACGACAAGACGGGCATTCGCGTGTCACCGCAGAAGAAGATGTTGCTCTCCAATCGGTTGCGGCGACGACTGCGCAAGACCGGTATCGATAGCTTCGACGCCTACTATCGACATCTGCAAAGCCTGTGCGCCGATAACCCCGAGTGGGACGCGTTCTTTCAGGAAATTACGACGCACGAGACCTATCTGTTTCGCGATGAGAGCCAATGGGATTGGTTTTCCCGGGTCTATCTGGAACAACACGTTTCCACGTTGCGGGCAAGCCGGCGGCCGCGTCGTCTGCGGATCTGGTCGGCCGCGTGCAGCACGGGCGACGAAGTCTATACCATCGCTTGCTGTGTTGCGGCAAGCCTTCCCAATTTGCAGGTATGGGAGGTCGACATCCTGGGCACGGATATCGCCGCCGCCGAACTCCGACGAGCCGAGCAGGCCGTCTACGGCCAACGGGCGATGCGCCTGGTTCCCAGAGAATGCCTTCGCTTCTTCGTCAAAGCCGAGAACACCGAGAGCTGGTCGGCCAAGCCGATTCTGCAACAGATGGTCCGCTTTCGCCAACACAACCTGATGCAACGACTGAAAGAACCTTCCTTTGATATCGTTTTTCTGAAGAACGTATTGATCTATTTCGACAAGGACTCCAAGTGCAGAGCCCTCCAAAACGTTCGTCCCCTGATCCGTCCCGGCGGTTTGCTGGTTGCGGGCGCCGCCGAAGGGGTCGCCGGTCTCCTGGGCGACTTCAAACGCCTCGAGCCCTGGCTCTACCAACGGCCCAATGGATAATCGGAGTTGATGATGAGCAACCCGGATGACGCTACCCACGACGAATTCTACAAGAGCCTGCTGGGTGATTTTCTCGGCGAGTCCGAGCAATTGCTCGTCGCGCTCAATGAGAATCTCCTGCGGCTCGACCAGTGGGTCCGCTCTCTGAGGGACGACCGCGAGCAACCCTGCGCCGAGAACCTGCTTGGCGAGTTGTTTCGCTCGGCCCATAGCCTCAAAGGGCTGTCGAACATGCTGGGACTCGATGAGATCGAGCACGTGGTTGGCCTCGTTGAAAAGGTCCTTGACGCGGCCCGTAGGGACAAACTGGTCATCACGGGCGGCGTCGTCGAACTCATGTTCGCGGCGATCGACCGGGTAGCCAACCTGATCGACGCCTTGAAGGATCCTGATGCTCCGGCCGTCCAGTACGAAAGTGTCACCGAACAGCTTTCCCAATTGCTTCGCTCCGGCAACGTCGGGCAGGAACCGAGTGACCAGACAAGCGTCGAAGACACACTCGGTGCGATTGAGTCTCACGTTGCCGACGTCTTGACGGGGATGACCGCGCCGACCGCGATGATGGACGCACTGAAGGGAACGCCGCCGTCGGGTGGTTCCACGCCTCCGAAGACAACCGATCCGGGCGCGGACCGCGCAAGGAACGTGGACGAGCCCGACTCCGCCGCGACGCCGCCCCGCATCGGTGGCCAAACCGTCGACGTCGCGGATGCCACGGCAAGCGACACGTCTCAAACGGGCGATGAGAGCGAGGAGTTGTTCGACGGTTTGACGGACGAGGCGGACATGTCCTCCCGTTTCCTCTCCATCTTCATCGACGAAACGGAGCTTGCTCTCGACCAGGTGACCGAAACCTTGCTCGCCCTGGAACGTGGCGGCTCGCGCGACGAGCTTAAACATCTGTTGGTCATCTCGCATCGGATCAAGGGGTCGGCCGCTTCGATCGGTTTGAATCGGACGGCCAAGTTGTCCCACCTGATGGAAGACCTCTTGCAGGACCTGATTGACGCGGGCAAGCGTCTTTCGACCGAGGCGACGGATGCGATGCTCAGGAGCGTGGATGCGTTGCGTCAATACGTCGAGGGTCTCAAGAAGGGTTCGATCCCGACCGACCATTTCGGCCAATTGGCCGGCGAACTTTTGCGGGCGCGGCAAGGCCCGATCGTGACCAATTCCGAGTTGCCTTCCGCTCCCGACGGGGTCGGAGATCCAGGTAGAAATGAGGTCCCGGAAGCGAGTCTCGCTGGGTCATCGGAGGACCCCGCCACGCTGGAATCGGCGTCCACGGCACGGGGCGCGGAAGCGAGTTGCGACGCGGCTTGCGGGCCGGCAGCCGGACCGACGGGCAAAGGATCGCTTATTCCCATCTCTGGGCAGCTTCGCGAGGCGGTCATTACCACGGCGCCGATCGGGCTTCCCGTTTTTGCCGGCGTGGCCACGTTTCAACCCGACTTGCCGTTGGTCGGCCTGAAGGCCGAGCTGCTCTACGAGAAGTTGTCTAGTTTGGGCGACGTGTGCTACTCCGATCCGTCGCCGGACCAATTCGACGCCATCGAGAAACTGGATTGCATCCGCTTCGGGCTGGCCACCGAGCGATCCGAGCAACAGATTCATCGTGCGCTGAGAACCGCCGGTATCGTTGGGGCGGTCATTGAGCCCCTGTTCTACGGGGCGAGCGACGGCGCCGACGTGTGTGACGACACCGAGCAGGAAGTCTCCCCGTCGTCCGCTTCCGTTGCTTTGTCGCTTGGGCCAACACCCGACTCGGCCGCGCCACGCCCGGCGGCCCCGGTACAGCCATCCCGATCGGCAAAGCAGGGAGTTGGGGCCGGAAGCGCGACCCGCTCGGCCCACTCAAGCGGCAAACCAGCCGAGACGCTGCGCGTCGATATCGATCGGCTCGATCAGTTGATGAACCTGGCCGGACAATTGGTCGTTAGCAAGGCGCGTTTCGCACAGATCAGCGATCGTTTGCG
This sequence comes from uncultured Planctomycetaceae bacterium, assembly GCA_964637625.1. Lineage (GTDB taxonomy): Bacteria > Planctomycetota > Planctomycetia > Pirellulales > Thermoguttaceae > UBA11386. The sequence goes on from CAZWWC010000039.1 coordinate 5,987, forward strand.
GACCGTCTTCGGCAACAAGCGATCGATTCTGGCATTGAGCAACGTGCTCGACTCGCTTGTTCGCATGGCAGATCTGGATGAGGAGACCGACGAACACCAGACTCTCCAAGCGGAGCTTGGCACCATCTGCACCCAGGCGCGCCGGATTCAGGGCCAATTGGAGCCGATCGAGCGCGAACTGGAGTCGTTTTACGAGATGCACGCGTCGATCAACGAGTTGGAAGAGGCCGTGCATCAATTGGAGCGGGTGTCCGATGAAATCCAGAAGAACGTGATGGATACGCGCATGGTTCCCATAGGCCCGTTGTTCACGCGCTTTCATCGGGTCCTTCGCGACATCACGCGCGCCAGCGGCAAGTCCATCCGGTTGGAAATCCATGGGGAGAACACCGAACTGGACAAGCGGATGATCGACGAGTTGGGCGACCCGCTGATTCACATGGTTCGCAATGCCGCCGACCACGGCATCGAGCCATCGGAGGCGCGCCTCCGCGCCGGCAAACCGCCCGAGGGAACCGTCACCCTCGACGCATGCCATCGTGGAAACAGCATTTTCATCCAGATCAGCGACGACGGCAAGGGACTGGATCCGAACCACATTCTGGCCAAGGCACTGGAGAAAGGAATCGTCAACGGCGCGGACGTCGAGCAGATGACCACCTACCAGATCTACCAACTGATTTGGAAGTCCGGCTTCAGCACGGCCGGGCGGGTCACCGAGGTCTCCGGCCGCGGCATGGGCATGGACATCGTCCAATCGAGGGTCGAGGCGCTCAACGGAGCCGTCGAACTGGAGAGCACACCGGGACAAGGGACCACGATTACCGTCAAGCTGCCGCTGACGCTGGCCATCCTACCCAGTCTGATGGTGGATATCGGAGGTGACGTCTTTGCCATGCCCATGGAATCGGTTGCCGAGATCGTGAGTGTGCCGGCCAGCGACGTGGCCACCGTGCACGGGAAACGAACCGCGCAGGTGCGCGGGCGCGTGGTTTCCATCGTGCAACTCGACGAGGTTTTCCAATGGAACGGTGGGGCGTCGCGCGGCGCGGATCGTTCCGTCGAAAGGTCGACTCTTGTCATCGTCTGTGAGGGCGACCAGGAGATCGGATTGGCCGTCGATCGGGTCATTGGCGAAGAGGACGTCGTCATTAAGTCGATGGCCGATAACTACAAAAACGTACGTGGGGTCGCGGGAGCCAGCGTGCTCGGTGACGGGCGCGTGTCCTTGATCCTCGATCTGGCCACCGTGATCACCATGTCCGCACGTCCATCGTCCGCGGTTACGGTTTCATAACCTCCGTTTTGCCGAAGGAGACTCTACCGATGATGAACGAAATGTGCACCACTCCTGGTCAACTGGAGCTGTTGTATCAGCTATTCGCCTCGGCCACCCACGATGCGTCGGCGGTCATGTGCCGTTGGACCAACGGGCTGATCACCCTTTCTCTTGACGAGGTTCGCGAGATTCCGTTGGAGAGCGTTTGCTCCGAAGTGGACGTTGAGGATGAACTCCTGACCATGGTCGTCCTTTGCCTGGAAGGAGAGATCGGTGGTGAGATGATTCTCACGTTCGACAACACCAACGGCCGCCAATTGGCCGCCGCGCTGCTGGGGCAGGAAGTCGGCACCTCGGACGAGTGGAGCGATCTCGAAAAATCGGCACTGACCGAAACGGGCAATATCCTAGGGTGCGCTTACATGAACGCCTTGACGCGACTCATCAACACGGAATTGATGCCGTCGGCGCCCTATTTCGTTCAGGACTACGGCGCCAGCGTGCTCCAACAGGCCTTGATGACGCAGGCGATGACGTCCGATCAGGCCTTGATTTGCCGCACGGGATTCCACCGAGAAGGCGAAGAGGTCAACTGGCGAGTCTTCTTCGTGCCCACCATGGAAATGCGCAGCGCGATGGAAAGGGCCTTAAGCACGGCTTCACTGAAGAAAGCCGCACACCCGCAGGACTCCTCCGAACGGAAGGAGTGTGTCCCGGACGGTCAGCACGATGAAGGATCGCAGAACGACGCCCACTGAGCGAGCGGCCTCCACCATGGCAACATACAGAAAACACTTTGCTTAGGATGATGCCCAATGGTGCTTTCAACAGTACTCAGAGCAAAGACGGACAAGCACGTCGGCATGGGACAAATCGCCCTGGGCTGTGGTCACACGCGTCTGACTGCCGTCCTCGGTTCGTGTGTCGCGGTCACGATGCACAGCCCTAAGCACCAGATCGGAATCCTTGCCCACGTGATCTTGGCCCAATCGAGCGGCCGCAACAGTCCACCCGGAAAGTTCGCCGACACGGCCATTCCCGAAATGCTCCGGATGATGGAGAACGCCCAAGTGCCCAAGAGCGAAATCATCGCTCGACTCGCCGGCGGCGCGAACATCTTCGGACGGACCGGGCCGCTGCAAATCGGCAAAGCCAACATCGAGGCGATCACGGAGCTTCTCGAGGAGGCAGGGATTCCCGTCAAGGCACAGGACGTCGGCGGCAACAAGGGACGCCGCGTTTCGCTGGACTGTCAGACAGGGAGTCTCACGATCGAAATGGCGGGTAGCCCGGCGCGGGTCCTGCAATAGCAATCCACCCCCAAGGAGTTCGACATAAACCTCGGCAAACGCCACTCCCGAAGCAGCTGTCTCCTTAACGAGGCGCGAGAAGCCGCTTCAGCGAGCCGTGTTCCGAAGTTACTTCAGTAAGAGGACCGAAACCATGGCAAGACGACTGCTGGTTATCGATGACGCTCTGATTATTCGAGAGATAATCAAGGACGCGGTCACGGCCGCCGGCTGGGATATCGCAGGCGAAGCCGCCAACGGGCAGGAAGCGATCGAGCGGTATGAAGAACTCCAACCCGACGCCGTGACGCTCGACCTTGTCATGCCCGAGTACGACGGGCTGCACGCGCTGCAGGGAATCCTCCAGTTGGATCCCGACGCCAAGGTCGTGGTCGTCAGCGCGTTGGACCAGAAAAACATCCTCAGACAGGCCTTCCGAATAGGAGCCACCGACTTCATCGTCAAGCCGTTCGACAATGACGCACTGGTACAGACGCTCGAGGCTCTCTTTCCGGCTACCACCGACAGCCACGTGTCGTGACCGATCCCCCGTTTCTTTTCCGCCGGGCGACGCTGCCCTTTGCCGCGATGCCGGTCTCCTTGCCGAGCAGATCACGATTGCGGCTTCAATAGCTCCTCCAGCCGACCGCGGACCTTCTCTTCAATCGTGCTACGGAACATCATCGCCACCAGAGGCACGTTGGCGGTGGTGCTGACCTGGGTCGGCTCGACGGTGAGGTGCCCGTCGACCGACATGCCGAAAACCGTGAAGCGGAACCGCAAGGTATGGTCTTCCCAGACTTCTTCCAGGTTCGTGACCTGATCACTGAAAGAACTTCGCAGCACGTCCGATTCGTTCCTCAACCGCGCGACCACGTCGCTCTGATCCAATGTGTGCGGAACCACGAAAGAAAGTTTTGGCACGAGCCACCTTGAGTTTGGGATTTGGGAATTTCGGGATTTCGGGATTTGGGAATCTGGGAATTTGCGAACTTGGGGGATTTCAGTAGTTCCAAGTTCTGTTGAAACCCGGCATTGTCATTCTGAGCGCAGCGAAGAATCTCCTTCCCGGCGCGCCGGGATCGAGATCCTTCGCTACGCTCAGGATGACCTGCTGCGGTATCAGCCAACCAAACTTGGGACTACTGGATTTGGGGATTTGCGGATTTCGGCACGGTGCTGAGGCTCTAGAGGATCTTTGCCTTCAGCTCGGTCAATAGGCGAACGCCGTGGCCGATTTCTTCTTTTTGGCGCTGGGGCTCCTGGGGAATTTCGCGTTCGATCGTCAGCGGGCTGTCGTAATCGAGCTCCTTGAGCGTCCGCAGGAATCGCTCCATGCCGACGTCACCTTCACCCAGCGGGACCTCGGTGCCCCACTCCCGGCCCGGGCTGGCTGCCCACTTGGCGTCCTTGCAGTGCACGCTGCGAACGAACTTGCCCACTTTCTTAAGCGCTTCGATTGGCTCGCCCGATCCATAGAGAATCATGTTGGCCGGGTCGAAATTGATAAAGAGGTTGTCGCGACCCACGTCGCCGTGGAACCGCAACAGGCCCTCAGGCGATTCCTGGCCCGTCTCCAGATGCAGCCGCTGAGCGTTGCCTCGGCAGTGGTCGCAAATCTCCTGGGTCACGGCCACGGCGCCCTGGTAGAGCGGATCACTCGTGTCGTGGGGAACGAATCCGACGTGCAGTCCGACCGCGTCGACACCCAACAGCCGAGCGAAATCGGCGATCTCCTTCATCTCGGCGGTTCGCGCCGCGCGCCACTCGGGCGGGACCAGTCCGACGGTCCTGGCCGTCGTCGGAATGTCGGCGTAGCTTTCGCCCTCGAAACCGGCGAACACCACGGTGATCGTGATGCCCACCTCCCGGAGCTTGGCCAGAAACGCTTCCGCTTTCTCTTTCGTCCTCGACGGCTTCGACGGCGTATGAAGCTGGATCGTCGGAACGCCCAGCTCCTTGACCACCTCCAGATGCACTCCCAGACCGGCATCGATACTCGCAAACACGCCCAAGGGCCATTTTTCCACGACATACTCCCTAACTGTACAGGTGAGCCAAGGGGACAGTCCCATTTTTGCTCCGGCTTCGCCTCCGCAAAAATTGGGACAGTCCCCAGTGAATGCCCCAGAATACCGCAACCGCGGGCCGCATTCAAGCGTAGCGCCCGAGGTTCGGTTTAGTCCCTTCGGGGGTCTCATCGCTTGCCGGGTCGAACCACTCGGGCTTGAACTCGATCCGCCGGCCCTCTCGGGCGGCGATGTTGGTCGCCAGCGCAATCACCGCGTCGGCCAGCGCCACCTTCGGATGGCAGTGCGGCTTGTTCTCCGACGCCGGATTGCGAATGCACCAGGCCCAATGCTCCAACTCCTCGGTGTAGCCGCGGCTGATATCGCCGGCCAAGGCGTGAGCACCCAAGGCGGCCGCGGTTGGCTCGCCTTTCTCGTCGGAGACCAACACGATCTTCTTGTCGTCGTCTTCAACCACGCGGATCTTGTCGTCAACGGCCGAAGTTCCATAGAGCATGGCCTCCTGCTCCCGCTCCAGCAGCAGCGTGCCGCGGGTGCCGAAGACCGTCTCGCCGTAGCCGCCGAACCCGTTGCCGTTGATCGACGCGTAGGCCACGGTGATGCGTTTTCGATCGTCGTACGGCTCTTTTGGGTCGAAGCCCGGGGCGGGGAACTCGAACAGACAGTAGACGTGGTCGTTGACGTCGCGGTCGACCGGGAAGAGCGGGCGATTGGCCGCCGCCATGACGTTCAAGGGCATCTGCTTCTTGCCGCCGTGCATGGCCGAGATGAAGATGCTCGCCGCGTCCAACTGGTGCGAGCCCAACTCGGCCATCAGCCCACCGCCGGTCCGGTCCCAGAGCCGCCAGCGGATCAATTCCTCGATCGGCGGCCCTTCGTAGAGGGTCTCGCCGCCGTCGGTGATGCGGACGTGCCGGTAGCCGTAGTTCTTCACCTTGCCGGCGATCGACTCGTCTTCGATCTGCTTTCGCTTCTGGGCGATTCGCTTGGTCCAGAGAACGACTTCCTCGGCCAGGCGGCGGAGTTCTTTTTCTTCCTCTTCACACGGCTTCTTCCGTTCTCTTAGCCGTTCGATCTTTTTCTCCAGACCGACGATTTTTTTCCCCAGTTTCGTACGTCTTTCCTTCCAGGCGTCCAGGTCGTCGGTCAGTTTCTCGGCCAATTTGTCGCCGGTCTTCACACTGTATGGCATCGGCTGCTGCCAACTGTCGTGGCCAGGCAGATTGCCACGGTGCCACTGCGCCCGGATGTAGTGCAGATCGCCGAGCAACCCTTTCTCGATCATCTTGTAGGCGTTGTCGTAGAGGATGCTGTAATGGCGCTGGTGGCCGGTGGCCAGAAGAAGTTTCGTCTGGTCGGCCGCCCGGGCCATCTCCTTGCACTCGCGCACGCTATGGCCCATCAGCTTTTCGGTCAGGACGTGCTTGTCGGCCCGCAGGGCGGCAATCGCGGCCTCGGCGTGCAGGTGCAAGGGGAGGGCAATGACGACCGCTTCAATGTTTTTCTCTTCTTCGAGCAGATCGCGCCAGTGGCCGTAGACCTTGACGTGCTTGTGTGCTTCTTCCTCGGTCTTCCAATCGTACTTGGCCATCAGACCGCAGCGGACGGCCAGTGCGTCGGGCGAGTAGTAGTCGCCGTGAAAGGCGCGATGGACGTTGTACGGCCGGACGTCGGCGATGGCGACCACCTCGATGAAGGCAGGATTGATCGCGCCGATCAGGACACATCCCTCGTCGCCCGTGCCAAGCACGCCCACGCGAAGCGGCTTGTCGATCGTCTTGCCGTAGCCGAAGTAGTAGGGCCCCAGGCCACTGCCCGAAGCGATACCCTGCTGGATGCCCTTTGCGAGAAATTCGCCTCGCACGCGATTGCTCCCCAGCACCGCGGCGAAGTTCTCTTTTCCAATGGCTCTCTGTTCGGGAGTGAGGTTCATCGGGATATGCTCTTCGGTTTAATCGTGAAATCGTGGGTGCCATGGGCCCCGATGATATCGGGGCCCTTGTTCAGGCAGTGGCGGACAAGCCGCCACTGGCACCCATCCCGCACTTACGTGTAGCGTGTTACATCGGGTTTGACGCCCTCGGGCGTCTCATCACGGTCGGGATCGAACCAGGCTTCTTCGAACTCGATCGGCCGGCGCCGGCGCGCCGCGATATTGGTCACCAGCGCGGTCACCGCGTCGGCCAGTGCCACCTTGGGATGGCAACGCGGCTGGTTCTCCGGGTCCGGATTCTGGATGCACCAGGCCCAGTGCTCCAACTCCTCCGCATAGCCGCGGCTTACCTGCCGCACGGCGCCGGCCACGGCGGTCTGGGCCACGCCGCTGGCCTGCGTGTCGAGCATCGGCCCGGGCGTCTTTTCGAGCGTAACTTTCGTCTCGGACGGTCCCTTGAAGAGCATGGCCTCTTGTTCGCGCTCGAGTATCAGCGTGCCCTTGGTGCCATAGACGATCTCACCGTAGCCGCCGAACCCGTTGCCGTTGATCGAGGCATATTGCACGCCGATCTTGCGCCGACGCCCCTCTTCGCTCTTGGGGTCATACCCTGGGGCGGGAAACTCGTAGATGCAGGCCACATGGTCTTCGGCGTCGCGATCGGGTGGAAAGAGCGGCTGGTTGGCCGCCGCCATCACGCTCAAGGGATATTGTTTCTTGCCGCCGTGCATCGCCGAAATGAAGATACTCGCCGCGTCCAACTGGTGCGAACCCAGCTCCGCCATCAACCCGCCGCCGGTCCGGTCCCAGAGCCGCCAGCGGATCAATTCCTCGGCGGCCGGGCCGCGGTAGATCGCCGTGCCGTCGGCGCCCTTGATCTCGACCGGTCGGTAGTCGAATTTCTCGGCCTTGACCTTGCGGTCGTCTAACTGGGCCCGAAGCTGGTTGACCCTCTGCTGCCAGACGTCGATCTCGCGGCCGGTGGCCTTGGCCAGGCGTTTCTCCCAACTCTTGAGCTTGTCGGTCAGCTCCTTGGCCAGCTTGTCGTTGGGCTTCAACTCCGGCGGCATGGGCGGCTGCCAACCGTCGCTGCCGGGCAGGTAGCCGCGGTGCCACTGGGCGCGGATGTAGTGCAACTCGCCCAGCGTGCCGCGCTGGATCGTGTCCATCGCCTCTTGATAGAGGATGTTGTAGTGGCGCTGGTGGCCGGTGGCCAGGAGCCGCCCGGTCTTCTTCGCCACCCGGGCCATCTCCTTGCACTCGTGGACGCTGTGGGCCATCAGCTTCTCGGTCAGGACGTGCAGGCCGGCCTTCATCGCGGCGATCGAGACGGGCGCGTGCAGGTGCAAGGGCAGGGCGATGATCACGCCGTCGAGATTCTTCTTCTGGGCGTCGATCAACTCGCGCCAGTCGCCATAGACCTTGACGTGCCGCCGGGCCTCGTCCTCGGTCTTCCAGCCGTACTTGGTCAAGAGCCCACATCGGGCCGCCAGGGCCGCGTCGCTGTAATGATCGCCGTGCAATGCGCGGTGGATGCTGTAGGGCCGGATGTCGGCGATCGAAGTCACCTGGAGGTAGTCCGGGTTGATCGCGCTGATCAGTACGCTTCCCTCGTCGCCGGTGCCGATCACGCCGACGCGAACGGGTGAGCCGTGGGCCTTTTCATAGCCGAAGTAGAACGCACCGAGACTACCGCCGGCCACCAGTCCGGCCGCCACGCCCGTCTTGAGAAACCCGCGGCGCGAGACCTCGGTCGAGAAACTCTCTCTGCCGGCCGCTCGCTCTTCGGGAGTCAGGTTCATTTTGTTTTTCCTACTTTCGCGCTCGGGTGGCATGCTCTCGCTCGCGTGAGCATGTTTCTTTCGTCTTAGAACATGGCCACGCAAGCGAGGCCATGCCACCCCGGCCTACACTACGCGTCATACTCTCGGCCACAATACCTTTTCATTAACGGTTGGCCGATCCAGCGATGGAGAAAGGCGTCGAGCCCACCCCAGCGTCCCACGGGCA
>CAZWWC010000039.1:14627-19791 GCA_964637625.1 uncultured Planctomycetaceae bacterium
TGGCCGATCCAGCGATGGAGAAAGGCGTCGAGCCCACCCCAGCGTCCCACGGGCAGACACGCCAGCACCAACATCGCCATCATCTCGACGAAGTTCCTGTCGACGATCAAGGCGTGGCCCACCACTTCCGGCGCGGGCGGATAGACCGTCGGCCAGGGCGGTTGACTCAACAAAACGGAGACCAGGAAAGCCGCGCCGCCCAGACACGCCAACCGGTTGCACAGGCCGACGATCATGCACAATCCGATCGCCGTCAGGCCCCAGGTCACGGCGAAGTCCATCAGGTCGCTTCGCGTAGAGCCGACGGGAATCGGCCCCTCGGCCTTCTGATCGTCACTGAGGATACTCCACAGGGCCGAGCGGTACTCGTCGCCCATGGCGTCCAAATCGCCCAGCCAAACGTTGACTTCCGCACGCAGTTTCTGTTGCTTGTCCCAATTGCGTTTTCTCTGATGGAGCGCGTTGTTGCCGTCGGCTCGACGGGCCTCCTCGAACCGATCGAGACTGCCGAGATAAGCCTCGATGGCCTCCTGATGGCCCTCAACCTCACGGTTTCCTTCAAAATAGATTTTCAGCGACTTGGCGTAACGGTCAAAGATCTCCGTGGCCCGTTTGCGCTGCTCGTCGTTGAACGGATACTTCTTAATGGCCGCGTCGAGTTGCCCCTGCCATGCCTCCAGATAGACCCGGCCCGTGATGACCTTCTCGCCTTTGTCGTTCTTCTCGGGCGTCAAGCGCTGCCGGCCGTCGATGTCGTAGACCATGGCGTAGAACAACGGCGCGGCGGGCCCCTTGGCCACGGTGAAGAAGGACGTGGCCGAAAACCGCTCCGGATGGGCGATCTTCCAAACGCCTTCGTAGAAAAAGTGCCAGCCGATCGAGACGCGAAGCGCCACCAGCGCGACGACTGCCAACAGGCCGATCTGGAACTTAGCGTGTGTCAGGGGAAACCTCCTTTACCTACCGGAGAGAAACTGCATGCTTTGTTGAGCGTCGCATGGATAGAGGTTATAGGTTTGAGCTCCCGCCACGATCATATCTCGATCATCAGGCGGGCACGGGAGACAACGCGGCTCGGTCGGGCGGCGGGAATGATTGGGCCGAGCAAACGCTTCGCCGGTCTACGGGCTAGGAATGATGCCAAACCACTACTATTCCATTCTACCGAGGACGATTGGCCCCCTCAACCCACCTTGTCGACTAGTGAAAAACTGCCACAATGTTCTTATCCGACGCTGGACGATTCATCTTGTGGTCTTTCACCCCCCTGGTACACCCCCATGAGGTTAGTTCTCTGCTATCCGGTCGAGCCGCGCCACGTGGAGCAGATCCGCCGTGCGGCGGCGGACTGCGAGGTCGTCGACGCCGGCCAGGAGCACGTGGCCGAGGAGCTTTTTGAAGCCGACCTCTACTGCGGCCACGCCAAGGTGCCGGTCGACTGGGACGGGATCGTCCGACGGGGGCGGCTCCGCTGGATCCAATCGTCGGCCGCCGGCATGGACCATTGCCTGGTCCCTTCGGTGATCGATTCGGAAATTGTGGTCTCGAGCGCCTCGGGCGTCTTGTCCGACCAGGTGGCCGAGCACACGCTCGGGCTGATCACGGCCTGGCATCGCAGCCTGCCGGTGTTCTTCCGCGCGCAGCAGCAGAAGGAGTTCCTCCGCCGGCCTACGCGGGACTTGACTGGTAGCACGGTCGGCATCGTGGGCCTGGGAGGCGTCGGACGCCGGCTGGCCGAAGCCTTGCGGCCGTTGCACACCCGGATCGTGGCCACGGACGTGTTTCCGGTCGATTGTCCCCCTTCGGTCGACGCCCTATGGCCGGCCGACCGGTTCGACGATCTGCTGTCGCTAAGCGACGTCGTGGTGCTCTCGGCACCGTTGAACGACACGACCCGGGGTATGATCAACGCGGCCGCGCTCGGGCGGATGAAGCCGGGCTCGCTTCTGGTCAATACGGCCCGGGGACCGCTGGTCGTGACCGAGGCGATGATCGCCGCTTTGGAGTCGGGCCACCTGGCCGGCGCGGTCCTGGACGTCGTCGATCCGGAGCCCTTGCCGGCGGACCATCCTCTCTGGGAGCTGCCGGGCGTGATCATCACGCCGCACGTGGCCGGGCAGGCCGGCTGGCGGATCGACCGGATGACGCAACTGCTGTGTGAGAACCTGCGTCGCTGGCGCTCGGGCGAGCCGCTGATCAACCGTCTGGAAGACAAGCGATTGGGGTTTCCCGTCCGTGGCGGCCGGTATCCGCTCTGGAGTGATTGCGCCAGCCGGATCGTTCGAGGGGACGGCTGATACTTCAACGCTGAGTTGCAGCACATTGTTGTTTAGCGGGCGGGCTTGCCCGCCGTTGGTTCCACGGAAAGAGCCGCTGCGGCAACGGCGGGCAAGGTGAGCCCGCTAAACAGGACTCTCCAAGGTTCAAATTCGCTCTGGACGGACCGCCGGAGGCCGCCTAAGATGATTGGCTGAATCATACCCTTTCATAATATTATCCCACCGTTGAGGCAAATTCCATGTCGACGACGATGTACTACGAGCGGAATGCCACCCGAACGCGGGGTGGCCACGCCGCAGGCCGATGTCCTCGGGGGTTGTTGGACGCTTATCAGCGGATGGTCAGCGACAAGCGTCTGAATTGGACGGAGCACCACAGTCTGATCCGGCGGCTGGGTTCGGGAGGCCAGGGGACCGTCTATCTATCCGAGCGTCGGAGCACGGACAACTTCACGCTGCCGGTGGCGTTGAAAGTCTTTTCGCCCGAGCCCTACGGCAGCGAGCACGCCTATGACCAGAGCATGGGCCGGATCGCGCACGTGGCCGCTCACGTGGCCCAAATCCAGCAGGACAACCTTCTGGACGTGCACAACTGGGTCGACCGACATCGCATCCGTTTGATGGAGATGGAGTGGATCGACGGTTTCGACCTGAACCGGTTGTTGGACAACCGGATGCTCGACCACATTCGCTATCGCGTGAGCAACCGGCGTTGGGAACAGATCAATCAGGTGATCGTCACGGCGGGCCCCACGCACCCGCGGCTTAAGCCGGGAATCGCCATCGCCGTTATTCGCGACTGTCTGGCCGCGCTGGCCGCGCTGCATCGCGAGCGGATCGTCCACGGCGATCTGAAGCCGTCGAATATCATGATCAAGCGGACCGGCAACGCGAAGATCGTCGACATTGGGTCGGCTTTCGAGTTGGACAACCTGCCGCCGATCCGGACCTGTACGCCCGCCTACGCCGCGCCGGAGGTACTCGAAGGAAGCGAGTGTTCATCGCGCAGCGACCTGGCCAGCCTGGGCTACGTGCTCATCCAAATGCTTTCAGGCACGCCGCCGTTCGCCGGGCGCAACAGCCTCCAGGATTATCTGGAAGCCAAACGGTTCTTGGCGCAGCGACTGCACAAGATTCTACCGGAGGACGTCGTCTGCAACGACTTGCTGATGACCTTCTGTCGGAAGCTGATCGCGCCCGATCCGATGCGGCGGTTCCCCAGCGCCGAAGAGGCCGAGTTGGTCGAAAAGGGCGCGGCCAGCTTCCATCGCCAGCTGGTTAAGAGCAACCTTTCGAGCGAATATGACAACGAGATTCGCCTCTGGCTGGCCGAGCTGGAGGACTACGAATCGCCGTCGGCCGTGTCCTGATCGTCGGATCGGCTGTTTCGGCCAGGGCTTCGGTTGGTCGTCATCTTCCGGTGTTTGCTCGGCGAAACACCAATTGTCTTGCAAAACAACCGAGAGAAATAATACGGATCGGCGAGAATCCATAGCAGGTCTTAAACAAGGAACAGTAGTGGTGCGGGGACATGCGGGCCACCTGCGCGAATTGCCGCAGCGAATAGCGGCCCCCCGAGGTTCTCCCTCATGAACTGTGTCGTCTTCTCCAGATTCTTCTCCGACGTCTGCGATCGCGCGTTGACCGAATAACGCTGAAGGTTGGCCATGCTCAGGAAATGGGCCAAGGCGCCGCCGGCGGCAACCAACTGGCCGTACGCATGCACGTTGCTCATCAGTTCATAGGTCGCCTCGAAAACGGAGAGAAGTTCATCGGTGCAGGGCAGATGAAAGAGGGGAGCTTTTGCGGTCGCGCCCAACAACCGGCAGTAGTCCGCCGCCGTCCGACCGGTGAATCCAGTAAATCGACCAAGGGTCCTTCTCGACGGCGCCGTAGCAGTGCGGGACCCGTGCCGGAATCAAGAGCACCGTCTGCGGCGTGATGGTCCAGCGCCGGCCGCCGATCTCGCACCATCCTTTGCCATCCACGCAGTAGTGCAGCACATGGTCGAGGCTCCCTTCGGGACGCGGGATGAAATGACCCGACGCCCGACTGCAATAGCCGATCCGCGTCACCAGGAGATCCTTCAGTATCGGTCGAGTCAACGCGTCGCGAATCATCTCGCCGGCCACTTCGATCGACCGAAAGTCGGCGAAGACCGCTCGGCGCTGGATCTCTCGGGCAACCTTGACCGGGATGTCCGTCAGACGCTCATAGTACAGCCCGTGCGCCGCCAGGATGCTCTGTAGCGTCTGCGACGGCTTGGCACGGTAGCCCACCTCGGGAATCAACTCCTTGGCGTCGTTGATTTCTGTCTCACTCACGGCTTGCCTTTGATCTTCAAGATTGCTTCTCCTTCTGGCGAATCCTCCATTACAAGTATAATAAGAGGATTGTCCATGGTTCCGTCCGGAGTGCCCACAGCGTCTTTGTTTTGTGCCGAAAAGAACGGAAAAAAGAAGTCGCGCACATACAGCCACCCAAGGGAGGGGTTGCTTTATATCGTCCAGTACACGGAACGTGGTCGAGACCGACCAAGGCTAGCCCGCATTTCTCACCACCCGGCGGGTTTGCTGCGGCCGAGGGCGTGGGTGGCCGGTTGACGCACGCGGTGGCGGGGATCAGAGGCAGATTGGGAAGCGGCGACCGTCCGTGGTAGCCACCCGTAGGGACAGAGGGCCGTTTTGCACCGACCGGAATCGCCTCGGCGCAGACCTTCACCGCGATGGTCTTCACGAAACCTCCGCTTGGGGGTTGAAGAACCGTTATCCCGAGTCGGGTAGCGGCAACGACCACCGTCGCAGGTTCTCGACCACCTGGGCAAACACCGGCTGATACGGACAACTCTCCGAAAGCGATATCCACACCCGACGAACCGTCATCCG
>CAZWWC010000040.1:0-14747 GCA_964637625.1 uncultured Planctomycetaceae bacterium
ATTATGCTGCAGGAATGGTCTTTCTCTTCGGCATATTCGTTGTTCCAGGTCCGCTCGTCTGTCTGACCATCTTCGGCACTTCCCATCATCGAGCCTTCGCCGTGGGCACGCTGGTGCCCTGGCTCCTCTTCTGCTTTCTACTCGAGCCTGCCGGTTTTCTCGGGCCATTCTATAGGCTGGGCGTTGAGGAACGTTTCATGCTCGTGTTGCCTTGGGGATCCTGCTTTCTCAGCGGCTACCTGAGCCTCTGGACGCTGCGGTGGATTGAGCGGCAAAACCCTGCCCAGAAGGTTGAACCGCCGCCGGTCAGAGACACGCCGTTGGCAAAGAGACGCTAGCAACCGACAATAATGGCTATGGAGACCATCTATCTCGACCACAACGCGACCACACCCATCCGGCCCGAAGTGGTCGAGGCCATGCGGCGCGAGTGGGCCAAGGCGCAGGCCAACCCCGCCTCGCAACACCGCCCAGGCCAACAGGCCCGCTGGACTCTGGAAGACGCCCGAGCGCGAATCGCCGAGCTGCTCGGCGCCCAGCCCCACGGCCCTGAGGCCGACCGGCTCCTCTTCACCAGCGGCGGCACCGAGGCGAACAACCTGGCCGTGCTGGGGATGGGCCGGGCCGCGGCTCCCTCTCCTCCAGAAGGGGACAGTCCCATTTTCGCTGCGCGAAAATCGGGACAGTCCCCAGCAACGCAGTCCCCAGCAACGCAGTCCCCACAAATCGTTATCTCGCCGATTGAACACGCGTCGGTCGTCGGCGCCGCAGAACGCCTCTTGGACGAAGGCTGGCGCGTTGACTCCTTGCCTGTCGGCGCCGACGGAGTCGTCGACGCGGCCAAGCTGCCCGAGTTGCTCCGAGCGGAGACGCGATTGGTCACCGTCATTCTGGCCAATCACGAGACGGGCGTCGTTCAGCCGATCGCCCAGCTGGCCGAGACCTGCCGCGCCCACGGCGCTGCTTTACACACCGACGCGGTGCAGGCGGTGGGCAAGATGGCGGTCGACTTTCGCCGGCTCGGCGCCGACGCGATGAGCATCAGTGCCCACAAATTCCACGGGCCGGTCGGGACGGGGGCCCTCTTGCTCCGCGCCGACGTACCGCTTGCGCCGCAGATCCTCGGCGGACACCAGCAGGAAGGTCTCCGCGCCGGCACGGAATCGATCGCCCTGGCCGTCGGTATGATGACCGCGCTGGAGCTCTGGCACGCCGAGCGGGAAGAGGCCACCGCACGCATGATCGCCCTGCGGGACCGGCTGGAAAACAGGCTCAAAGGTGCTTTGCCGGAGATCGTCGTCCACGGCCAGCACGCTCCACGACTGCCGCAAACCTCCAACGTCGCCTTCCCGGGGATCGACAGGCAAGTGCTCTTCACGGCGTTGGACACCGCCGGAGTGGCCTGCTCGATCGGGGCGGCCTGTGACAGCAACTCGGCCGATGTTTCCCCGACGTTACGCGCGATGCGGGTCCCTCGCACATTGCTGGGCAGCTCACTTCGGTTTAGCTTCGCCACCACAACCACCCAGGCGGAACTCGACGAAGCGGCAGCGCGGATCATAGCGGCCGCGGGGCGTCTGAAGGGATAACTGCGTAGCTCAGGCGCGTCCCGGTCGGCGGCAAAAAGAGCCGCTCGACAGCCGGCCGTCGGAGGCGTTTGCTTCGGCTCCCAGCGGCTAGCGTCACGCGTGTGGCAGCACCCTCACGACACGGAACACAAGTGGTTTTTCCTAAAGTGGTTGCATCGACAAGAATCCTCCGGAAAAATCGCTTTTCCCACTCGTCGGCAAAGGCGAAAATCGCTACAATGACGGATTGCCATTGGGCATAGATTTAGGGCCTTTCTTTGTTCGTTTCAGGACGGACCCGACACCGTGGACCAGATCATCCGCATTCCGCTGCCCGACCCAACCGTCATGCGGGATAAATCCAGACCGACGGGGGGCACGGGAGCATTACCCTTGCGACCGTTTCTCGTCGGGCCGGAAAACGGGCTTGTCGAAGTCATGGTCCACGCCGTCCTGGGAAGAACAGCCGGAGAGTACAACCCTTTGGTGCTGGTCGGCGAGTCGGGCCTGGGCAAATCGCATCTGGTGCGTGGGCTGGCAGCGGCCTGTCAGGTCCAATCCCCACGGGATACGGTCATTTGTCAGGCGGCGGTCGACTTCGCCCGCAAGCTGACCGACGCCATTGAGAGTCAAGCCACCGACGGTTTCCGGCGACGTTACCGTTCGGCGCGACTGCTGATTCTCGACGACGTCACGCGTCTGGCCGACCACAAGACGGCACAAGGCGAATTGGTTCATACACTCGATGCGGCTGTTGCAGCCGCTCATCAGGTCATTGTCACGGCGCCCTCCCCGCCGGGCCGTTGGGTCCGGATCATAACGGCCCTGCAGAGCCGGCTGGAAGCCGGGCTGTGCGTGCGACTGGTTCTCCCCGGTTTTGATGCCCGATTGGCCATCCTTACCGAGGCCGCCCAGCGCCGAGGTTTGAGTGTGAGCGGACCGGTTGCTCGCATCCTGGCCGGCGGCGTGCAGGGCAACGCCCGCGACCTGGTCGGGGCGCTGGTGAGCCTGCACACCCAGCAACGGATCGATGGTCGGCCGCTCGACATCGACGCGGCCAACGCCTACGTTACAGCACTGCGTGGTCGGCCGACAGTCGAGTTGCGCGAAATTGCCCTAGCGACGTCCCGTGCCTTTTCCCTATCACTTGGTCAGCTCCGGAGTCGCTCGCAGCGGCGCGAGGCGGTTTCCGCGCGAGGCGTGGCCATCTACTTGGCCCGGCAACTCACCGACATGAGCTTGGGGCAAATCGGCCACTACTTTGGTGGGCGTGACCATACGACTATCTTACATAGTTGCCGCAAGATGGAAGCGCTATTACCCACCGAGCCCGCCACCCGAGCGATGGTCGAGCAGGTCCGTGAGATGCTACATACGCGAACGATGCAGGAGAAAGACCAGCCGGCTACCAGTATCTTGCAGCAAGCCCTTTCCTAAAGACCCGTTGATGAAAGCCGTAAGACCCCTGTGGACAATATGTTTGTACCTCGTCGATGGGCGTGCAAACCTTCGCTAGTTATCAACATGCTCGGAGGCGTACCAAGTTCAGGGTATCTCACAAACACCCCACGAACAGGTCGGTGACATCTTACAAACGTGGTTTCCACCGTCAGACAGAAACATAGATCTTGATGAATTCGCCTTTGTCACAAGCATTTCGCCCGCCAGCATAACAGTTATAGACACACCCGTCACGCCCCCTTCTATTACTACCTATTTATAAAGAGAAGAATAGTACTATCCCAGGCGCAATCCAACGATCGGCGAATCTCGATGTGGTTTGGCAACCACCCTAAGCTATGTGAATTGAATAAGTAACAATATTTGGAGCCTCGGAGACGCCCGAGCGGTGTTGTGATCCTGCGGGCGTGGATGAGGACGTTGCAGGAAGGGTAAGACATGCAAATTCAGTGTGACCGAGAGAAGCTCTCGCGCGTGTTCCAGACGGCCGCGTCCGTGGTGCCCGCGCGTAGCCCTAAGGCGATCCTTCGGAACGTGAAGCTGGAGACCATTGACGGTGGTATCGCGCTGACTGCCACTGACTTGGAGGTCGGTATTCGCATCGATCTAATGGATTTTCAGGCGTCGTCGCCTGGTAGTGCCCTCTTACCGGTCGACCGCGTGGGTTCTATTCTGCGGGAGACGCCGGACGAGCAACTCACCGTGCAGAGCGATGGTCAGCGTGTAGTGATCGAAGGGCAGCAGAGCCGATTTCAGCTGCCCGCGGAGGATCCAGTCGCGTATCCAGAGGTTCGGGCCTTCGATGCGGAGGCGTATCATGAGGTACCGGCGCGGGCGTTTCGCGAGTTGGTGCGACGTACGGCGTTCGCGACAGACAATGAAAGTACCCGCTACGCCCTGGGTGGAATCCTTATTGAGTTCGGCGAGGAAGAGATGATCGGGGTGGGAACGGACGGACGGCGGCTGGCAAGGCAAATGGCGCCGGCCAAAGCGGTGGGAGCCGTCGACCGTACGGAGGAGATGACGATTGTACCGAGCCGGGCGATGCACCTATTAGAACGGGCGTTGGCCGAAAACGACGAAGAGATCCTCTTGGCCGTTCGCGATAACGCGGTGCTTGTGCGGAGCCGGCAAACAACGGTGTATGCCCGGCTGATTGAGGGGCGTTTCCCAAACTGGCGCGGTGTGTTTCCACAGCGTGACGACATGGCCAAGATCAACCTGACGGTGGGCACTTTTCATGGTGCCGTGCGCCAGGCTGCCATTGTCACCAGCGAGGATCGGCGCGGCGTCGACTTTGCGTTCAGCGAAGGGAAACTTATGATGAGCGGCCACGGCGGCGAGTTGGGTGAATCGCGCGTTGAGCTGCCGATTGCCTACAGTGGGGCCGAAATCGTGATCCGGCTCGACCCGCGTTTTGTGAGCGATTTTTTAAAGGTTCTTGAGCCGGACCAAAACGTCGTAATGGAGCTGAAGGATGGCGACACGGCAGCCGTCTGCCGTAGCGACGACGGGTACGCCTATGTGATCATGCCTCTATCCCAAGGCCAGTAGCAAGATGCGAGCACGGAAGAAGCGGTCTTCAGCACGGGGCGGACCCCAACCGGTGGGCGACATCGTCAGTGAGTTGATGATGCAAAAGGGTTTTGCCCGGGTCCGGGGAGCCGAAGCACTGGAGAACGCCTGGCGCGCGGCGGTGGGTGAGATGGCGGCCCGGTATACCTACCCCGGCAGGATCCGGCGAGGCGTGCTGGAGGTGGTCGTGGCGAACTCGACCATCGTCCAAGAGCTGGTCTTTCAGAAATCGGAGTTGCTGCTGAGCCTCAAGCGGCTTCTCCCGGATACGAGAATCGACGATCTACGCTTCCACGTCGCCTCCGTCGGCGAGAAATAGCGGAGGATAAGAACCGAGAATGTCAGACGATCAAAGCAAAGAACCACCGGCCGCAGGTGTTGCGCCCGCAGAGGGTGCACCAGCTGCGGGCCGGGAGCGTGACGCTCGTGCCCAGCGGCAGGACGACCTGCCCGAATATCGTATGGCCGAAGGCGCTGCGGAATATGGTGCGGAACAGTTGGAGCACCTGACCGACTTGGAGCACGTGCGCGAACGGCCGGCGATGTACATCGCCGATACGACCAGCCGTGGTTTACACCACCTGGTCTACGAAGTGCTTGACAACTCGATCGACGAGGCGATGGCGGGCTACGCCACCGAAATGTCGGTGCGCATCAATAATGATGGATCCGTCACGGTCGAAGACAATGGTCGCGGGATTCCCGTTGAAGAGCATCCCGAGCTCGGCAAATCGACGCTCGAAGGCGTCATGACCGTGCTGAAGTTCGGCGGGAAGTTCACCAAAGGGGCCTATCAGACGTCCGGTGGCCTGCACGGCATCGGCGTGACGGTGGTGAACTTCCTTTCCGAGTGGTGTGAAGTCGAGGTCTGCCGCGGGGGGCGCGTCTATCAGCAGGAATACGAGCGCGGCGTCCCCACCGGCGAGGTGCGCAAGATCGGAAAGACCGACCGCGTCGGGACGAAGACCACGTTCAAGGCCGACCCGCAGATCTTCCCCAATACCCAATTCAGCTATACGGTCTTGCACAAACGGCTTCAGGAACTCGCCTTTCTCAACCGTGGGCTGAAAATCGAGTTTTTCGACGAACGAACCGGCGACGGGGAGTCGTTCCAGTACGAACATGGCATCCTCCAATTCGTCGAGCACCTGAATCGGGCGAGTGAACCGGTCCACGCCGATATCATCTACATTGCCGGCGAGTACGACGAGGTTGGGGTGGAAGTCGCCGTGCAGTACTCGTCCGAATTCACGGAAAACGTTCATTCCTACGTCAATAACATCTGCACCCACGAGGGCGGTACCCACGTCTCGGGCTTCCGCGCGGCCATCACGCGGACGCTCAACGCCTACGGCAAGCGCGCCGGGCTGTTCAAAAACATCACGCCCGTAGGCGACGACTTCCGCGAAGGGCTAACCGCCGTGATCTCGCTGCGTGTCCGCGAACCGCAGTTCGAGGGCCAGACGAAAACAAAACTCGGCAACAGCGAAGTCGAGGGCATCGTCAACTCGGCCGTGGGGGAACATCTGGCCCGGTTCCTCGAAGAAAACCCGAAAACGGCCCGGGCCATCGGCCAAAAAGGGCTCGTGGCGGCCGAAGCGCGCGAAAGCGCCCGCAAGGCGCGCGCCCTGGTCCGCGAGCGCAAGGGTGCCCTGACCGGCGGCGGGTTGCCCGGCAAGCTCCGCGACTGCAGCAGCCAGGAAGTCGATAAGTGCGAGCTTTACCTGGTCGAGGGCGATTCGGCCGGCGGAAGCGCCGAGGGCGGGCGCATACGTGAGTATCAGGCCATCCTCCCGTTGCGCGGCAAGATCATCAACGCCTATAAGTCGCGCGACGATCGCGTTCTGGCTAACGAAGAGGTCCGCAGCATGATCGCGGCGATCGGCTCGGGCATCGGCGACGAAATGGACCTGGCGAAGCGCCGCTACGGCAAAGTCATCATCATGACCGACGCCGACGTCGACGGCTCGCACATCCGCACCCTGCTGCTGACCTTCTTCTACCGGCAGATGTACGACTTGGTCAAAGGCGGCCACGTCTACGTGGCCCAGCCGCCGTTGTTCCGCGTGCGCCGCAAGAGGGAAACCTACTACATCCAGACCGAAGAAGAGATGAAGGAACAACTGCTCGACGCCGGCTTGGGCGACGCGGTCTTCGAGCCGGGTGACGGACGCACGATCAGAGGCAAACAGATGGAACGGCTTTGTCGGACCCTGGCCGCCCTGGAAGAGTCGCTCGTGGCGCTGGAACGCCGCGGCATCAGTCTGAAAGCACACGCTGCCCGGCAGGATCCCGCGACCGGCCGGCTGCCCGTCTACCACGTCTTCCTCGGCCAGCAGGAAAACTGGTTTTCCACGCGCGACGAACTCGATGCTTTCCTGGCCGAGCAGGAAGCCAGCTCGGGCCAGGAGTTGGAGGTGAGCGACAAGCCGCGCGAATCGGTCGGCGACGACGGCCAGAAGGCCGATCGGGTGCACATCGTCGAACTGCACGAAGTCCGGTCGATCAATAACCAACTGGCCGAGTTGCACGAAATGGGCTTCGAGATCGATGCGCTTTTCGCGATCGAACGCACTGGTGTGGAAGAAGCCCGCTATCAACTCCGCCGCGGCGAGACGACCACCGGGCTGGACGACCTGCGTGGGCTGCTGGCCGCTGTTCGGGCCGCCGGCGAGAAGGGCATGCAAGTGACCCGCTTCAAAGGCCTCGGTGAAATGAACGCCGAAGAGCTCCGCGACACGACCCTCGATCCCGAAAACCGCACGCTCATGCAAGTGACGATGGAAGACACCGTCGCGGCCGACGACCTGTTCCGCGTGCTGATGGGCGACAAGGTCGAACCCCGCCGCGAGTTCATCGAAAAACACGCCCTGGAAGTCAAGCGGCTCGACGTGTGAGGGCAGGGGCCAGGGATTGGGGGATTTCGGGATTATGCTGACATCCGCTTGACAGGTGTACCAATAAGTGGTACAATTGTACCAGCTATGGGTACATCGATCAACAATCCGATTGTCTCAGCCTTGTTCAGCAAGAACCGCCGGGCCATTCTGGCCTTGCTGTTTGGCCACGCTGAGGAAATGTTCTATGTGCGCGAAATCGCCCGCGCGTGTGGCCGAGGTATGGGAGCCGTTCAACGCGAATTGGCCCAACTCGCCGCAGCGGGCGTATTACGCAGATCGATTCGCGGCAACCAGGTTTATTACCAGGCGAACCCGGAGTGTCCGGTATTCGAGGAACTCAGGGGGCTGGTGATCAAGACGGTCGGCGTGGCCGACGTGTTGCGGGCCGCCTTGGCGCCGCTGGCCGATCGCATTGTCGTGGCCTTCCTTTTCGGCTCGGTGGCTCGCGCCGAACCACGGTGCGAGAGCGATGTGGATTTGGCAGTGATCGGCGAGGTGGGTTTCTCGGAGGTGGTTGACGCTCTGGCTGCTGCTCAGCAGAATCTGGGGCGGGAGGTCAACCCGGTCGTCTACTCGCCGGGCGAATACCGATCGAAACTGGCGGTGGAACATCACTTTGTCAGCAGCCTGCTCAAAGAGGAAAAAGTCTTCCTGATCGGGGGCGAAGGTGAGCTTGCAGGATTGGCTACGAAACGGCTGGCTCGTCAAGGACAAAAGTAGTGCCCCGGAGCTTGGCGATCTGCTGAGCGTGATCGATCGCGACCTGCGCGATTGTAGGGCATCGGGCCGCAGCACCGATTGGCAATTGAATATCGCATACAATGCGGCTCTGCAAGTAGCCGTCGTGGGGCTGGCAGCCGAGGGTTTCGGACCACGCGAGAGTCACATCATCATCGTGCTATCCAGTCCCTGTCCATGACACTGTGTCTGGATGGGAGCACGATTGCTCAACCGGACACATTCCGGAAGAAGCGCAATATTAGCGACTACGAGCGCGCCGGGGCCGTCTCGGAAAAGGAGGCTGAGGAAATGATTGCTCTGGCGAAGCGTCTTCGGGCCCAACTCCTCAATTGGCTCAAGGCCGCGCATCCCGGGTTATTGCCGAAAGATTTTTGTTGATCCGTTCGGGCACGGGATTCTACTCGGTGATCAACTGGCCGGCGGTCGGTCCGGGTTGGATGTCGTACACTTGCTCGACCCGGATGACAACCACCCCGTTGAAATCCTTGTCGGGCATTTTCTTTTTCAGTTCGCCGTTGGCCAGGTCGTACTCGGGGCCGGCGGTCAGGTATTCGGCGCTGCCTTTGAATTTGTAGCCTTCTCGAGACTCGCCGTCCCAGACGGTGAAGGATGCCCGGCCGTTCTGCTGCACGTTGGCGCGGGTCACGCCCATGTAGGCGTCGCCGACGACCATCGTCTCGGGGCCGTACCACCAACACTGCTGCATCGGGACCACGTTCGGCTCGCCCTCGGGGGACGCCGTGGCCAGGGCCATGACCTTTCCGTGACTCATGAAATTGCGTGCTTTTTCGGGTACCATCATGGGTTTCTCCTTTGCGTGTCAAACAATAGGGTGGCTGATTCTTCAGTCAAAGCGGGCATGCTCGGCCTCGTAGTAGTATATCGCAGGCAGCCCCTGGAGAAAAGCGCGCCCGGGCAATGTGCCAAACGAGTCACAGGGGGTGCGGCCGTCAAGAAAGACCGCTTGCCAGCCTTGCCGGCACGAGGGCAGCAGGTCACGATGGATCGAAGCTCACGACCGGTTGAACCGCCGCAGGCGATCGAGAAACCGGTCGGCGGCGTCCTCCGCCTGTCGGGTCGAGGCCTCCGTCTTGTCGGCCAGAAGATTGTCGAGCATCCCGCGGACGTCGTCCGCGCCGTTGCATAGCCGCGTCATCCAGAGCGAGCGGAGTGTGCCGGTCGACTCGAACAGCTCGCTGCGGAAACAGGAAAGCACGCCCGTGGCGATCTGCCGGTTCAGGTCGCGGTTGGGACTCGGCACCGAAAGTCCGCCCGCGAAGGTGGCGCGAAGCGACGCCTGGAGCAACGGCCAGGCATGGCGACCGCCGGGCAATTGTCGCCGGCAGCTCAGATCCTCGGCAAAGTCGGCCGCCCGGTGTGGATCGATGGCAAACTGGCGCACGTCGACCAGGTCGCTGAGATAACCCACCAGCATGTCGATCCAACGCTCGCTCCGACGACGCAGGCGATTGAGCTTGAAGGCTTCTTCGGCGTCGATGCCCGGACCGCTGACCAAGTAGCGGAGCACGCGGTTTCGGGCTTCGAGCTGTCCGACCATGACGCTTCGGGCGATCGGCTCGGCCTGGTCGCTCTTGCGATGGGCGTCGTAGGCGGTTACCACGGCGCCGAAGACCCGGGTAAGCACCTCGCCGGTGAGCACTTCTTCAAGCGTGGCGCGAAACGTCGGCCAGCCGTGATGCTGCCGGTCGCCGTCCCGGTCGTTTGCCTCGGTGCCCCACTGCTTGAACCAGCGCGACCAGCGATCGAAGCGGCATTGCGAGGCCGTCCAGTATTGTTCCAGGCCGGCGGCGGAGAGCGTCCCGGGCCCTTCGACGAGCACGGGTCCCTGGGCGGAGACGATCGCGGCCAGTTCGAGAAGTTCGGAGGCGTTCATGGGCGAAGTCTGAAACGAAGAAGAGAATCGCTCCGGCCGACGAGGGTCCGGCCGGTTGGGGTCCGAAAGATCGGGGGAGAGCCCGAGGGGACCTAGGCTCTTCCCCAATCAAGCAGACACAACGCCAATCGAGCAAATCGAGTGCCGCCGCCGGCGACCACCGGAAGGGGTGATCTTGCGGTCATCGTAAGGTGATCATGCAAATCGAGTTGCGACAGGAGAAGCATCGCGGCCACGAGGTGCCAAGCTGTCTGGGCCGTGTTGCCAAAACACCACGCGCGTTGCCGGCGCCGGACGCGAAACCGGTTTCAGACAGAGCCTACTGCTTGCCCTTCGTCATGAACTCGCGGTACTGCCGGTCGAGTTCGTCGTAAGAGGTGCCGGTCAGACGCGACAGCAAGGTCGGGTCCTGGCTGCCGTCGTAGACGGCCGAGAGATAGCCGACCAGCGCATCGCGGTAGCGGCCTCCGTCGTAGTAAAGCATGAAATGGGTCCACCCGGCGATCTGGCTGTAGAGCGTGGCGATCCTCGGGTCGGCCTGGAGTTGGGGCAGGCCGTAGCGGGTGAGCTTTTCAAAGGGGACGTAGAACTTGTCGACCAGCAGCCGGTATCGGGCGGCCTTCATCCGCACGTCGTCGAATCCGCCTAAGACATAGTAGTCGCCCTCCTTGCGGAGCGATTCCATGTAGACGGCGACGCCTTCGATGATCCAACAGTTGGCCGACTCGCCCGTACCTTTCGCCACCCGGCGCGACTCGTGAAAGAGCTGGTGGGTCGCTTCGTGCAGCAGGGTCCGCTCGTCGTAGTCACGGCCGCCGAAGAAGTAGGCCCGGCGCATGTGGCCGACGTAGACGCCGACGGTCTGTTCGATGCCGGGCATCGCGTCGCGGAGGTCCCGGCTGTATTGTTCTCGATCGCGGAAAAAGACGACCTTGTGGCGGGGCAGCTTCAGCCGTACAGCACGACGGTTGAACATGGCGACTACCTGCTGGTGCGTCGCGTAATAGCGGACGAAGAGTTGCCGCCAGACGCGATAGAGCTCCTCGAGTTTCGTGCCGAGCCGGACGCCCGCCTCGATGCTGTGGCTCGTGCGGATCGTGTAGTGCTCGGTGTCGATGTCCCACCCGTGGCGTATGTCGTCGTGCAGTCGGGCGTCCTGCTCGGCGGAGATCCATCGTCCCTGGTACAACCGCTCACCCTGCTCGTAGCGCGGCAGGATCGTCTTGTGGATCCAACCGAACCGGTCGCTCCAGACGTGGCCTGAGCGAATTCTGCGGACTTCATAAGGGGTCCGCCACTCGCCGCGGAACTCCTGATAGCCCAGCAGCCGGCGCACGGCCTCGTGGTCGGGATTCTCGCCAATGGCCGCGTGCACCAGGTCGAAAGCCAACGAAGCGCGACCGGCGTGGATCGCTCTTCGGGCCGTTCGGAACCACTCGTCCGCCTGCCGTCGACGCAGACGCCAGAGACGCTGGTGCCACTCGGCCAGGTCCTGCGACGCCTCCGCCGGCAGCTCGGAGGCCTCGCCGACGCGGACCGGAAGCGCCAAGACGCGGATCACGTTGGGATCGGCCGGCTTGGCCCAAGCGCGCGTCTGGCCGGCCTGGGCGGGGAGTCCCTTCTCGTCGCACCAGGCGGCCAACTCCTCGAGCTCGGCCGCGTACTTCTCGGCCATCCGCGCGGCGGCTTGCTGTAGATTCTCCGATCTGGCGAGCGACGTGGCCCAAGATGCACAAAGAAATACCGCCACGCCAAGGAAAACCGCAGGGCGGCGGCTTGCCGTAAGAGGTTTGGGAATTCGAAGCCGACTGCTTCGAGTGCAAACAGCGTGCCACTGTTTGCCGTCGGGCAAGCAGTGCTGGCTTCGTGGTGGTTTTCCACTGCTTCTGCAAAGCAGTGGCACACGGAGGCTGTGGGCATCTTCACGCTTGTCGTGAGCATGCTGCTCGAGATCCGAGCATGGCCACGCTCGCGTGGCCATGGCACCGAGACCACCCATGCGGTCGTTGACGATCTTGGACAAGAGTTCTGTTCCTTGTTGGGGTCCGCCGGCAACGGGTCCGGCTTTCCTTTTATTGTACCATGACACCTCTTCGTTCCCATCACCCGGTGCGAATCGGCCGGGGACGACTTTGGTTGTCGAACTGGTCCGACCGTGGCAACTCGCCCCATTGCAACAAGTTAGGGGCACAGGAGGGGGGCCGTCGCCGGAGGGCTTAACAAATCCTCGGCATCTGCTCCCCGGAGAGCAGATCGACGATCCGCTCGGCGCCCAGCGGATTGCGCAGTTGCACCACGCCGGCGTGCTCCTTGGTCACCGTGCCGATGACGGCCGGCTCGGGCGCGGCCTTGTGGGCCCGCATGATCTCCAGCGTCCGCTGGGCCGTACGGGCCGGAACGAAGGCCACCAGGCGACCTTCGTTGGCTACGTAGAGCGGATCGAGTCCGAGCAGCTCGCACGCACCGCTCACCGGCGCGGAGATGGGGATCGACGCCTCCTCCAGTTCGATGCCCACGCCCGCTCCCTCGGCGATCTCGCACAGCGCCGCGGCCAGTCCACCCCGGGTCAGATCGCGGAGACAGTGCACGTCGGTGTCGGCTTCGAGCAATGCTTCGACCAAGCCGGCCAGCGAGGCGCAGTCGCTGGCGAGTTCGGTGTCGAAGGCGAGTCCCTCGCGGACCGACAGGACGGCGATGCCGTGCCGGCCCAGGTCGCCACTCACGAGCACGGCGTCGCCCGGGCTGGCGCGGCGCGGCGCGATGTCCACCCGAGGCGCCACCACGCCGATGCCCGCCGTGTTGATAAAGACGCCGTCGCCCTTACCACGGTCGACCACCTTGGTGTCGCCGGTGACGACCCGTACGCCCACTTCATCGGCTGCTCGGCGCATCGAGGCGACAACGCGCTCCAATGTCTCCAGCGGCAAGCCTTCTTCGAGAATGAATCCGGCGCTTAGCGCCACCGGGGTGGCGCCGGCCATGGCCAGATCGTTGACGGTGCCGAAGACGGCCAGCCGTCCGATGTCGCCGCCGGGGAAGAACAACGGGCTGACGACGAACGTGTCGGTCGTCATGGCCAGCCGGCCCTTGGGCAGCTCGACCAGCGCGGCGTCGTGCGGCGGATCGTCCGACGGGCTCGCACCGAAGGCGGGCAGAAAGAAGTCTTCGATCAGCCTGCGCATCACCCGCCCGCCGCCGCCATGGGCCATCTGGATGGTCGTGTAGCCGTCGCGCGGCACGGGACAATGCAACGCGAAGCCCTCGGTCCGGTCGTCGCTCATGGTTTTCCTTTCGATCGCCGATAGCGGTAGGGTGGGCATCGCCCACCGAGAATCCAGGTTGACGTCGACGGTTTCGGTGGGCAGTGCCCACCCTCAGTAGTTCCAAGTTTGGTTGGCTGACACCTCAGCAGGTCATCCTGAGCGTAGCGAAGGATCTCGATTGTCCAAGGAGATTCTTCGCTACGCTCAGAATGACAATGCCAAGTCTCGATGGAATTTGGAACTACTGACCCTACTTTTTCTGACGCCGGTAGCGGTAGTACGCCGCGCAGGCGCCCTCGGCCGAGACCATCGGCGCGCCCAACGGGTTCTCGGGCGTGCACTCGGTGCCGAAGGCCGGACACTCGTCCGGTCGCTTGTGTCCCTGCAGCACAGCCCCGGCGAGACACACGGCCGGCTCGTCGGCCTGCATTCCTTCGACCCTAAACCGCGCGGCCGCATCGAACCGTGCATAATCCGCGCGGAGCGACAAGCCGCTGTCGGGAATCTGCCCGATCCCGCGCCACTTGCGCCCGGCGGTCTGAAACACCTTTTCGACTTGGGCCAGCGCGGCGCGGTTTCCCTCGGGTCGAACGCATCGGGTGTATTGGATCTCCACTTCGGCGCGGCCTTGCTCCAACTGGTCGACGCACATGGCCACGCCTTGAAGGATGTCTAACGCCTCGAAGCCGGTCACCACGATCGGCACGCCGTACTGCTGGGCGATCGGCTCGTACTGCCGGGTGCCCATCACCGTGCACACGTGGCCGGCTGCCAGAAAACCTTGCACGACGTTGCCGGGCGAGTCGAGCACGGCACGGATGGCCGGCGGGACCAGCACGTGAGAGACCAACACCGAGAAGTTCGCCAGGGCGAGCCGATCGGCCTGGGCAATCGCCATGGCCACCGCCGGCGCGGTCGTCTCGAAACCGATGGCGAAGAAGACCACCTCCCGGTCTGCATGGTCGCCGGCCAGAGCCACCGCGTCCATGGGCGAATAGACCACGCGCAGGTCGCCGCCCTCGGACTTGACCGAGAGAAGATCGTTTTCACTGCCCGGCACGCGGAGCATGTCGCCGAACGAGCAGAAGATCACCTCCGGACGGCGTGCGATGGCCACGGCCTGGTCGATGATCTCGATCGGCGTGACACACACCGGACAGCCCGGCCCGTGGATCAAGCGGATTTCCGGCGGCAGCAGTCGATCGAGCCCGAAGCGAAGGATCGCATGGGTCTGGCCGCCGCAGACCTCCATGAGGTTCCAAGGCCGCGTGGTCTTGCGGCGGATCGCCTCGGCCAACTGCTTGACCCGGCGCGCGTCACGATATTCGTCGACGTATTTCATGAG
>CAZWWC010000040.1:14847-16950 GCA_964637625.1 uncultured Planctomycetaceae bacterium
CGGCCAACTGCTTGACCCGGCGCGCGTCACGATATTCGTCGACGTATTTCATGAGCTTGATCTGGTGCGTGGCGAGCACACACCCTACGATTCGGTCGATTTCTCCCCGGCAGCCTCGGCCAGTTGTTCCAGCAGCGAAAACACTTCCTTGGCCTCGGCTTCATCGATCGTGTTGATGGCGAAGCCGACGTGCACCAGCACGTAGTCGCCGGGCCGAACCTCGGGCGTATAGGCCAGGCAGATTTCCTTGGACAGCCCGCCGAAATCGACCTTGCCCATCGGAAGATCGTCTTTTTCGTAGATCTTGATAACCCTGCCGGGCACGGCCAAGCACATGACAGCTCAACTCCGGTGTGGGATTGCGGCCAGGTACGCCTGGCCCAGGGCGATGCCACCGTCGCCCGGCGGCACTTGCTGATGAGTGTACACGCTGAAGCCGGACTGCGACAGCCGTCGCCGGACGCGCTCACTCAAAAGCCGGTTCTGAAAACACCCGCCCGAGAGGACCACCTGCGGGCAGTCGGCCCGCCGGGCGATCTCCAGCGCCCACGCGGCCAGGGCGTTATGGAATCGGGCACTGATCCGGCCCGTCGACACGCCGGCCGCCCGATCGGCCAGCACGGCACGAAGCAGCGCCTCCCAGTCGGCCACGATGGGCTCTCCCTCGGCAAGCCTGATCGGATAGGCTTCGTCGCAATCCTCCTCGGCGGCGAATTCCAGGGCCATGGCCGCCTGGCCCTCGAAACTGACGGCCACGTCGCCGGTGCCGGGTGCCACTGCTGGCTTGCCCAGCAGTGTGTCTTCGGGCAGTCCACACAACGCGGCCACGGCGTCGAACAACCGGCCGACGCTGCTGGTTCTCGGGCAGTGAGTGCCGCGGCGGAGCATGGTTAAGAGGGTCTTTTGCTCGGCCGGCGTGAACCACTCGGCGGCCTGCTGCCCGGCCAGCTCGGGCGCAATCTCGAACAGCACCCCCAGCGCCAAGCGCCGCGGCCGCCGGATGGCCCGCTCGCCGCCCGGCAGACTGAAGTAGCGCAGATGGGCAACTCGCTCGAACGTGGCCCTTTCGCATCGAAGCGCCTCGCCGCCCCAGACGGTTCTGTCCGGACCGTAGCCAAGTCCGTCCCAGGCGAACCCCAGCACGGGCCCGGCAAGGCGATGCTCGGCAACGCAGGCCGCCACGTGGGCGTGGTGGTGCTGAAGGCGGGCCAGCGGCACACGCCACTCGGTTGCCAGGCGCTCGGCGTGCTGCGTCGACAGGTAGTCGGGATGCAAGTCGCAGGCAATCACCTCCGGTCGAACGTCGAAAAACGACAGCAGATCGTCGATCGCCCGACGATGGACGTCCAGGCTCTGCGGCGAGTCGAGATCGCCGACGTGCGAGCCGACGACCACCTGACGGCCCAGCCGCAGGGCAACCGCGTTTTTGAGGTGGCCGCCCACGGCCAGCACTGTCGGCCCGTCATGATCCAACCCGATCGGCAACGCATCAAGGGTGCCACTGCTGGCTTGCCCAGCAGTGCATTGCCGGGTGCCTGGGGTAGACTGTCGGGTGGCTGGGCTCCCGGCGCGCCGGGACAGCGGTGGCCCAGGGATGCTCAACTTGATCGGCAGCGGTGCATAGCCGCGTGCCCGGCGCAGGACCACCGGGCCGGTCGAGTCACAACGTACGACCGAGTCGTCGACCGGGCGGACGATTCGGCGGTTGTGCGTGAGCACCAGATCGGCGATGCGTCCGAGCCGCTTGATCGCCTCGGCCGTGGTGATCGCCATTGGTTCTTCCGACAAATTGCCGCTGGTGCAGACGATTGGCCGGGCGATCGCGTCCATCAGGAGATGATGCAGCGGCGTGTAGGGAAGCATCACGCCCAGGTCGGGGTTGCCCGGCGCGACCGCCTCGACAATCGCTTTCTCCGCGCTGGGTAGCATGCCCACGCTCGCGTGGGCATGTTCTGATCGTTCTGGAATCGCGTCACATGCCCACGCAGGCGTGGGCATGCCACCCGGGCGATTACGGCGAAGCAGGACAATCGGTGCGGCTGGCGAGGTCAACAGCGCGGCCTCTTCGTCTGAAACAGTGCAATGACGTCGCGCTTCATCCAG
>CAZWWC010000040.1:17050-19582 GCA_964637625.1 uncultured Planctomycetaceae bacterium
TCAACAGCGCGGCCTCTTCGTCTGAAACAGTGCAATGACGTCGCGCTTCATCCAGCGAGCCGATCATCACGGCAAACGGTTTGGCCGGCCGGTGCTTGCGCCGGCGCAACCGCTGGATCGATTCTTCGGTGGTGGCGTCGACCAGAAGCTGAAACCCACCGAGCCCCTTCATCGCAACAATCTTCCCGTCGGCAATCGCTTCGACCGCCGCGCGGAGTGCGTCGCCGCGCCGGCCGAGCACGTTGCCGCCGGGGTCGAGCAAGCGCAGCTCGGGCCCGCAGTCGGGGCAGGCGATCGGTTGGGCATGGAACCGCCGGTCGGCCGGCGAGTCGTATTCGGCGCGGCACGCCTCGCACATCGCAAAACGGCTCATCGACGTTCGCGGCCGATCGTAGGGCAGCCCTTCGATGATCGACCACCGCGGCCCGCAGTTGGTGCAATTGGTAAATGGGTAGCCGAATCGCCGCTCGAGTGGATCGCGAATCTCGACCAGGCACGCCTCGCAGGTGGCCAAGTCGGCCGCAGTGGCGGGCCGGCGCGAGGCAAGCTCGCGGCTCGGGCGGATCTCAAACGGCGTCTCGCTTGTGGTACCCTCGACCGGGTCGATGCGCTCCACGTCGATCGAGTCGATCCGGGCCTGCGGCGGCGCTTCGTGCTCAAGAGCATGCAGGAAGGCGTCCAGTGCGGCCGGGTCGCCCTGGACCTCGATCCGCACCCGTTCGGTCTCGTTGCGGACCCAACCGGCCAGCCCACAGGCCCGGGCCGTGTTGTAGACAAACGGCCGAAACCCCACGCCCTGGACCACGCCGCGAACCGACAGCCCAAGCCGCCGGAGGGTCGAAGGCTGCGTGGCTGGGTCTGTCATCATACTTGGCTGCTTGGCGGGGTTATTACCGGCCCCTTGGGGAAGCGGTCGAATCGGTGCTTTCTTCTATTAGTTTAGACCGTTCGGCGCCGAAGGATAGGGCCGATTCTGCGGAAGTGTGAAGTAAGAAGTGCGAAGTAAGAAGTCAAGCAGCGTGGGGTGCCTGGGCCGTAGCGCAGCGGTGGCCCAGGGAGCGAAAAACCGATCATTGGCAATGCGAACATCAATGATGGCCGAAGAGACGTTCGAGCAGACTCGGCTTCTTTTTTTCCTCGAAGAATGCATTGACCGGTTCACCACCGGCACACGTGATCAGGTGCATGTAGAGCGTCGGATCGACGTCCTCCTGAACACTCTTCACACTTCCGTCGCCCAATAGATGGTTGACGACGCGGCCCCAATGATGGCTGCTGGGTCCGTGCAGCCATGGGGTGCCTTGCGGGCCGGTGGCCAGGTAGTATTTCTTCGGGTCGGCCTTTTCATCGCCACAGTTGAGTGTCGTCTTGGTACCCTTGGCCGGCACGCCCCACGTGCCGCCCGGTATGTCTTGGACTCGCTCGAACGAGGGCTTGCCGGCCAGGCCGAAGACGGCCGCCGTCGAGCCTTCGTACCAGGCGGCCAGCGTGGGCTCGACCGTCTCGCAGACCAGGAAGGTGTTGCTCGAGCCGTCGGTGATGTCTCGAATACCTGTCCTGCCACCGGGATAGATCACACCGTTGGGATGTTCTTTTCCACCGCCATACTTGTTCTTTTCTACGCCCATCAGACTGTCCGAGTGGGTCGCGCCCAGAGCCACGTAGTTGGTCAACGCGGCCGGGCCGTAGGGCGTCTTGGGGTCATAGGGATTCGTCTTTATGCCCGCCTTCGGGTTGGCTTCGCAATAGGCTTTCGTCCGAGCATCAGGGCACCGGAACACGGCCACCGATGTCCGCCAGGCGATCGGATGGCAGGGTTCCGCCGTGGTGGTCGGCTCGCCGGTGTCCGGGTCGATCGGGTTATCCTCGCACGGATCCCACGCCCGACGGCGCACCAGGTCGATCCACCGGTAGATGCTGCCTTCTTCCAGGTAAGGCAAGATCCTCGTCGACCAGGAGAAGTTCGTGCCATACTCGGCGCGGCCCTCGCTTGGATCGGGCTTGGCCAGCGTGTGAAGGGGAACCTGTTTCCACGAGCTGCTGGGCTTCTTCAGGAGCCTTACGTCATTCGAACCAGGGAATTTCTTGTGCGCGTTGTGAAAGTTGTGCAGCGCGAGCCCGATCTGCTTCAAGTTGTTGATGCAACCGGCGCGCCGCGATACTCCTCGGGCGATACACAACTGGGGCAACAGCAAACACAACGAGATGCCGAGCACCGCAAGAATGGTAACCAGATCGACAAGCGTGAATCCTCGGCGCGAAGGCGAGCGGGACATAAGACTGCCTCCTTGGAAGGAATGAACGGGCTAGAGCGTACTGACGCCGGCCGGGTGGCCATGATTCCCTGAGCGTAACCAATCCGCTCGGGCGAGTCAAGCTGCCGTTGTGGCGTTTTGATTGACCACGAAGGACACGAAGGGCACGAAGAGGAAGCAGGCGGAAGCAAGTAGGATCAGTCGTTCCAAATTCTATTGAGACCCGGCATGGTCATCCTGAGCGAAGCGAAGGATCTGCGCAGCGAAGAATCTCCTT
>CAZWWC010000041.1:0-5517 GCA_964637625.1 uncultured Planctomycetaceae bacterium
CTACGCATGCCCCAACTCCAGTGCATCGTCGTGACGCCCGAGAAGACGTTCCGGGACACCCCCGCCCAGTTCGTCGCCCTGACGCTCTACGACGGCGAGATCGGCATCGCACCGGGCCACACGCCCATGATAGGCCGGCTCGGCAGCGGCGAGATGCGAATCCGCCAAGCTGGCAAAACCGAGCGCTATTACGTCGAGGGCGGGTTCGTCGAAGTGTTCAGCAACGTCGTGTCGGTGCTGACCGGTCGCGCGATCGCTGCCGAACAGCTCGACGTACCCGCGGCCGAAGAGCAATTGGAAACCGCGCGAAGCCGCCCGGCCACCACACCCGAACTGATGGCCCTGCGCGATCAGGAAGTCGATCGCAGTCGGGCCCTGTTGCGCGTCGCGCAACGTGCTTCGCAATGAATCACGTAGGGTGGGCACCGCCCACCAACATCCTCTGACCCAGCCAAAACGGTCGGTGGCATGAGCC
Organism: uncultured Planctomycetaceae bacterium; assembly: GCA_964637625.1. GTDB lineage: Bacteria > Planctomycetota > Planctomycetia > Pirellulales > Thermoguttaceae > UBA11386. The sequence goes on from CAZWWC010000041.1 coordinate 476, forward strand.
GAAAACGGTGGCTCCTTGTCGTTCTCGTTTTTGCCGGGCTCTTCCTCTGGTGTTTTGCCGAGGCGCTCTTCTGCGACCGGATGTTCGCCTGGCGCGACGCGGCCCATTTCTACTATCCACTCTTTCAGTTCATCCAGGATCAGTGGAGCGCCGGGCAACTGCCGCTTTGGAATCCCTATGAAAACGCCGGCGCGGGGCTCTTGGCCGACCCGGCCGGCAGTGTCTTCTACCCCGGCAAGCTGATCTTCTTCTTGCCGATCGACTACGCCTGGGCCTACAAGATCTACATCGCCGCCCACGTCGTGCTGGCCGCGTGGTTGGCGTTTCGCGCGGCCCGGCACTTCGACGCAAGTCTCGAAGCGGCGACGATCGCGGGCATGTCCTACGCCTTCTCCGGCGCGGTGTTGCTGCAACACGCCAACGTGATCTATCTGGTCGGCGCGTCCTGGCTGCCGGCTGCCGTGATTGCCGCCGATCAAATGTTGAGCGAGCGCCGGATGCGCCGGGCCCTGGCACTGGGCGCGGTCCTGGCGCTGATGGTCCTCGGCGGCGATCCCCAGATGGCGTACAACACCGTGCTGCTGGTGGCCCTCTATGCGCTCTTGCTCCGTGGACAAAATAATCATAGCCGCGGGCGGAAGCCCGCGGACCGCGTGGCATCGCGCCACTTCGTGCTGCTAGCAATGGCCACCGCGTTTGCCTTGATTCTCTCCGCCGTCCAGGTCATCCCGTCGGTCATGATGATCCACCAGAGCAATCGCGCGGCAAGCCAAACGGCCCGAAGCGTCTGGGAGATTCCACGGGTGCTGGGCCGCGAGCATGCCGGCCGGCGCATTGCCGACGGACTCCTCTGCCGTGACGTAGACGAGAGCGCGCATCATCGCCACGTCTACCAGTTCAGCGTGGGGCCTTGGCGCTGGGCCGAGTGGTTCTGGCCCAACTGCGGCGGCCGGCAATATCCGATCCATCGCCGCTGGTTCGCGGCCATCCCGGCCGAAGGTCGCGTCTGGACGCCCTCGCTCTACATGGGCCTGTTGCCGCTGGTCTTGGCTCTCTCGTCGGTGCGCCTGTGCCGTGGCTCCGCGCTGCGGCGATGGCTCTCGTGGTCGGCGCTGGTGGCTGTGCTGGGCAGCCTCGGTTACTACGGCCTTGGCTGGTTGGTCCACGAGCTCCGTGCCGCCGCCGGAGCGCCGCCGGAGGCCGGGCTGTTGGCCGGCCCGGTTGGCGGTCTCTATTGGCTCCTGACGGTTCTCCTGCCGGGCTACGTCTACTTCCGCTATCCGGCCAAGCTCCTGGTCGTGGCCACGTTGGCCCTGAGCCTGCTGGCTGCGCAAGGTTGGGATCGGGCGATGCAGCGGTCCGGTGGCTGGCTGCGTCGCGGACTGTTGATGCTCTGCTGTGTCAGCCTTCTTGGCGCGGCCATCACCATGGCCGTTCGTCCTTGGTGGACCGGCTGGTTTGCCCACGTCGACCCGGACCGGCTGCTTGGGCCGCTCGACGCGGCCGGCGCGCTGGACGACCTGCTGTTCGGCTTCGTGCAAGCGGCCGTCGTCGCGGGCGTCGCCTGGTGGCTACTCGGCAGGATGGGTGCCACTGGCGTCTCGCCAGTGCCTTCAGAGCATCAGGCTCTGGGCCAGCGCTGCGCTATGGCCCAGCCACCCTGCCGTTGGGCGCCGGTGGCGTTAGTCGTGCTAATCGCGGTTGACTTGGGCCTGGCCAACGGCTGGATGGTGGCCACCGCGCCGGCGCGGCTGTGGCGCGAGCCCTCGGCGCTGGCCGCGACCATTCGATCGGACCAAGCTCGTCGCAGGGGTGCCATGGGCGGCTTGTCCGCCCTTGCAGCGGACAAGTCGGCAGCGGCAGACAAGCTGCCGCTGGCACCCGAGGGACTTCTTCGGAAGGCCTCGCCGCGCGTCTGGCGTCCTGTGGTGCTCATGCCCGAGGCGTGGCAGCGCCACGGCTCACCCGACCGGCTGGCCCAGGCGATCGCTTGGGACCGGGACACGCTTCGGCCGAAGTACAACCTCCGTGAGCGGATCGGCGTGGTCGAGTCGCACGGCGCGATGATGCCGGCCGCGCATCGGCGGCTGCTGGCCCAGGGCGATCCGACGGCGATCATGCGAGCCACGGGCGCCCGATACGCAATCCTGCCGGCCGGCCAGACCCTGCCCGGCGGCGAGCTGGTGGCCGAGTTTGGCGACGATGCGGCGTTGTGGTACTGGCCGGGCCAGTAGTGATCGGATCGATGCGGCTGCCGCCGTTCTTTCACGCGGCCCCAGGGGCCTTGTCCGGCAGCCGGTCGTCTGTCATGCTAAAGGCTTGGGCGGCCCGACCCTCTCTGGCCTGAGTGTCTTCACCGGGCATCCCCGCCGTAGAATGTGCATTTTCAGCAGCTTCTGGGTGGTTCAGGCTCGGCCGAGTGGCTCCCTTCCGGCTCAACAAGGTAGAATTCTCTGGCGGTGCTCGGGCGAGTGGCCCAGCCCCCGGCGGATCGCAGTTCTGGAGATAAGCAATGGTGTGGGAGTATAGCGAGAAGACGAAGCAGCTTTTCATGGATGCCGTGCACGGCAAGCCCGGCACGCATCTCGGGGAGATCGAAGACCCCGACGGGCTCGGCGAGCATGGCTCGATTACCTGTGGCGACGCGATGCGCTTCACGTTTCGCGTCGAGCGCCATCCGACCGACCCGACCAAGGACGTGATCACGGCTGCCCGCTATTTGACCTTCGGCTGCACGTCGGCCATCGCGGCCTCCGAGGCGCTCTGCGCGTTGATCGAGCAGGGACGCTACACGCCGATCGAAGCACTGAAAGTCACCAACCAGGACATCGTCGACTATCTCGGAGGTCTGCCCGAGCAGAAGATCCACTGCTCGGTGATGGGGGCCGAGGCGCTGGAGGCGGCCGTTTTCAACTGGGCGCAGCGCCGCGGCGTCGATTTGCAGGAGTTGGGCGTCGACATCCATCCCGACGAGCAGGAAGACGGTCGGGTCGTCTGCAAGTGCTTCTCGCTGACCGAGCCCTATCTGCGCCGCAAGATCAAGGAACTCAACCTGCGAACCATTCCCGAGGTCACCAACGCCGTGAAGGCCGGCGGCGCCTGCATGTCGTGTCATCACACGCCGGGCGGATTGCAGGACCTGTTGGACGACATTTGGGGCAAGGACCCGATGCTACTGCCCCTGCTGCCCGTCCGGGCGATGTCCGGCGATGCGGAAACGGCTGCCTTGCCGGCGGGCGAACCGCTCGGCTTGGGGCTGTCGCCCTACCAGTTCAGCAAGCAAGTCGAGAAAGTCATCGACGGATATGCCCGACCACAACTCAACAGGGACGGCGGCGACGTCGAGATCGTCGACATCAAGGATAACCTGGTCTACTGCCGTTTCATTGGCGCCTGTGCCGCTTGCGCCGCGGCCGCCCAAACGTTGAAGTTGTTGATCGAAACACCCCTGAAGGAGCACATCGACCAGCGGATTCGCGTGATTCAGGTGTGAGGAGGGATTAGGAATTGGGGATTAGGGATTAGGGAATTTGGAGGCTCAGTAGTTCCAAGTTCTATTGAGACCCGGCATTGTCATTCTGAGCGCTGCGAAGAATCTCCTTGGACAATCGAGATCCTTCGCTGCGCTCAGGATGACCTGCTGCGGTATCAGCCAGCTAAACTTGATACTACTGAGGTTTCAATAGAGATCGCTTTCATGAAAATCATCTACGCCGACAACAACGCCACCACCCAGGTCGCGCCCGAAGTGCTCGACGCGATGCTGCCCTTTTTCAAGGGCTGGTACTTCAATCCCAGCTCGATGTACGAGCCGGCCCGTGAGGTGGCCGGGGCGATGGCCGCCGCTCGGGCCGAGATCGCCGGGCAGCTGGGCGGCGTCGATCCGAAGGAAATCCTCTTCACCTCCTGCGCGACCGAAAGCAACAACACGGCCATCCAGGGCACTCTGGCGGCCAATCCGCGACGCCGGCACGTCGTGACCACCGCGGTCGAGCACCCGGCGGTGCTCGAAGTCTGCAAGGATCTCCAGCGCCATGCTTGCGACGTGACGCTGCTGCCGGTCGACGGTCAGGGCAATCTGGACCCGGGCGAGTTCATCCGCGCGCTTAGGCCCGATACGCTGCTGGTCTCGATCATGCACGCCAACAACGAGACGGGCGTCATCTTCCCCGTCGCGCAGCTCGCCCGAATCACCAAGGAAACCGATCCGTCGATCGTCTTCCACACCGACGCGACCCAGTCGGTCGGCAAGCTGCCGATCGACCTGACCGGCGAGTTTGAGCACGTGGATCTGCTCTCTTTTTCCGGCCACAAGCTGCACGCGCCCAAGGGCGTCGGCGCCCTTTTCATTCGCCGCGGGACGCCCTGCCGGCCTTTCATGATCGGCGGACACCAGGAGGGCGGCCGCCGCGGGGGCACGGAGAACGTCGCCTTCATCGTGGGAATGGCCCGCGCCATGGCGCTGGCGGGCGAGCAACACGACGAGGATACGGCCAAGATCGGCGCCTTGCGCGACCGGCTCGAAACGACGCTGCTGGAGCGGATACCTTACGTTCAGATCAACGGCCACCAGGCCCCGCGACTGCCCAATACGTCGAATCTCTCGTGCCACTACATCGAGGGCGAGGGCATCTTGTTTGAGCTCAGCGCGGTGGGCATCTGCGCCTCGAGCGGCTCGGCCTGCACCTCGGGCTCGCTCGAACCGTCGCACGTGCTTCTGGCGCTGGGTGTGCCTTTCACGGCCGTGCACGGCTCGATCCGCTTCAGTCTCAGCCGCTACAACACCGAGGAGGACATCGATCGGATCATCGACGAGTTCCCTCGCGTTGTCGAGCGCCTCCGCCACGCCTCGCCCTACTGGGACTCGACGAAGAACGAGCCCCGCGCCGACGCGGAGACTCTGATCGGCTCCAAGAGCCGCAAGTAATCTCAACTGCCCGCTGCCCGCTGCCTACTGCCTACTGCCTACCGCCTACCGCCTACTGCTTACCGCCTACTGATAATGGGCGGCAAGTTGTCGAACGCAAAGACCTCTTCGCACC
>CAZWWC010000041.1:5617-19151 GCA_964637625.1 uncultured Planctomycetaceae bacterium
TACCGCCTACTGATAATGGGCGGCAAGTTGTCGAACGCAAAGACCTCTTCGCACCAGCGCGCGATCGCCAGCAGCCGAGGCTCGCCGTGATAGCGGCCCACCAGTTGCATGGCCGCCGGCAAACGATCGCCGGCCAGCCCACAGGGAATCGACACGACCGGCAAGCCGGCGCAACTCCACGGGGTCTGAAACTCGCTCGTCCCGGTCGACGTGGCCAGCGTCGGTGGGGCCGTCGTATGGGTCGAGGGCACGATCACCGCGTCAACCGAATCCAACAGCCCAACGACGCGACGTTGGTAGTCGCGCAGCTCGGCCAGCGCCGCCGCATAATCGACCGCCGAGGCGGCGAGCCCTTCGTCGAGCAGTTCGCTGATCAGTGGGCCGTACGCGTCCGCGTGCTTCCGATAATCGTCACGGTGATAGGCGGCCGCTTCCACGCCCATGATCCGCCGGTGCATCGGCTGGATCCGCGAAAAATCGACGTCCGGCTCCAGCAGCGGCACACGCGTGGCACCGGCCACCTCGAGTTTTTCCAGCGCCGCTTGCACGCAAGCGCGGATGTTCTCGTCGGCCGTCTCATGAAAGAACCCGCCGAGCGTGCCCAAGCGCGGCGGTGGCTTCACCCCGGGAGCCAGGGGCGCGGCCGTGGCGGCCATGGCTTGCTCGGGCGGGCCGAAATCGCGCGAGCGGGGAAGGCAATTGAGCATGAGTTCCAGATCAACCACTCGCCTGGCCATCGGACCAACGTGGTCGAAGTGGTAGCTGACCGGCACCACGCCGTCGCGGCTCACTCGCGCCAGCGTCGGCTTGCACGTGGCCACGCCGCAATAGGCCGAGGGACGCACCAACGATCCGCCAGTCTGCGTGCCCAGCGCCCCGAGGCACATGCCCGTCGCCACCGCCACGGCCGACCCGCTACTGCTGCCGCCGGGCGTGTGCGTTGGGTTGGTGTTGATTTCCGGGTCCCACGGGTTGCGGCTCGCCGACGGATCGAAACAGGCAAACTCGACGGTGACCGTCTTGCCCAGGATGATCGCCCCGGAGCGGCGAAGCCCCGCGACGACCGTCGCGTCTTGCTCGGCCAGGTGGTTCTCACGCAGCGGCGAGCCGGCCCGGGTCGGCAGGCCGGCCACGTCGATGATGTCCTTGATGCCCACCGGCACGCCGTGCAACGGGCCGCGGAAGCTTCCCTTGGCGGCCTCCTCGGTCAACTGCCTGGCCGCTTGAATAGCCCTCTCATGATCGACCACGACCCAAGCGCGAAGCCGCCCGTCGAGCCGCTCGATCCGATCGAGGCACTGCTCGACGAGTTCCCGCGGCGATATCTCTCTCCTACGGATTTGCTCGGTCGCTTCGGCCAACGTGAGTGGGGCTGGCACGGTCGTGTCCTCCAAGGGTGCCACTGCTGGCTTGTCCAGCAGTGTTTTTCCCGGGAAACTCGCTTCGCACTGCTGGGCAAGCCAGCAGTGGCACCCATTTTAGAATACGTTCTCAGCGTAGCGAAGGCCCGATTTTTCAAGCTCTGGGCCACCGCTACGCTATGGCCCAGGCACCCGCGCTAGGGTGCTATGCGGCTCGGCGATGGGCTCTGGCGACCGGCTGCCTGGCCAACAGCCCGGCCAGAAACGATTCCAGCCGTCCGGCGATTTTTGACAGGTCGTGATGTTCCAAAACGTACTGCCTTGCCCGAGCACCCATCGCCTCGCGCTCCGAGCGCGATGTGCGGCCCAGCCGGATCATCGCACGGGCCAGGGCCGCCGGATCCTCGGGCCGGACGGTCAACCCGGCGCGGGCCCGCCGGATGGGATCATAGGACGACCGGCACGCAAAAATCACCGGTCGGGCGGCGGCCATGAATCCAAACACCTTGTTCACGCTCATTCCATACTGCTCGACCACCCGCATCCGCCGATGGGCATGGACGAACGCGTGGGACTCGCGCGACAGCCGTACCAACTCGGGCTTGTCGACCAGCTCGCCAAATTCGAGATTCCGCAACCCGGTTTCGGCCGCACGGCGCACGAGCCCGGCTTTCGACGGGCCGTCGCCGAAAAGCCGGATGCGGATGCGCTGGGCCTCGGGACGCCGGTGCAGGTTCTCGGCCGCGGCCACGATCGTCTCCATGTCGTTGCCCGAGCCAAAACGCCCGAAGCAGGAAATCACAAACGGCCCGGTCGCCGGCGGGCCCGGTGGCTCGGGGAACAAGGCCGGATCGATCCCGTTGGGGATGTACGCCACCCGCTCGGCCGGAACGCCGTGGCCGGCCGCATAGTCGCCGATGCCCGGCAGAACGCTCATCACGCCGTCGGCCCGGCGAAACGCCCGGCGCTCCATGCGACCGAATTGCCAACAAATGGGATGCCACGGCGGAAGATTCCCCAGATCCACCAGCGACTGCGGCCAGATGTCGCGGATCTCGTAGACGAATCGTGCGCCATAGCGCCGCGCCAGCCGCCGGGCCGCTTCGACGGCCGGCGGATGGGCCAGCGAGCCGATCACCACGTCGGGACGCCGCAGCCGGTCGGTCGCCCGCAACACATTACGAGCATAGCTGTGCATGTTCAACAGCCGGCCGACGGCACCGCGGTAGGGACGAGCCGGCACAAATCGAAACCGCACCCCGTCGTCGAGCCGATCGAGGAACGGCTCGCCGGCCGGGACGTGCTCGGCCGGGGCGTGAACCTGCGCGAAGGTGGCCGCAAACACGACCGGCTCGTGGCCCGCGCGGCGCAGGTAGTGAGCCAGCACGGCATGACTGCTCAGGCCGGTTCCGTGGCGAAGGCACGCGTAGTGATTCAGTATCCAGATTCGCATCGTGTGACACCACCAGAAGACTCGATGGGTTCGTCCCCTTCCTCCAGTCCGAGTTGCCCGGCGACCAGACGCACCACTCGGGCGACCGCCCGTCCGCCGCCGTAGTACTCGGCCGCGGCCGGCAGCGGGTCACGCCGGGCAAGCTGTCGGCCGACGGCCTCGACGATCTGCTTCTCGTCGGCCGCGACCAGGCGGTTGGCTCCCGCGCGAACCGTCTCGGTCCATTCGGTTTGGTCGCGTATGGTGACACAAGGGACGCCGAAAATAAAGGCCTCTTTTTGCACGCCCCCCGAGTCGGTTACCACGGCACGTGCGTTTTGCTGGAGACCCAGCATTTCGAGATAGGAAACCGGCTCGATAAGGTGGAGCTTTGAGTGTGAGGGTGAGTGTGAGGGGGACAGTCCCATTTTTGCTTCGCAAAAATCGGGACAGTCCCCAAGCTGTGCGATCCGCTTTCGAGTTCGCGGATGGACGGGAAAGACCACGGGGATCTCTCGTGCGACGGCGGCCGCCGCGGCCATGATCGCACCAAGCCGCGCGGGGTCGTCCGTGTTGGCCGCCCGATGGCACGTCCAAAGCACGTAGCCGCGCGGCTGCAATCCCAGTCGGCTCAGGATCTCTTGAGCCGCCTCACCGGCCCGGTCGCTGAAATGAATGGCCGCGTCGTACATCACGTCGCCGACCAGGTGCACGCCGCGAGTGATCCCTTCGGCCGTGAGATTGTCGACCGCTTGCTGCGTCGGGCATAGCAATAGATCGGACAGCCGATCGGTCACGATGCGATTGACCTGCTCGGGCATCCGGCGATCGCCGCTCCGCAGCCCGGCTTCGACGTGAACCAACGGGATTTCCAGCTTGGCGGCCGCCAGCGAGCCGGCCAACGTCGAGTTGGTATCGCCGTAGACGAGCACCGCGTCGGGACGCTGTTCGGTCATGAGCTTTTCCAGGCCGATCAACATGCGTGCCGTCTGGCCGGCGTGGTCCGGCGAGTCGACCGTGAGCCGAAAGTCGGGATCGGGAAGGCCCAATTCGTCGAAGAAAACCTGCGACATCATCGCATCGTAGTGCTGGCCGGTGTGCACGATTCGCTCGACGAGGCCCTCGCGGCGCCGCAGCTGCGGAGCGAGCACGGCCGCCTTGACGAATTGTGGACGCGCGCCCAACACGCTCAGCACGGTGCGAGGGCCCGCGGGAGTATTCCGTCGGCTTGTTGCCTGGGCCCTCATCGGCTTGCCTCCGCGAAAACGGTTTCGCGATTGCTAAAGGGCCTTTCTATGTCGGTCGTTTCGGTCGGCTCATGGCCGACAAGCCAGAGCAAGGCCGTGGCTTCGGCCAGCGTGGCGCCGCGGTGTTTCAGACGCTCGTCGGAAAAGAGCTCGTCGAGCGACGCGCCGCCGCTCAACCACGCTCGCACGGCCACGCGCCTTCGGCGGAGCATCCGGCGAATCAAGCAGCCCAGTCCTCGATCGATCCAGGCATTTTGTGGCACCGAGAAACCGTGCTTGTAGCGGGCCCAACGGATCGCCCTCGGCAGTCGCGGCCCGATCGCCCGGCGAAGGATCCACTTACCCCAGCCGCGGCGAACCTTCATCGCCGCCGGCAGCGCCAGGCCCAGCTCGACCAGCCGATAATCCAGCAGCGGAAGCCGGCTCTCGACGCTGTGGGCCATCGAATTGCGGTCCTCGTAGCGCAACAGCGACGGCAGGCTCACCAGCGTCACGTCGCGAAGCGCTCGCGCGCCGAGCGACTCTGCCGGGCCACGGCCCAGAGGCAGCGGCTCCGGCTCGGGCAGCCGCAGCACGCTTTCGATGCCTTGCCGCCGCGTGTAGCGGCCGCGATGACGCCAGTAGTGGCCCGCCGCGGGCAACTCGGTCGCCAGCGTGGGAATCGTCCAAAGCAACTGCCAGGCCGCCCGGGCAAGGTCCCCGCGCCGCGCGGCCTCCGCCAGTGCAAACACCTGGTACTTGCGATAGCCCATGAACACTTCGTCACCCCCCTGCCCTCCCAGCATGACTTTGAAACCCTGCCGGTGTGCCGCCTCGAAAACGAGATGCTGGGCCACCACGCTCGTGTTGACGATCGGCGAGCCCTGGGCGTCAAGCGCCGCGACCAGCGCCTCGGCGATTGCCCGATCGTCGGGCCAGACGTAGTGCACGTCGATCCCCGTGCGCCGGGCCAACCGCGCGACCAGCGGGCCTTCGCTGCGGCGGACCTCGGGCCGGCCGAAGGTGAAAGCGTGGAGTTGCCCGGCCTGGTGCCCGGCGGCCACCGCGGCGATCGCTCCCGAGTCGAGCCCGCCGCTAAGCGAAACGGCCAACGGCACGTCGCTGCGCAATCGCAAGCGAACCGCGTCGTCGAGCAACTCGGTCGCCTGTCGGGTGAGCTCGCCCTCGGTTCGCCCGACGATTGTCTCAGCCACGTCGGCCACGCGATGCTCCAGATCGTAGTAGCGATGCAGCCTCGTTTGAAGCCCTCCGGCCGGCGGCAGCCGGACTTCCAGCAGGTGGCCGGGCGGAACCGCCTTCATGCCCTCATAGGGCGCCGCCTCATCGTGATCGAACACCCAGTAGCGCAGGGCCGTGGCCAAATAGTCCAGGTTGGGCTTCAACCGGAGGATGGTCGCCAGCGGCCGTTCGGTCGAAGCAAAATGGAGCGACCCGTCGCCAAGCACATAGTAAAGCGGCTTGATGCCGAAACGATCGCGGACCAGAAACAACCGACCTTCCTGCCGGTCGAACAGCGCGAAGGCGAACATGCCGTTCAGCCGCCCCACAACCTCGGTACCCCAGCGGTCGAAGGCCGCCAGGATCACTTCGGTGTCGCCGCTGGTGCGGAAACGATATCCCAACGCGGCAAGTTCGCCGCGGAGTTCTCGATAGTTGTAAATCTCGCCGTTGTACGAGATGCAAAATCGTCCGTCGGCGCTTGGCATCGGTTGATGAGCACTGGGCGAGAGATCGAGAACCGCCAGGCGGTTGTGTCCCAAGACGACCCGTCCACGTGGATGCTCAAGCGTCACCACCGCGGCGTGGTCGGGCCCGCGATGATGCTGCAAAGCGACCATTTGCTCGACCGATTCCAGGGTGCCACGGGCATCTTGCCCGTGCCGTTGGCTGATGAGCACCGGCCAGCCGCCAGTGGCACCCTCACCGCTCGTTATCACACCGGCAATGCCACACATTCAAGCGGCCCTCTCTGAACGAATGCCGTTGGCCGAAGATCCAAGCAGACGAGCGTAGAGATTGAGCAGCTTCTCGGCTTCCGGCTCCCAGCGGTAACGCTTTCTGACAGCCTCTTGGCCGCGACGGCCCATGGCCCGCGCTTCGCCGGGATGTTCCAGAAGCCACCGCACCCCTCGGGCGACTTCCCGAGCGTCACCCGGCGCGACGCACCGCCCACAATCCCACTGCTCGATCACCTCACGATATAGCGGAAAGTCGGAGGCAACGACCGGGATGCCCAGAGCCATGTATTCGAAGAGCTTCGTCGGATAGGAATCGACGAGATTCGCCTTGGGAGCCAACAGCGCCAGGCCGACCCGACAGGAGGCAATCCGCTGCCATGCCTCCGGCGGCGGCAAGTAGCCGTGGAGCCGCACCTCGCCAAGCCCGAGCCGACCGACCTGGCGGCGAAGGCGCCGTGCGTGTTGGGGCCGCACCGGCCCGACACACTCCAAGGCCACCTTGAGCCCGTCGGCCGCCAACCGCCCCAGTGCTTCGAGCGTGACCCGGCTGCCGTGGTCGGAGTCAACCACGCCCAAATAGCCGACCGCCGGTCGCTTAAAACGTGTTTGAAGAGCCGTTTTTTGCCCGGTCGAGGGTGCCATGGGCGGCTTGTCCGCCCTTGTTTTTGGGAGGATTCTGTGGCCAGCACTGCTGGACGAGCCAGCAGTGGCACCCTTTTCAAATACGTTCTTAGAGCGGTCTTCTTGGCGGTTTTGTTCGGGTTCGTGTTGCCTCGCTATGGCAAAAAGCGGCTCAGCAAGCGGCATGTTCCGCACGACACACGAGTCTTCAATCCAAGGGAAGTCGGCCGCGTAGGACGCTTCGGCCAGGATGATCGGCACACGATGCAACCATCGGCCCAGCGCCGCCTTGACACCCCAGGCAGCCACTCGGCGCAATCCCCAAGGTATCCAACGCTTGTCGAGCATGTCCTTCGGAAGGTTCTCGTGCATGTCGAAGACGACTCGCCGGTCTTCTCGCCGCAGCCGTCGCGCGACGGGCAGCAGTTCGGGATCGTGAAGGTGATACAGATCGGCGTTTTCTTGTAGAGCAACATGGTACACGTGGCGTGGCGTTCGCAGAAAACGTTCCAACCGTCCCTTGGCCTTGGGCACGCTGCGCAGACGTACGCCGGGGACGTCGACTTCGTGCTCACCGGCCGGCGCGACCAAGACGACGTCGTAGCCCGCCTGGGCCAGCGCGCGACACTCCTTCTGCAGGATGCGAATATCGGTCGGCGGATGACCGCTGGTCAGATGCGCAATTTTCGTCATGGTTGCTTTCTCCCCCGCCGAGGAAGACATGCCAGGCCCAGCACGGCGAAGAGAAACCGGTTGTCGTTCAGGTCGCCGGAGACCATGGCGTTGAACAATGCCCCAACCAGCAGCATAAGGATTGTGATACGCAAGGGATCGGCGGCGATTTGCCGCAGCGAGCCGAGCGAGCGCCAGGCCGCGACCATGAGAATGCCAAACAGCAGCAGCCCGCAGAGTCCCAGCTCGACCAGCAGTTCGAGAACGAGGTTGTGAGGATAGGCCCGGACGTCGCTATGGAGATAGAGCACCGGCCAAGACCCGAGGCCATGCCCCAGCACGGGCCGCTCCCACCAGAGTCGCACGGCCGCCTCGTAGCATTCCACACGGCCCTGGGCGGACGAGCCGAGCGAGCCGTCCAGAAGCAGCGTCATTCGGCGGAGTGTCTGCGGCGCCTCCGGCGAAGCGAACAAGTACACAAGCCCGACGACCGCGACGACCAGCACAAACCAATAGGTCCACCTGGCCCAGCGGCGCGTGTAGTGCGGGTGCAACACGAGCGTGATCACCAGCGGCACCAGGGCACCGGCGGCCGTGGCCAACAAGGGCATTCGCCCACCGAGAATAAGCAACACGCCGCAGAAGATGGCGAACAGCCCCAGGCTCACAGCTCGGGCGATCCCCGCGGGAGCGAAGAACAGGCCGTAGCTCAGTGCCACCAGCGCCGCCGCGCCGATCATGCGTCCCAGGCCCAGGTAGTTGCCCCCCAAGGCCGTCACCGACCGCTCGTTGCCGGCCGCTTGATAGGAAACCACGCTTTCGATCGACAGCCATACACAGAACAAGACCAATAGCAACAGGAGTCGAGCGACACGATATCGCCGCGAGGCGACGACGGCCGCGCAGACGGTCAACGTGCCGGCGGTCAACACGCCCACGTGGAGTGCCTTGCTCTGGGCATAGACGACGCCCGGCGTCCAGACCAGGCTGAGCATGGCGTAGCCGAAAAGCGCGCCGGCACTGACCAGCACGGCAGGTGCGGCCGCCGGGAGCCGATACCGGCGTCCCAGAACAACCATCCCCGCGGCCAGCCCGCTGGCGCCGAACATCAGCGCCGTGATGTCCAGCGAGGTCCACTCGGTCACCCAGGCAAAGCGCGGATCGGCCTTGTAGCGCCCGGCCATCAGAAACAGCACGAAGAGCGTCTCCAGCGATAAGAGCGTCGTGACGATCCACGGATCGACCCGCCGGGCCGCCGGCAACGTCGGTTCGTGCGCAACTGAAGCGGTGGCGCTCATGATGCCTTCCGAAGGGAACGTGGAGCGACGATTCGATCAAAAAACCGGCACAAGACGGCTGCCTGGCGCGACTTCGAGAATGACTCGATTGCCTGTTGATCTCCCTGATAAGCCAAAGGTGCATGCCGAAGCCGGCCGACAAGGCGGACAAGGGATTCGGCGTCGGGGCAAACGGCTCCTTTGCCCGTTCGTTGCAGGATGGGCCCCATGTCCGAATCGGCGCGGGTCACCGCCAGCACCGGCCCAGCGGCGGCAACCAGTTCGAGGAGCTTGCCGGTGAGCGTGCCGCGCGACCATCGTCGGCCGCCGTCGACGTCGTCCAGCACGAGGTTGGCCAACGAGCCGTCTGCTTCCCGGCTCACTTGATCGGGATCACACGGTCCTTGCAGGTGGACTCGATCGGCAACCCCGAGCCGGCTGGCCTCACTCTGAATCTCTCGTTCGGCTGAGGCCGGGCCGAGCGAGCGGACGACCCAGTGCACGTCCGGCCGAGCCGTGAGCACTTCGAGTACGAGCCGCCCGGCGCGAACACGCTCGGGATACCATCGGCCGGCATAGTACAGATAGGGCTCCGCCAAGGGTGGCTGGGGCATAGCGCAGCGCTGCCCCAGATGGCCGTCGCCCGGTCTTCGTGTCGCGTCGTCCCATCCGTTGTAGACCACTTCGGTCCGCCGACGGTAGGTTTCCCCGAGCAAGGCGGCCAACGTCGGGCTGACCGTCGTGATCGCCGCGGCCGAGCGGAGCAGACGCCGCTCGATCAGGCGGTCGAGCCATTGCGAGGGCCGATTGCGCCGGTCCGGGCGCAGCGCGGCCAGATCCCGAAAATCGGCCACCCAAGGAACGTTGAACTGCCCGGCCAAACGTCGGGCCAACCACAAGGCGGCCGCCGGGCCAAAGCTGCCCAGCACCAGGTCGGCCGGCGGCAAACGCCTGCCGAGAACCTCTTGCCGATCGACCACCGAGCGAAACCAGGTGAAGCAGGTGTAGTCGACCGCCCGAAGCCGGATGCCCGCGGTGGCAACCACACGTCGGGCACACTCCACCACGGGCGAAAGCCCGCGCCGCGGTGAATCGGCGATTCGCCTCGCCTCGCCTGGCCCAGCGCCTTCGTGCGAGTCGGCCATTTCAGGGTGTCGCCCGAGGCGGATCACTTGCGAAGCCGGAATGCCCAGCGGAAGCGACCCCTCGGCCCGGGTCGTCAACACCCAAGGGCGCCAGCCGCACGATTCCATGTAGGGCGCCAGCAGACCGAACCGCCGCGCCGCCATGTTGCCAAGCGGCGGAAAACTCTGCGTGATGATCAGAACGTTTCTTGACATCATCGATTCGGTCCAACCAAGAACGTGTTTTGAAAATGGCTGTAGCTCTTCCACGGGTGCCATGGGCGGCTTGTCCGCCCTTGTTCAGGCAGTGGCGGACAAGCCACCACTGGCACCCGACTGCCACGTTTGATTGTCATGAAGTACTAGACTTTGTCGGAGAAAGTCAAGTCGGGCTGCCTGGGCCATCGCCAAGGCGGCAGCGCTGGCCCAGAACCTTCGGTTTCCACACACGCACCGCCGTGCCGGCCGGGTGTTCACCTCTCCGCGATCCGCTCGACGGTGGACGGGTCAAGCTGCCGATAGCGCCGACCGCACTCACCGCAAGCAGCTTCAGCGTCCTCGAAAAGCAGCGAAAGACCGCACTCGCACGCCCAGCCTTGCTGCCGGGCCGGGTTGCCGCACATGACGGCATAGGGCGGCACGTCGCACGTCACCACCGCGCCGGCACCGATCATCGCATACTGCCCGACCGTGTTCCCACAGAGGATCGTCGCGCCCGCGCCAATGCTCGCCCCGCGACGGACCAAGGTCGGCAGGCAGTCCTCGGGCCGGTTGCGCGCGAAAGCGCTCCGCGGCGTGAGCACGTTGGTGAAGACCATCGAAGGGCCGCAAAACACGTCGTCTTCGAGCGTCACGCCTTCGTAGACCGACACGTTGTTCTGGATCTTGACACCGTCGCCGATCGCCACCCGCGGACCGATCACGACGTTCTGGCCGATGCGGCATCGCCGGCCGATCCGCACGTCGTTGCGGACATGGCAAAAGTGCCAGATCATCGTCTCCGCGCCGATCTCGACGCCCCCGTCGACGTAGGACGACTCGTGGACGAAATAGTCGGCTTGGTGGTTTGGGCAACGCTCGGTCATGGGTCCAACCCCGACGGCAGCGGACGTGTCTCGGCCGAAACGATGCGTGCCGGCTTATTAGTGACCGGATCGACGTTTTCGAGTCGCGCCGCCATTTGGGCCCAAAAATCCGGACTCCCGTTGGTCACATTACCGACGTCGGTTTGCCGAGGCCCGGCGGACGGGTCAACCGTCGCACCGACCGATGCCGGGCGGTTCCCTCCAGCGGCCGCCAGACGTTCGTGAGAAACCTCGGTATCGTGAAGTCGGCGATCGACCCGTTCGAGCACGCGAACCACCCGCAGCCCGTCGTGGCCGTCGCTGCGAGGCACGCGGTCCTCCAGAATGCAATCGACAAAATGCTCCGCCTCGACGTCCAACGGCGGCCGGCTGCCGACGTGCGGGATGTGGATCTCGCCGTGACGCACGGTGATCGGCGCGATTGCGTCTTCGGCGACCTCGGGCCGTTGGGCGCCTTTGTCGAAAACGCGTATCTTCTCCGAAGGGTGCATGTCGTCGAACACCAGCATCTTGCGCGAGCCGACCAGCACCATCTTCCGGGCCTTGTGCGGGTCGAGCCACGAAACGTGCACCTGCGCGATCCGCCCGTCGGGAAAATGCAAATTGGCGAATACCACGTCGTCGATGCCCGGCTGGAGGAAGCAAGCCCCGCTGGCCGTAACGCGGTCGGGCTCGGCGCCGAAGAGGTAAAGAATGACGGAGATATCGTGCGGGGCTAGCGACCAGAAGGCGTTCTCCGTCTGGCGCACCACGCCCAGGTTAAGTCGCTGGCAATACATGTAGTGGATCGTGCCCAACTCGTCCTGCTCGACGTACTGCTTCATCAGCTCGACGGCCGGATGATACTCCAACAGATGGCCGACCATCAGCTTCCGTCGGCGCTGTCGGGCGAGCTCGATCAGCTCGGCGGCCTGGTCCGCCATCAGCGCTAGCGGCTTCTCGACGAAGACGTGCTTGTCGGCCAGTAGCGCGTCGCGGGCCATCTCGAAGTGCAACGGGGCCGGCGTGACCAGCGCCACCGCGTTGACCTGCGGATCGTAAAGAACGTCCTCGAAGCAACAACTCGCGATGGCCTCGGGGTAGAGCGATTGCTGGGGAGCCAGTCGCGACGGCTGGCTCTCGCAGAGTCGGGCCAATCGGCACCGCGGCACGGCGGCGAAGCTCCGGGCCACGTTCCTTCCCCAGTTGCCCAGCCCGACAATCGCCACTCTCACGATATCGCTCTGCATGCGGACTTCCCTTTCCGCGTGGCTTGCCCGACGGCCAGCCACCGTCCATGGAGCCCCAGGCCCCGGGTCCTGGAACTTGCGTAAGTCGCTTTCTGAAACCGGATTACGAAGCCCAGCTAACGTAGCAGATTCCCCTGCCGCCGGCAAGTCCAGTCCGGTTCAACCGAAGGCCGCGTGCTCCGCAGAAAACCTTCAGGGGGGTCCCGGCGCGCCGGGATAGCGCAGCGGTGGCCCAGAGTCAGTAGTTCCAAATTCCATCGAGACCTGGCATTGTCATTCTGAGCGTAGCGAAGAATCTCCTTGGACAATCGAGATCCTTCGCTACGCTCAGGATGACCTGCTGAGGTATCAGCCAGCCAAACTTGGAACTACTGAGAGTATCAAAAACCGGGCCTTCGCTACGCTCAGACCCGGGCACCCAACTCGTTATGCCGGCTTTCCGACATAGCCCAGCCTCCCCCTTTGGTATTGATCTGCTCCGCCCAAGCGGCTTTACTCTCGGTTTTGCACAATAGCCGTGGGCAAGAGACAATCTGAACCATTTTGGGAAAGAATGAACCAAGCCAACCCACAATCACCGGCGCCCATCCGTGGCAAACGCATCTTCATCACCGGCGGGGCCGGCTTCATCGGCTCCACGGTGATCGGGCGAATCGTCGAAGAAAACGACGTCGTCGTCTACGACGATTTTCGACGCGATGCACTCAGCGGCACTCCCCAGGCCGGCCATCCCCGACTGACGATTATCCGCGGCGACGTGCTCGACGCCCGAAGGCTCTCCGAGGCCATCCAGGACGCCCAAATCGTCGTCCACTGCGCGGCCGTGGCCGGCATCGACACGGTGATCCGGCGGCCCACCGACACGATGCGGGTGAATCTGCTCGGCACGGCCAACGTGCTCGAAGCCGCGCGCCGACTGCCGGCGCTGGAGCGCATCGTGTTGTTCTCCACGAGCGAGGTCTTCGGCCAATCGGCCTTCCGCGCCGACGAGGCCGACACCACGCGGATCGGCGCGGTGGGCGAGGCCCGTTGGACCTATGCCGTCAGCAAGCTCGCCGGCGAGCACCTGGCCGAGGCCTATCATCAAGAGTTCGGCACACCGACGGTCATCGTCCGCCCCTTCAACGTCTATGGCCCCGGCCAGGTCGGCGAGGGTGCCCTGCGAACGTTTGTGCTCCGGGCGATCGCCGATGATGAAATCCAAATTCACGGCGACGGCAACCAGATCCGGGCGTGGTGCTACGTCGACGACATGATCGACGGCGTGCTGTTAAGCATGGTGCATCCCCGCGCGGTCGGCCAGTCGCTGAACATCGGCAATGCACGAGCCGTGATTACGATTTACGGACTGGCGCAAACCGTGGTCCGCGTGCTCGGCAGCCGTTCGCCGATTCGTTTCGTCAGCAAGGACTATGCCGACGTCGAACTCCGCGTGCCCAGCGTTCGCAAGGCCAGGGAGCTGATCGGCTTCGAGGCCAAGGTTGACCTCGAAGAAGGCATTCTCCGCACGGCCGAATTCTACCGTCAG
>CAZWWC010000042.1:0-1263 GCA_964637625.1 uncultured Planctomycetaceae bacterium
TTAATATACAATCACTTGCGATCCGTCAAGGGAAATAGAACAGTAGAACTATACTAACGCACACCGAGGGGGTTTTGCTCTAGGAAACCATCTGGCTCTGTTGAAAACCTTCGAGGAGGGTCCCGGCGCGCCGGGATAGCGAAGCGGTGCCCCAGATGGCCGAAAACTGGGGCTTCGCTACGCTCAGCCGCCAGCCACCCTATCAGTGTGGCCACGGCGTCCTGGGCTACTGAATCTACTGGGCCGCCGAGCGCGTGCCCCTTGGAGAGCCGCCGATCAGCTCGCCGTCGGGCAGGGGGCGGCCGGCAACGGTGTAGCCCGCCGTATAGAGTTCCTTCTTGAGACGGCGGTACTGCTCGAAGCTGTCCGGGTAAACCCAGACGGTCACGGTGGTCCGCCCGGGACGGCATCGGGCCAGGGCCTCGCGGAACTCCGATTGCGGCGCCAGCGCGACCTGAAACGGCTCGCCCATCTGGCTGCTGACCGGCAGCAGGGAGAACTTCCACGCGACGTAGCTCCCGCCGATGCCCGTCTTCTCGTAAGTCCGCATCGACACGTCGTGGCGCTCGATCGTGTAGCGGATGCGGAAGCCGCCGATGGGTCGGGTCTTGGCCGTCAGCTCGGACTGGCCTCGCATGCGGTTCAACCCGCCTGTCAGCGCGGTCTTCAGTTCGCGCTCGATTTCTTCCCAGGGTATGACCGTGATGCGCCCTCCGCGCAACTGGAGGTGTAGCTCGTGGCCGTGGACCGTCTTGCTCAGCGGCGTCGGGAAACTCTCAACGCGGACGGCCTCCGGCCGCACGCGGCTGGCCAATGCATGCTGGTTTTGCAACTCGGAGAGTTGGGACCTGGTCTCGGCAAGTTGGCGTCGACGATCGAAATCCGCCTGGGCCTTGGTGTCGAGCCGCCCTCGGCGCTGGTCGATCATTTTCTGGGCCGCCGCGGTCAACAGCGAAAGCTTCGACCGCTGGAGCCGACGAAGCTGCTTGGCTTGTTGTACCTGGTCGATCTTCACGGCCGTCTCGAGCACGGCCCGGTGCAGCGATCTCTCGGTGGCCAGGTCTTGTTCCAGTTCGCGATCGGACTGCTGCTGGTCGGGACCGCGAATCGACAACGCCACGGGCGCGTTCTTCGCGCGGACGGCCACCACGATCACCAGGATGATCAGAATGCCCACGATGTTGGCCACGATGTCCAGGAAGGAATCCTGGCCGGCGTCGCTGACGTCAAGATGGTCGCGTCGTCGAGTGCCCATGACGATAT
>CAZWWC010000042.1:1363-16467 GCA_964637625.1 uncultured Planctomycetaceae bacterium
TGGTGCCGTCTCGCACCGGGCGACGATACCGGTTCTGCTGGGCCGGGACGACGCCGTCGCCGTAGGGCACCACGACGCCCGTGCCCTGCGAGACGGTGTACTGCGGACGTCCGCCTCGGACCGAACGGGCCCGGCGCTCGAAGTGCCGAGGCGCGGCCATGGCAAGCCGGAGCTGGCGCGATCGGGCCGCTTCGATCTCTTGCCGCACGATTCGCGCAAGCTCCTCATCAGGCGGATCGAAGGCAAGTTCCCAGTCCTCGTCGATCAGCTCGTAGCCGAACTCCGACTCCCACGACCTCATGGCTGCCCGGGCAGCACAGTAGGCGACGATGCCCGAGGGGCGTACGAGCAACAAGGGATACGGTTCTCCCGACTTCTTCTGGTCGAACTGACCCTGATGGAGCAGATACTCTCGCGTGGCACGCAATGCGGTCGCCAGAGGATTGTCGGGTCCCAGCGGGCCTTCGAAATCGGCGGACCTGAAAACGATCTGCTCGGGCTGGAGGACGACGGCGTCCTTGCGGCACTCGATGTAGATGGGGCGGCGTCGGGTTCCATGGGGACCTTCATAGGGAACGATGGCATACGAGCGACGCCGCTGGAGTGCCTCGCGCCGGGCCTCGTCCACACGATGCTTCATCCGGTCGATCTGCGACGACAATTTGCGGAGTTGCTTCTCCATGGCCGCTTGCCGTTGGGCGTCGGATCCGGCCTGCTCCAGTTGCTTCCAGGCACGTTCCATTTCGGCCAATTGTTGCCGGAGTCTGCGCGAGTGATCTTCCAGATGGCCCAGCTCCAAATGCGCGTCGGCCAGTTGCGCCTGGGTCTTCCGGAGCGACTCTCGGTAATGGCCGATACGCCAGCGGACCAGTTCGAGTTGCTTTTTGACGTCCTTTTTCGTTTGAGCCTTTTGCGATTCGGCCACCTGCGCGGCTTGCAGTCGGGCGTGGCGTCCGATGACGACCAACACCAGGATCAACGCCCCCACGGTGCAAACCAACACGGCTAAAAACGGAAAGAGCGAAACGCCCGTGGCGCCGTCGGATCGCCTGGTCTTTGGCCTACGAGTGCTGCGTCTCATGCCGCTTGCCCTGGAGTTTTCTTCGGCCGCAGTTGGACGTCGGCGCGCCCGTCGGGCACTTCATCGAGTCGGGTGCAAAGCAATTGAATGGCGGCCGCCAGACTCATGACTGTCTGCTCGAAGTGCTTCGCGCCGGCCAGCGCCGCGAGGTTGCGATTGAGCGCCGCCTCGAGCTTGGCCACCTGGCCGGTCGCGTCGACCGTGCGGCGAAGGACCTCGGCCTCCTCGTTGACCGCCTCTTGCAGGGCGACCGTGGCCGCGGCGCCTTCGGAGAGCGACCGTTGCACCTGCTGCCAATGACGCTGATTGCCCACGGCGGCCTCTTGCTCGGCGGCGGACAGCGTGACCGCGTGTGCCCGTAGACTCTCCTGCAAGGCACGGGCCAAGGCCGTTCCGAGGTGGCGTTCGGCCTCGCCGGTCAACTGGGTCCATCGCTTGTGGCTTTCGTCGATCGACTTCTGCCAGAGTTCGGTCTGGCGGCGGACCAGGTGCTCGCTGGCGTCGATCATCGTCTCGCTCATGCGACGCACCGCCGAGAGTTGGCCCTCCGCTCCGGAGGCGACCTGCTCGAAACGACCCAGCAGCTCCTCGTCGGCCCAGCGATCGACCCGCCCCATCAAGCGGTTTTCCACCTGGACGATGAGATACCTGGCGAACATCAGAATGATCGACAGCGAGAGCGCCTGAGTCGTGGTGGCGAAAGCCACGCTCAAAGCCGCGATCGTGGCCGGCATCGAGTCTTCGATCGCCGTGGGCGAGAGATTGGCCAGGGCCAAAGTGATGCCGATCACGGTGCCCAAGAACCCAAGAACGGGAATCGCCCAAATCACGACCCGAAACAGGGCATAGCTGTCGTGCAGCCGATCCGCCTGGCGATCGGCAAGGAACTTCAGTTCGTCTTCAAGACCCTCGGCCGAATTGCGACGCCGGATCCGCTCGAGCACCTCTCGGAGTCGCGCGACGAGGAAACGGTTCTGGCGGCCCCGCGGGAGTGTGTCGAGCCGCGCCAGGAGAAGCTCCGTGGTGCCGACCGATTGACCGCCCCGGGCCACTGGGCCCAGGAGCAGTTCGTCGCCCGAGCGCCGCCAGGGCTGAAAGGCCAGCTCCAACGCCTTGATGGCCAGCGCCGACAGACCGATGAAGAAGAAGACCGTGGTCACGTACTCGACCGGGTGTCCGGCGAAGTACTGCTGAAGAAAGGAAACGGCGGTGGCGGCGGTCTGGCCGAGGCGATGGTCGCCCCAGTTCTCCTGGACGTGGCGAGAGCCCAATGTGCCGAGCTGCAATAGGACGTAGAACCCGGCGGAAACGAGCCCACCCCACAAAATAGGCGATTTGGCTAGACTGACATAAAAACGATTCTGGTTCTGCACGATTCTGGTTCCCATGTTTGGCGCGCTACGGTACCGTTGGCAAGAGACGACGCTATAAAAATCGACCTGACCGGCAAACTCAGATGAGCCGAAAACGACAACCTGGCCGAAAGAACCGGAACAACCGGCAAACTTTGCCAAAGTGAACCCACTCAATGGACCGATGAGAGGGACATGCGGAGGGGGTTGGCGGCCTGTTGACGTTCGCCCGGCCGATACACCGGGGCGCCGGGGCTCCCGGCCAAGTGGTGGTATCACACCGGCACAGGGCCCTCTCCGGTTCTGCAAACCCGGTACACAAGCGGAGTGTCCGACGCAGAGCGATACACCCAGGGGGGAACAGTCCGGAGCGGGCTCTGTCTGTCGACAGGGGCCGCCCGGGCTGTGTGTTTTTCTTGGCCGCGACGGCCCCGGTGGAGTCCAAATCGGGTTGGCCGTCCCCGGCGCGCCGGGACCGGATCACTGAACCGATACTAGTCCGATTGAGAGTACGTGTCGGACCGATCGGCCGGCTGGCCTGGCGAATCGCCCGGGCAGTAGACGGCATAGCAACGGGGAGTCTCCCAGAGCCGGACTTCGACGACCGGGAAACCCTGGCCCGTGGCGTAGTCGTAGATGAGCCGAGCCAGGTTTTCGGCGGTCGGATTGACGTCCATCAGAAAGAGCGGCTCGCCGAGCGCCTCGAGCGGTCCGACGGCCGGATCATCGCGCCGCAGCACCATCCGATGATCCAGCTTCTCGTCCACCCAGTCCTGGACAACTCGCTTGATGTCGGTGAAATCGAGGACCATTCCGGTCTGATCCAATTCAGCCCCCTCGATCGTGATCAACGCGCGACCGTTGTGTCCGTGGAGATAGGCACATTTTCCCTGGTAATCCAACAGACGGTGGCCGTAGCAGAAATCGACTTCACGAGTGACTCGAAACATGGTGGTGGTTCGCCTCCTTGGGTCGTCAACAGCTTGTTACTCGGCCCGTGGCGTAGTGCGTCGGATCGCGGGAATCGGCCATCTGAAATGCGTTCTTGCGCTCGGCGCACTTGTTGCAGACCCCGCAATGCAATCGGCCCACCGGCGCCAGGCATGAAAAGGTATGCTCCAGCGGCAAGCCCCGGCCCAAGAGCATGACCTCGCGCTTGTCCATTTCGGCAAAGGGGCGCTCCAGACGGATCGGGCGCGCCGGCGGACAGTTTAGGGCAGCCTCGAGGTTCTCGAAGAAGGGGTTGCGAGCGTCGTCGAACGGGCTGGTCCCCAACACACCCAGTGCAAGCCGGCCGATTTCGTGCAACTGGCACCAGACGGCCGCCTTGACGACCAACAGCGCGCCGCGCCCCGGCAGATGGACCGCCTCGTCGGGGCTGCGAGCGTCGGGGATCTCGGTACCCGTCATGCTCCAATGGCCCGCGTAAAGGTCCCCCAGCGGCAACTCAAGCACGATCGGCTCGCTCAACTGGGGTGAAGCCACGGCTTGGAGGAACCGCCGCGCGGCCTCCAACTCCCGCTCTTGCCAGACGAGTCCCGACCGGATGAACAGGGGTACGACTCTGCACGCCTGCCGCAGCAGCTGGCCGACCAAGATCCCGCTATCGAGCCCACCGCTGAAAAGGACCCCGACGGCCTTGTTGCCTGAAAAGGTCGTCATTGCTTGGTGCCATGGAAAACGGGGGCGTGTTGTGTGATTTCCGCCGGATCTGGTTGCCCGCTGGGCCGCCCGGCCGGTGGACCAATTCTAGGGAGAAGCAACTCGTCGGAAAAGGGGGCCGAGTCCGGCCCATCTGAAGCTGGCCTTGCACCCGGCGTGTGCCGTCGGTAAACTGCCGCCCCCGATTAGCGCGGCACATTCTCGGAAGACGGCTTAGAAACCATATCGAGACTGAAACGTGGGGTGCCCAGGCCACGGCGCAGCGGTGGAAAGCACAGCCGGAAAAACCGGACCTTCGCTGCGATCAGACGTCGGGCACCCGACCGAATCAGTCGATCTTGAGATAGTCTCTAACCTGTGTTTCTCACCCGCCGGGGACGTTCGATGATAGCGTGCCACCCCGGCGCGCCGGGGAAGCAGCGCTGCCTTAAATCCCGGGCAGTGCTTGCCTTTCGGCAATCCCGGCGCGCCGGGATGGTGAGAAATCCGGGCCGGACCTTTTCCTCAAAAACTCGTTGGCTTTCCCTTGGCATCACGGGTCCCGAGGCAGCCGCTTGGGCTGCGGCCGGCGTTGGGTACCGATTCAGGGGTAGGCCCCTCCTGCGGGGGCCGTTTTTCCTTGCAACCAGAGGCTGGGGTACCTAGAATAGGTGTATGGCCCCAGCCGGCTACCGACTTGTGTCGAGGTGTGTACGATGAGAGTGGCTGTGCTGGGTTGTCTGGTGGTCGCCGTATTGGTTGCGGTGGTCTCGGTGGTGCTGCCCGATGACCGGGCCGTCTTGGGACGGCCGGCCGTGCCCAAGGGGGCTGCTGTTTCGGATCAGGGATTGATGGTGCTGTGCGAAACCGTGGCACAGAAGTACCAGCAAGTAACCGTTATCGATCCCCGACGCGAAGTGATCAGCGTTTATCACGTCGATCTGGCCAATGGGGTGATTGCCCTTCGGAGCGTTCGCAACATTCATTGGGACTTGCAGATGTCGGACTACAACGGACAGAGACCACTACCCCGAGAGATTCGAGCGTTATCGGAACAGAGGTAATCCGCATGGCGATGAAGTTCTACAACGTCGAGAAGGCAGCCGAGATACTGGGTGTGACGCCCGCCGAAATCAACCAGATGCGGGAGCGGCAGGAGTTGCACGGCTATCGCGACGGGGCTAACTGGAAATTCAAGGCCGAGGACATCGACGCCCTGGCCGCGCAGAAACCGGACGGTGCCGCGCCCGGCGAGAATGCCGGGGAGAAAGACATTGTCCTCAGCGAGGTGGAGCTTGGCGAGTCGGACCCGAGCACCTCGGGCACCGTGATCGGCCCACCCCCGGCCGAGGCGCTCGGCTCGTCGCTTTCGGGGTTCGAAGATCTCGACCTAAAGCTGGCCGACAGCGGGGTCGACATGTCGGGATTGGACATGTCGTTCGATTCAGCGGTCGGCGGCAGCTCCGAGCTCGACTTGACCACCGAAGGGCTCGACGACGACGATCTGGTCCTCGGTGCCAGTGACGTCGGCAGCGGCAGCGGCAGCGATATCACCATCGGCGGCGACAGTGGTATCTCGCTGTTGGACCCAACCGACAGCGGCTTGTCGCTGGAAGAGCCGCTCGATCTGACCGGCGGGAGCCAGGAATCGCTCGAGTTGGGTGAGGACGAAGTGTTGGCCGTGGAGAAGGATGCCGACACCGAAGCGCCCACCGAGTTGGGTGATAGCGACTTCGTGCTCACGCCGATGGACGAATCGGGCGAGGGCGAGGAGGAGAGCAGTTCCCAGGTCATCGCGCTGGACGAGGAGGGCGACTCGGCTGAGCTGGTCGACGTTCCCCCGATGCTCGACGGGGACATTGCCGAGCCGCTGGCTCCGGAGATGCCCTCCGGCGTTGCCGCGCCGCTGGGCGAAACCATGCCGCTGGAAGCCGCGGCCGCCCCGGCGGTGACGCCCGGTGGAGTGCCAATGGACTACGGCGCCGCGCAGCAACAGGCGATCGGACCCGCGGCCCCGGCTTTGCCCGAAGCCCCGTATTCGGCGTTGAACATCGTGGGTCTGGCCTTTTGTACGGTCGTTCTCCTGTTGATCGGGATCATGATGTACGACCTGATGCGGAACATGTGGAGTTGGAATCAGCCGCTGCCGTTCGACAGTTGGCTCATGGATCTTATCTTGGGAAGAGGATAGCCGATCCTCTGAAGCCTGCGGTTCGAAAGGAGTCGAATCATGTTGGCCATCTCTTGGCGGGCTGGCGCGCTTGCGTCGGCCGCGTTTCTCATTCTGCTTGGCGGTTGTGTCGTGCCTAAGAGTCAGGTAGCCGAACTGAGCGTTCGGAACCAGAATCTGGCCGAGCAGAGCCGCGCGCAGCTGGCTGAGATCGAGAATCTCCGAGTCCATTGCCGCAGCACCGAAGACCAGCTACAGCACGCCGAGGAGGAATTGGCGCTGTTGGAGAAGCGGCTCGGCCTGGATGACGAGCAGCTTGCCAGCTATCGGGCGGAGCGCGAAACGTTGCATCGGCAGTTCGTCGACGCCGTCAACGGAAAGTCGTGGATCTCGCCCGCCCTGGCCACCCAGCTGGCGCAATTCTCGAAGCGGCATCCCGAGTTGAAGTTTGATCCGTGCACGGGCATCGCCAAGCTGGATAGCGATATCCTCTTTGACAGCGGCAAGGCCGAACTCAAGCCGGGCGCGGAGCGGTTGCTCCGAAAGATGTCGTCGTTGCTCAAGAGGCCCGAGACCCGCGACTTGCGGGTCATGGTCGTGGGCCATACGGACGATCGTCACATCGTCAGGCTGCCCGGCCGGGAAATCCACGCCGACAATCTCGATCTGAGCACGGCCCGGGCGATGACCGTGGCCAACCGGCTGCGCGGGCTGGGCCTGAAGTCCGGGCGGATCGGAATCGCCGGGTTCGGAGCCCATCAGCCGGTCGCCGCGAATGCGTCGCCCAGAGATCGCTACAAGAACCGTCGCGTCGAGATTTTCGTGATGGTGCCCGACGTCCCGGTGGTGGGATGGACCGAAACCACGCCCACGGTCTACTAGTACTCTGTCACAGTAATAATTCAGGGTGCCACGGGCATCTTGCCCGTGCCTTTGCGGAAGCACTGGCGAGACGCCAGTGGCACCCACCCGGAAAAACTTCTGTGACAGAGCACTAGGCTCCGTTCCAAGCGTCCGGTGGCATGCTCTCCAAGCGCGTGAGGGCACCCCCATGTACACGGCTTCCTCTAGCGTCCGGTTGGCCCTATAATTCAATCCGACGCTGATTCGGGCCCGTCCCCGTGCTCGCCTGCCTTTCTACGACAGAGCCGGAGCAGAAGCCTGCCCCGGCCCCTCGCGAGACGCCCATGATTCGACACAGACTTGTCTCTCCCGGCCAACCGTTGCCGCTGCGCCTCCTTCTGGGACTCTTCGAATTCCTGGCATCGTCGGCCCTGGCAACCGTCGTCATCACGCTCAGTGCGATCGTGCTGATTTGGGCGACCCTGGTCGAAAACCACTACGGCGCGCCGGCGGCGCAGTTCGGCTTTTATCAGTCAACCTGGTTTGCCGTGTTGCTGGCCCTCTTGGCCACGAACGTCTTGGCGGCCACCTTGATTCGTTTTCCCTGGCGACGCCACCAGATCGGCTTCCTCATCGTGCACGCGGGCATCCTTATCTTGCTGGTCGGTTGCTGGGTAAGTCGGGAGAAGGGCATCAACGGCGTGTTGGTCGTCTACGAAGGACAAATCGCATCTCGGACGCTCGGCCAACAGCGACAGTTCGAGTTGACCGTCGATCCAGATGAAGAAAAGGACGCTTCGCCGCGGACCGTCCGAATTCCGTTCGAGCCCGGTCCGTTCAACTGGAGCGACTACGGTGCGATGTTCTGGTTTCCTTGGCGATGGGTACATCGCGACTGCGGAACCGTCTACGACGCGGACGGAGTCCGCGTCGAGGTGCTCGATTACTGCAGCGATTCGCGATACGTCGAAGTGCCCAGGCTTCGACTCCGTGTGGCCGACGGCGATAAGCCCGGGCGCGACACTTGGCGAGAGGTGGCGCTGGGCATCGGCCGACTCCGCGCCCCCCACGGGCCCCATCAACTCTTCATCCTCGGCTCGCGAGAGCGGCTTGCCGAGGGGCGCTGGGTCACGTTTCGTCTGGCCGGCGGCCAGGTTGACTCTGACGCCTTTCTCGACAGCCGGCCCGAGGGCTCCTTGGGACGGTTGGGCCAGATCGTGCTATCGGCCGACGGCGAGAAGCATCACTTCCTCGTCGAGGATCTCCAGGGCAAAGGTCCCGTGCCCTTGGGCTCCTCGGGGCTCCGTGTCGAGTTGACGCGATGGGAGCCCGCGCTGCTTCAGGTCCTCTTGAAGGTCTATGCCCAAGACGACACCGAGCCGAGTGGACTGCTGCTATTGAACGCGTATCGGGTCAACCTGGATCTGCAGGACCATCGCAACGGCGTCGTGGGCAGCTATTGGTTCGCCGCCGCGGAGAAACCCGCGAAGGAGGAGGCCGCCGGCCAGAGCAAGAAGCCCGAGCCCGAGCAGACAACGCCGGTTCCCCCGGCGACGGCCCGCGCCGCCGCCGAGCCCCGCGTCGACATCATCGAGGGACCCGATCGGCGGCTCTACTACCGAACGTGGTACGACGGTCGGATGGGAACCATCGGCCGGTTGCCCCACGACGGATCGAGCATCGTCGTGTTCCAAGATACGAAATCGCCCATGACCCTGTCCGTCGAGGCGCTTGCGCCGGCCGGCCAGCCCGGCTACCGTGTTGTCCCCGTTGAATTTGAGAAGGACAAGCCGGTGAAGCAGGAGAGGGTCAAGGTGCGCCTGAGGGTCGACGGCAACGAGCGTGAGTTCTGGTTGGCCGATCCGTTCACGCTCGACGCGGAGCAACACTCGGAGAAAGTCGAGGGCCATGGCCGCGTGGCCCAGCTGCGCTTGACGCGGCACCGGGTCGACCTGGGGTTTCGACTGCGGTTGCGCCAAGCGCAGAAGAAGCTCGATCCGGGCACGTTGCGGACCGCGGAGTCCTCCAGCCACGTCGATTTCCTCCCGCTGGGCGAAGGCGGCGAACCACTGCAAGAGAACGTGCTCATTACACTGAACCGACCGGTCCGATTCGTCGACCCAAAGTCGGGACACGTTTTTCGACTGTTCCAATTCGACTGCCAAGGGCCGTTTCGGCCGGGCGAGCCCGAATTCGACCGCGTCGTCGGCGGCAGCCGGAAGCGAGATGAACTCTATCGGTCGGTCCTTGGGATTGCCTACGATCCCGGCCGGCAACTGAAATACGCCGGTTGTCTGATGATCCTCGGCGGCATCATCGTCATGTACTACATGAAGGCCTACTTCTTCCGGCCAAGACGCAAACCGTAGGGTGGGCATTGCCCACCAAAAAACTCGATAAACCACACCAAGGAAACACCATGCTCCGGCTCGTGCGATCCATGTCACGACCGATTCTGCTTTTGATCGCGACGGTCATAACCGCATCGCTCGCGGCCGGGGCCGAGCAGTCTGCCGCGACCAGGCTCGATTGGAGCGATTGGCAGTCTCTGCCGGTTCACGACGCGGGCCGCGTGATGCCGCTTGACACCCTGGCTCGCTCGCTGGTCGAGGAAATCTGCGGCCGTGCCCATCCCCGGCTCGCTCCGCGCGAAACCGAGTCGGCCGACGTCCCGGGCAAGGGCAGGGCAGGGCCGCGGAGTGTCCTTTTCCCGGACGGCAAGCCGCGACGATTCACGGCCGCCGAACTCGTCTTCAGTTGGTTGGTCGAGCCGGAGCGTTGGGAGAACGTGCCGCTGCTGGTTGCCCGCCACGAATCGTTGCGCTGCGATCTACTCGAAGTTCCCCTGAAGGATCACCGCGGCAACCGTCTGAAATACATCTCGCCACGCGAGTTCGAGCGGTCGGCCGGCGCCGCCAAACGGCTC
Source organism: uncultured Planctomycetaceae bacterium (assembly GCA_964637625.1). Classification (GTDB taxonomy): domain Bacteria; phylum Planctomycetota; class Planctomycetia; order Pirellulales; family Thermoguttaceae; genus UBA11386. The sequence continues at coordinate 11,377 of CAZWWC010000042.1, forward strand.
TCCGAGCTGGCTCGGCTCGAGCAACAAGCCCTTGAGGACGATCGGTCTATTGCCTTGTCCGAAGCGGATCGCCGGTTGGAGCATCTCAATCGGGCCTATCGCGCGTATCGGGTGCTCACGTTTGATCCGCGCCGGCCTCGGATGCGCCGAACGGTTTTTCTCAGCCGTCTGATGGACGTCGCCAGGACATGGCAGCGCGAGTTGGCCCAACCGCTGGCGCTCTGGCAGGCGCTCGATGCATCGGCCGACCACGAAAGGTTCGTCGAGCAGACCAACCATTCGTTGCGGCAATTGGTCGTTCTACTTGAGAAGGAGCAGTTTTCATTCGCGGCGGCGGACGAGCATGCCTCGGAGTTGTGTCGAGCGACTCGATCGTTGGCCGCCTTGGCTGCCGGCCGGCGCGATCGCGAGTTCGAGACACGCGACACGCCCGATGCGATGCAGCGCCGAAGGCTGATGAACATCCTGGCTGATCGCACGGCCCAACTGGCTCGCCAGGCGTATGCGCTCCGCGAGGCATTGTACGACAACGGGTGCCCGCTGCGCGTCGTGCCGGCGCTGAGCCCGTTTGCCCTGCAAAAAAATCGCCAAATGGGCCGCGCGGCTCAGCCCTGGCTCGCGCTGCAAACATTGCTGTTCGGCTCCGAGGCCGTCCTGGAAGACTATCCGGCCGACCGGGTGAGCAAGGTTCGCGAGGCGTTCGCCGAGGCCAAGGCGGCCTATCTCGACCGGCAAGCGCCGGACCGGCCGGAGCGGTTCGCCCAGGCGATGCGGCGACTGTCCGACTCGCTTCGCGCGCTGGGCGAAGTGATCGAGCCGGCCCGCCGCGAGCTTCTGGCCGACGAGGCGAGCGAAAGCCAATTGGCCGCCACGGCCTATCCGCCGGTGGGCACCATGAGGAAAGAAGTATTCTACAACCGGCTCAATCCGTTCCTCTGGGCCTGGCTCCTGACGCTCGCGTCGATCGTGTGTCTCGTCCTGGGCTTTGGTGTGCTCCGCAAGACCATGTTCTTCCTCGGCGCGGCGCTGTTGGCCTGTGGCCAGGGCCTTACCATCGCCGGATTCGCGCTTCGCGGGGCGATCACGGGCATGGTCCCGATCACCAACATGTACGAAACCGTACTGTTTGTGGCCGCCACCGTGGCCCTGTTCGGATTGTGGTTCGCCCTGTTGCCGTTGGTCTGGCCGGTGCTCGGCGCGGCGTGGCAGATCACGGCCGTCTCCACGACGCCGCGAACTGCGGCCGGCGCCGGAGTGTCGGCCGACTGGGCCCGCTGGTTCTGGCGAACCATGCCGGTGCTCAGGGCAGTGCTGGTTCTGTTGCTCTTCTACGTATTGGCAATCGGCCACTTCAATCCGAGCGAGGACGGCCCCATCTTTGCCTTGCTGCCGTCGTTTTCTTCCGCCACGACCGGTGGCGTGCTTGGCGCGCTGACGATCTGGCTGGTGGGACTGGGCGTTTTGGCCTGGTCGTTGTGGTTCTTTCCCCGCGCGGTACTGACTTTCTTGGTCGGCGTCGCGCTGGCTCCCAAGACCGTGAGAATCTTGTTTGCCCAACGGCTGACCGACCCGATCGAGCGGACCGTCGCCCGGGGACCGTTCCTCTTGGCCGGCGCGGCCGTGGCGCTTCTGGCCTATCTGTTGGCGTATTACGTTCCCGGGCCGGTGTTCAAGCGCGAAGTCGGCCTGGGCATGGAGGCCCTGTTGCGGAGCAATTTCTGGCTGGCGCTGCACGTCATCGTCGTCACGGCCAGCTACGGAGCCGGCGCGCTGGCCTGGGGGCTGGGCAATATCTCGCTGGGCTACTACGCGTTGGGGCGGTATCGATCGCCCAAGATGCCTTCGGCCGAGACGCTTGCCGCGGGCCATCGTCCGGCCGGCGACTATCACGCGCCCGCGTCGGCCTTCACGCGGCGCCCGCCGGCCGTCTGCGCGAAGCTGGCCAGGCACATCTACAAGTCGATCCAGGTGGCCGTGCTGCTGTTGGCCGCCGGCACGATCACCGGCGCGATTTGGGCCGACTACGCCTGGGGACGCTATTGGGGCTGGGACCCGAAGGAAGTCTGGGCACTCATCTCCCTTATGGTTTATCTGGCCGTGCTGCACGGCCGCCGCGCCGGCTGGACCGGCAACTTCGGCATAGCCGTCGGCGCGGTGCTGGGCGCCACGGCCATTATGATGGCCTGGTACGGCGTGAACTTCATACTCAAAGGTGGATTGCACTCCTATGGCCAGAGCACCGGCGGCGAGGTCTACGTCTTGCTTTGTGTCGCGGCCAACTGGCTGCTGGTCGCCCTGGCCGCGGTCCGTTATTGGATCGAACGACGCACCCTGGTCGAACCAAGCAGGGTGGGCACTGCCCACCGACAATCGCCATGAACGCATGTCGCCAGCTCGTTCTTCTGCCCGGCCTCGGCGCGGATGCTCGGATGTTTTCGCCCCAGGCATCGGCGTTCGAAGGGCTGATCGTCCCGCCGTGGATCGAGCCGGAGCCGCGTGAAAGCCTGTCGGACTACGCGGCCCGGCTGGCACAGACCGTCAGACGGGAACCGGACTGTCCACTGATCCTCGGCGGGGTGTCGCTCGGTGGGATGATCGCCTACGAAATGGCCCGGCATCTTGTGCCCGATGCCCTGGTGCTCGTCGCCACGTGTCGGACCCACGAGGCGCTGGCCCCCTATCGGCCGCTCGTGCCGCTTGTCCGGCGGTTGCCCACCGCGGCGCTGGAGTGGGCCCAGTGGCTAGCCCCGTTGGCCGCCGGCTCGTTGGGCCGCTGTCCTCGGGCGATCGGGAGCCTGATGGTCGACATGTTTCGCCGGGCCGACCCGCATTTTATGCGTTGGGCACTGGCGGCTCTTCTCGACTGGCAGCCCAGCCCTTCGCCGGAGGTGCCCAACTTCCAGATCCACGGCCGGCACGACCGCGTGATTCCCGTCAGCCGAGTCAGGGCTGACCGGATCATCCCCGACGGAGGGCATCTCATCAACATGACTCACCCTGCCCAGGTCAATCCGTTTCTCGAATCGGTCGTCGAAAAACTGGCCTTGCGATACCACGAGGTTTGAGGTATCCTCCCCGCCGTCGCGGCAAGAATCCGAGCCGCGCCCGTGAGGAAGCAGTCCTTCAAGCGTGTCACTCAGATCGCTTCCCAAACCGCTTCTTCACGGGCGCGGCTCAGTTCGCGCGGCGTTTTTTGGGAATCAATACCTCAAACCACAAGGTAATGGCACTCGCATGCCCAACAAGCGAACCAATCCCGATTATCTCAACGGCGTGCCCGAGCTGCTGGTGCTCGAATTGCTCAGCCGGCGGCCGCGATACGGCTATCAGTTAGTGCAGGCAATCCGGGAGGCGACCGCCGCCGAAATCGAATTCGGTCAGGGGTGCATCTATCCGATCCTGCACCGTCTCGAAGCGCAAGGCATGCTCGGCAGTCGGCGCGAGAACGCGCTGGGGCGCGATCGCGTCGTCTATCGGGTCACAAAAAAAGGACTTCGTCGGCTCGACGAGTCGGTGGCCAACTGGCACCGGATTGTCGTGGCCGTCGGCGGCGTGCTGAAGGGAGGTCCCCGTGAAAAACCAGCGTTGGCTTGACGCCCTTCGCGCGGAATTGATCAAGCAGGGCCTTCCGAAAAGGTATATCCGGCGGCTCATGAAAGAGCTGGCCGATCACACTCTCGATCTCATGGAGGAGCAAGAAATGGATGACCGGAAGAATGATTGTGCGGCGATGGAAAACCATCTCGGAAAGCCGCAAGAGTTGGCCGAAGCGGCCGTGGCAAACTATCGCGCGGCAAAATTCGTCGGGCGCCACCCGTGGTTGACCTTCCTCGTAGCCCCGGTGCCGGTCATGGTGTTGACGTGGATCGGATTCGTCTTGATCGGAGGCGGACTCCTCAACGCATTGCCGAGTATCCTGGGCGATGCCTATGACGTCGAGGGGAAGGCGGCCAGCGAGTGGCTACCCTTGTTGATTTGGATGGTGCGGGCCTTCGACTACACGCTCAGGTTTGTGCCATCAGCTGCCGTGGTCGTCGTCTTCTGCTATTTGGTCCGGCGCAGCGGCCGGAGCTTCCGTTGGGCCTTGGCGGCCTGTGGGCTGGTCGCCGTGCTCTCGGCAGGGGTTCAAACGCAACTCACGCTGTCCGACGTGCCGGGCGAAAGTGCCTACCGCGTCGCATTTGGCCTGCCGCTCGGCCTGAGCATCCCGTCGATGACAACCATCGTCCAGTTTGCCATTCCTTTGGCAATCGCTCTTATACTCGGCTTGCGCCACGTCCGATATCGTCGACAGCTTGAGTTAACCTAGGAAAGATGGGGCTACTGCGAAAAGCCGCTACCACATCAGCGTTCCAGTCCGGGCTGTCGCCCTCCAGTACGTCGTCAAAACCGGTACAATCCCTACAGTTTACCATGTTGGCTGCCCGATGTAGTGAACACAATGTGGTGTCACAACTGTGGACAAGATGTGCCCCGAGTGGCCTCTCCCGATTCAGGCACGCTTTGCTGCCTACGCTGTGGAAAGCCGGTCGGCCAAGAGCCGTCTGCGCAGCCGCACTCGGCCGGCCCGCGCGCCGCGGACACCCATGAAAAGGGCCGCGCCGACGAGCTCGGTTCCAGCGACGCCGCTCGGCGGCGACCTTCCAGCTACGACGGCTGGGAGCTGGACGAGGAGCTCAAACACATCGGGCGGTTGCTCGGCGGCTCGGCCCGGTCGGCCACCGGCTCCGGCCGCGCCGCGGGCCAGACACACCGTCGGTTCGACGCGGCCCATCCCACGGCCGCGCTTCACCACCACGTCGGCCGCGCGAGAAGATCCGCGTCGGCCGATTTTGACTTGGGCACCGCGGCCCTCGGAGCGATGGTCTGGGGCGCACTGACCTTGGGGCTGATGGCCTCGGCCTGCGGCGGCGTGTTGCTGCTCTGGTCGGCGGTCCTCCAGCGCGACGATCTCTGGTCGATCGGCCTGCCGGTGGCCATGGTCGGGCTTCTGGCCTTGGCCGTGGCGCTGGTCATGCAGCTTGATCGGCTCTCGGGCGACCATCGACAAACCGCGGCGAAGCTTGACCAGTTCGACAGCCGGCTCCTTCA
>CAZWWC010000042.1:16567-19123 GCA_964637625.1 uncultured Planctomycetaceae bacterium
GCGACCATCGACAAACCGCGGCGAAGCTTGACCAGTTCGACAGCCGGCTCCTTCAACTTCGGCGCGACGCCGCGACGTCGGCCGGCGGCACACGCCCGCCCGGCGACGCCTTCTACGCCCATTGGGCCGACGGCGCTTCACCACAGTTGCTTTTGACCGATCTAAAGAGTCAGTTGGAACTTCTCACACACAGGCTCGGCCAGTCGGAGGCCGAGTCGGTTTCCCACGTTGAAGCAGACTGAGAATCTACCCTAACGGCACCTTGCCCGGCGCACCAGGCACTTCTCGCACGTAGCGCGGCACGGCGTAGCCGGGCAATCGTGCCCGAAGCGACTCGACCAACCGGCGGCCCTCTTCTTCAGCCACCTCGAAATGCGCCGCCCCGGCGACTCGATCCAACTGGTGCAAGTAATAAGGCATCACGCGCAGGTCGACCAGCCGCTCGAACAGCTCGGCCAGCACGTCGGCGTCGTCGTTTACGCCATGCAGCAGTACCGACTGGCTCAATATGGGAATACCCGCGTCGATCAAACGTCCCAGCGCGTCGGCCACCGGCCGGTCGATCTCGGCCGGATGGTTCACGTGGACCACCATGATCGGCGCAAGCCGCGCTCGACGAAGCCGCTCGACCAACTCCGTGGTAACACGGCTTGGAATGACGATCGGCATTCGGGTGTGGATGCGCACTCGGCGCAGATGAGCGATTTCGGCCAGGCGGCCAACCAGCTCGCCCAGCCGGTCGTCGTCCATCATCAGCGGATCGCCCCCGCTGAGAATCACTTCGTGGAGCGACTTTTCTCGTGCAATTCGCTCCAGCGCTGGCTCGTACGTGACCAGGTCGGGGGGTGAACTCGGGAAGGGAAAATGACGACGAAAGCAGAACCGGCAGTGGACTCCACAACGGCCGGTTGCTACGATGAGAGCCCGGCCTCGGTACTTCCACAGCACGCCGGGCGCCGGAGGACCGGTGGCTTCACACAGCGGATCGGTCGAAAAGCCCGAGGGGGATTCGTTTTCCTCTGGCCGAGGGAGCACCTGCAGCAACAACGGGTCGCGAGGATCTCCGGCGGTGATTCGGGCCAGATAAGGCCGAGGCACCAGTACGGGCCACTCGCCCGGTGCGGCGGCCAGAGAGCTCGGCAATTCGAGCAGCCGGCACAACTCGGCCCCGTCGCGAACCGCGCCGGCCAGGTCTGCCTGCCAATCGCCACCGGCAATGCCTCGTTCGTTTCGATAGTCGATACTTGCCATAGAGCACTATCGTACCACAACCTTTCATGAGAAGTTATCGGGGGCTGCACAAGTAGTGACAGTAGTTCCAAGTTTTATTGAAACTCGGCATTGTCATTCTGAGCGCAGCGAAGAATCTCCTTGACCATCGAGATCCTTCGCGACGCTCAGGATGACCTGCTGCGGCATCAGTCAGCCAAACTTGGAACTACTGAGTGACCCAGGGCGACCAACGGAAGCCCGGTATTCGCGGGGCAATCCGTAGTCCTACGATTTCACTATTTTCGCGAACATCAATAAGCAGGAAGACGATCGTGGCCAGCTACAATACGAGTGATTTCCGCAAGGGCCTGAAGGTCCAGATGGACGGCGACCCCTATTTGATGATCGAGTGCAATTTCGTCAAGCCGGGCAAGGGCCAGGCCCTCTACAAGTGCAAACTGCGAAACCTGATCCGAGGTACGGTCATCGACCGCACCTACAAAAGCGGCGACTCGATCGAAGCGGCCGACGTCGAGGAAATCGATGCCCAATACCTCTACCGCCAGGGCGACCAGTTCGTCTTCATGAATAACGAAAACTACGAACAATACGAACTCTCGGCCGAGGCGGTCGACGATGCGTGGAAGTTCCTCAAGGAAGGCATGAACTGCGCCATGGTGCTCTTCAACGGCAGTCCGCTCACCATGACCCCGCCCAACCACGTCGTGTTGCGGGTCGAATACTGCGAACCGGGCGCCAAGGGCAACACGGCCAGCAACGTCACCAAGCCGGTCAAGGTCGAAACGGGCGCCGAGATCTCCTGCCCCTCGTTCGTCGAGATGGGCGAACTGATCAAGATCGACACCCGCACGGGCGAGTACATCGAACGGGTCAAAGAGTAAAAAGGGGGTCCATGATAGGGTGGCTGGGCCATAGCGAAGCGGTGGCCCAGTAGCATGTCGAAAAACAGACCATGAAATCCCGCCGAGGACTTATTTCGACCAACGCCTCCCACGCGGTACGCGCCGGCAACGATTTCCTGCCTACTGCCAATCTGGACGCCCTGTGGTTGCGGGCCGAGCTGTTGCGCCGTGTCCGCGAGTTCTTCGACCGGCGCGGCTTCCTCGAAGTCGAGACGCCGCTGCTCTCGGCCGATACGGTGGTCGATCGCCACTTGGATCCGTTTGCGGTGGAAGTGGGCTCGTCAGGGTGCCACGGGCATCTTGCCCGTGCCGACCAGCAGAAAGCACTGGCGAGACGCCAGTGGCACCCCGATCGTGGACATCGCTACTGGCTCCAAACCTCGCCCGAGTTCGCCATGAAGCGGCTTCTGGCCGCCGGTGC
>CAZWWC010000043.1:0-18865 GCA_964637625.1 uncultured Planctomycetaceae bacterium
ATCGGGTCGAGCCCGAGGGGGTGATCGTCCAGTTCGGCGGCCAGACGCCGTTGAACTTGGCCCGGGCGCTGTCCAGTGCGGGTGTGCCCATCATCGGCACGAGCGTCGAGACAATCGAAGACGCCGAGGACCGCGAGAAATTCGCCAGGCTGCTGCGGGTCGTCGGACTGAAGCAGCCGCCCGGCGGCATCGCGCGCAACATGGCCCAGGCCCGGACCGAAGCCGCGAAGATCGGCTTCCCGGTGCTCGTGCGGCCCAGCTTCGTGTTGGGTGGTCGGGCAATGGAAATCTGTTACGACGCGAGCCAGTTGGAACGGTTCATGGCCGAGGCGTTCCTCGCGGCCCAGGGCCAGCCCGTGCTGATCGACCGCTTCTTGGAGGACGCCACCGAAGTGGACGTCGACGCGATCAGCGACGGCCGGCACGTGATCGTCGCCGGCGTGATGGAGCACATCGAAGAGGCGGGCGTTCACTCGGGCGATTCGGCCTGTGCCATCCCGCCCTACAGCCTGCCCGGCCCCGTGGTCAAGGAAATCCGCGAGGCTACCCATGCCTTGGCACGGGAGCTGAAAGTCGTCGGCCTGATGAACGTGCAATATGCCATCCAGCGCGAGCAGGGCCGGCCGAAGCTCTACGTGCTCGAGGTGAACCCTCGCGCCAGCCGCACGGTGCCGTTCGTGTCGAAGGCCACGGGCATGCCGCTGGCCAAGGTGGCCGCCAAGGTGATGGTCGGTGTCTCGCTGGCCGAGCAGGGATATCGCGAGGATCCGATTCCCTCGCACGTCTCGGTCAAGGAGGCCGTTTTTCCGTTCGTCAAGTTCGCCGGCGTCGACGTCGTGCTCGGCCCCGAGATGAAGTCGACCGGCGAGGTGATGGGCGTCAGCGAGCGGTTCTCGATCGCCTTTGCCAAGAGCCAGTTGGCCGCCGGGTCGATCCTGCCGGAAACCGGCAAGGTTTTCGTCAGCGTGGCCGATCGCGATAAGTGGCACATCGTCGGGCTGGCCGGGCGGCTGCGCAATCTCGGCTTCGAGCTGTTGGCCACCAACGGCACGGCCAGACTGCTGCGGGAGGCGGGCCTGGCGGTCGAGCGAATCCAGAAGCTCCAACAGGGTCATCCCAACCTGCTGGACGTCATGGCCGACGGCAAGTTGAAGCTCGTGATCAACACGCCCAGCGGCAAGGGCGCGCGGACCGACGAGGGCCGCATCCGCGCGGCGGCCGTCTCGCACGGCATCCCGTGCATCACGACGATCCAAGCAGCCGAGGCGGCCACGATGGCCATGGAAGCGATGCGCGAGGAAGAATTCTCGGTCCAATCAATCCAGGCACGGTTCCCGGAGTATGGGAAGGTCCCGCAGTGAGTCCACGGCTCACCGCGAAGACGCCAAGAACGCGAAGGCATGGGTGTCATGCCCACGCGAAGCGCAACGGAGTGTGGGCATGCTGGTCCTGTCATTCGGGCATGTCCACGGTCCCGGCGCGCCGGGATGGACATGGCACCCGGCCTAACAACCAACAAATACACACCATCTCTTCGCGTCTTCGCGGTGAATCTGTCTTCCAGACTCAATGCCCGAGCCGGTGGTCGCTCGGCTTGACTTTTTTCTTGTGGCCGGCAAAGCCGATCGGTGCCGGATCGTATCGGCCCACCAGATCAACCTTGCTTTTTCGCGGGATTTGATTCTCCATGCCCATGGCCCAGTAGCACGCGTTGACCAACAGGCGGCGGAATCCTTTGTTTTTCAGGTCGTCCCCGTGGCCCATCGTGGTTGTGAATACGCGCGACGGTTTGCCCCGGCTGCCCGTGTAGGTCTTGATCCATGCCACGGGCACGAGTTTCTTCTTTGGATTGGGTGGATCGTCGGGCCGCATGCCGGAGAGCACCCGGCCCATCAGCACGGGCTTGGAGTCGCCGGCAAGCGTCGTGACGGCGTAGACGTCCGACGGTCCCCAGACGTTCTCCACGCCGCGGACGATCGGGTGGTCCCGCATACGATCGGCCACCAGCGCGCGGGTGCTCTCCTTTTGATGAGCTCCATAGTGGGCGATCCACGTTTCGCCGAGCACCTGCCGCCCGTAGCCGCCCGGGAACTGCTTGGAGCGGAAATCGTACTTCGCGTACCGGCTGTCGCGTCGCTTGCGGTAGTAGAAGGCGTGGGTGGCGGTCCGCAGCGCCACGATCGGCCGGCCCGAGTCGGTGTAGTCGACGATGAACTTCATCTGGTCGTCGGGCAGCTCGCGGAAACGGGTGAAGAGCACCATCAGGTCGGCCGACGCGAGCGCCTCAAGGCCCGGGATGTTGTCCGAAACGACGGGGTCGATCCGGCCGGTGGTCGGGTTGACGGCGAACAGCACCGTGCACCTAAAGCCGTGATGCGCGGCAAGGATCTTGGCCAACTGGGGCATCGACTCCTCGGAGCGGTACTCTTCGTCGCCGGTGACCAGCACGATGTGTTTGCCTTTGCCGGGCCCTGATTTTCCGTGATACTCGACCCAAGGGTCTTCCGCGGCGGTACGACCCGCCGCCAGCAGGCTCACGACCAACAGCAAGGGCAACAAGAACGCGCGTCGAAGTGGGTTCATGGCAATCTCGCTTTCTCCAGAGGGTCGGCGGGTACGTTGCTAGAAACGAACGGATATTGCTGGGTGCCCGGGAATGAGCGTCCCGGCGCGCCGGGAAAGGCCCGGTTTTTGAGGCTCTGGGCCACCGCTGCGCTATCCCGGCGCGCCGGGACCCTCAATTTCAACTGAAACGCGGTACTAGTATAATCGCCGTACGTCACAAGTCAAAACGCGGTGTCACCGGCGGAGCGTTGATTTCCGGTGGGCGCCGTGCTAAGATGGCGCTCGGCCGCCGGGCCGCGGGGCCTGCAACGCCACGAGGCGGCTCTTTCCCCGCAATCCCCCCAATAGAGACCTGTCATGAAACGCTCTGTCGAACCGAAGAACAAGCGTCCCTCGTCGTCGAAATGTTCTCGTCGCGACGTGCTCAAGATGGGCTCAGCCGCGGCTGCCGTTTGCGGTCTTGCCTCGATGGCCGCGCCAACGGTCCACGCGGCCGAGGATAACACGATCCGGCTCGCCCTGATCGGTTGCGGCGGCCGGGGCACCGGCGCGGTGGGCAATGCCATCGGAGCGTCTCAGTTGCGGGGCGCGGAGTGCTTCGGGCCGGTCAAGCTCGTGGCCATGGCCGATGTCTTCAAGAACCGGCTGACCGCCTCGCGCACCGCGCTCGGCAAGCGGTTCGGGGACCTCATTGACGTTCCACCCCAGCGGCGGTTCATCGGCTTCGACGCTTATCGGAAGGCCATCGATTGCCTGCGCCCGGGCGACGTGGCCTTGCTGACGACCCACGCCGCATTTCGGCCGACCCATCTCGACTACGCCGTCGACAAAGGCGTGCACGTGTTCATGGAGAAGTCGTTTGCCGCCGACCCGGGAGGGCTGAAGCGGATGCTTCGAGCCAGCCAGCGGGCCGAAGCGAAGAATCTCAAGATCGCCACCGGGCTGATGTGTCGCCACTCGCCCGCCCGAGCGGCTCTGATCCAGAAGATCCGCGACGGGGAGTTGGGTGAAATCCTGATGATCAACGCTTACCGGATGGATCCCGGCGGGTTTCTGCGGCCTCGGCCCACCAACGAGAATGAGTTGCTCTGGCAGATCGGGCGACATGCCAACTACCACCTGTTCTGGTCGTCTTCGGGCCTGATGATCGAATATCTCATTCACCAGATCGACGAGTGCTGTTGGCTGAAAGACGCCTGGCCCGTCAAGGCGCATGGCTTGGGTGGCCGCGTGCCGCATGACGACGACTGCGGACAGAACCACCACGTGTATTCCATGGAATACACGTTCGCCGACGGCACCAAGGCCCTGGTCAACCATCGGAATATCAACGGTTGCCACAATGCTTTCAGTACGTACCTGCACGCCACGAAGGGTGCCGCGCAGTTCTCAGGGCCCGTCCACCGGAGCGTCGTGCGAACGTACAAAAATCAACGGCTGGAGAAGCGAGATATTACCTGGAAGGCCGAGCGGGAAACACGGTCGGTGTACCAGTACGAATGGGAGCAGTTGCTCGGCGCTATCCGCACCGACCGGCCGCACAATGAAACCGAGCGGGCCGTGAATGCCAACCTCGCGGCGATCATGGGCCGCGCGGCAGTCCATAGTGGAAATATTATTACGTGGGACGAAGTGACGACCTCCGAATTCCAGTTTGTTTCCAACGTCGACGATCTGGACTACAACAGCCCCGCCCCGGTCCAAGCCGACCAGCACGGCCGCTACCCGGTGCCCATCCCCGGGCAGTGGACGGAGATCTGAGCTTGTGCCTGGGAACCGTGCCCCGGCCTACTACGTGTTGTTGCTTCGCACCCTTTCCTGACGAAGAGAACCTCCCGATGCAAAAGAGTCTATTCGTGTCCACATCCTCCCTGCTGGTCATCAGCACGATTGCCGTGCTGGCATGGGCTACCGACACCAAGAAACCACACTCGGCGATCACGCCCGAATGTCGTCGCGGCGGGCACCTGCGGCGTCATCATGAAATGAACAAGCGGCTCAAGCGGGGCAACGTCGATCTGTTGATGATCGGCGATTCGATCACGCACAGTTGGAACGGCAAGGGCAAGGCTGTCTGGAAGGAGTATTACGCCGGTCGCAATGTCGTCAACCTGGGCCGCAGCGGCGAGCGGACCCAGCACGTGCTCTGGCGGCTGGACCATCTGGCGTTGGAGAACGTCTCACCCAAGCTGGCCGTGGTGATGATCGGAACCAACAACACCCGAGACAACACGCCGAAGCAGATCGCCGAGGGCGTAACAAAGATCGTCGAGAAGCTCCGCAAGAGACTGCCCAAGACCAAGATCCTGCTGCTGGCCGTCTTTGCTCGCGGACCCGACAAAAACGATCCACATCGCCGGATCGTCGAGAAAGTCAACAGAATCATCTCGAAGTTGGGCGACGACAAGATGGTGATCTACATGGACCTCCGCAAGTGTTTCGTCAAGCCGGACGGGACGCCGAGCGAGTGCCTGCGCGGCGACGACCACGTGCACTTGACCGTGGAAGGCTACCGCGCCTGGGCCGAGGCGATCGAGCCGGTCGTCGCCAAGGTCGTCGGTAAGAGGGTCGCCAAAAAGAAATAGCGGCGTGCCATGCCCGCTCGAAGCGTAGCGTAGCGTAGAGTAGGCATGTTAGTCTTGTCGGTCGAGCATGTTTATCCCGGCGCGCCGGGACGTGGACATGGCACCCGCTCGTGCGCCTCTTTTCTTGCCCGCCGGACGGCGAAAACACACCACCCGATTTCTTGTCAAGGCCGGGCCGGCCTGTTATGCTGGACCTCGCCAAGCATCGCCGGCAGCGAGGGATTGGTGGCGCAAACCGACGTCACAAGTCCTGCGGTGGCGGTTTGCTTCGGCAGTTTCCCAGGGGGCGGCATCGTGCCTCTCCTCTTATTCGTTTTCTACATTCATGAAAGGGACCGAACGATGAAAGGTCGAGACACATGGCTCGTCATGATCTTGTGACTGCTCCGCAGAAGCGGACTTTGTCCGCGGTCCGGAGTGGCTCCGGGCTACGCCCCAAGCGGAAGCTCCCTCAGGCAGCATCTCGGGCAGCTCGTTCCCGCGGCTTCACCCTGGTCGAGCTTCTGGTAGTAATCGCGATCATTGGAACCTTGGTCGCCCTGTTGATGCCGGCCGTACAGGCCAGCCGTGAGACCGCACGGCGAATTCGGTGCACGAACAATCTCAAGCAGATCGCGCTGGCGGCCCACAATTACCACGAGGCCGCGGGCTGCTTTCCACCCGCCTTTCTCTCGGGGTGGAACTTCACGACTCCCAAAGTGCGAAAGCGCGGGTTCAGCCTGTTCATTCACCTGTTGCCCTACATCGAGAATGACACCCTCTTCGACCGGTGGGATTTCAGCGACCCGGACAAGGCGTTTGTTGGGGACATGGATTCGCTCGCGGCCAAGGGGCCCAATCTGCTGTGTCCTTCGGAGCCGGAGCACGAGAACCCACTCGACTTCGGATCGAGGCACATCCAGGGGGTGAAGATGCCTCCACGCCATATCAAGGTGACCAGCTACGCCGGCAACGGCGGAACCAGATCCTATCATCCCGACTCGGGATTCCTCAAAACCGACGGCATCTTCTTCATGGCGGGGCCCGACTCCCAGCCCGAGCCCAATCAGAAACCCGTACGGCAGGCCGACATCACCGACGGCACCAGCCACACGCTCTTCTTCGGCGAGCGGAGCCGATGGGACCCGAACTACGACACGTTCGCCGCCGCGGGCTGGGATTGGGAGTTCCGCTTCTACGGAAACTGGTGCGGCGCAAGCCGGCTGGTGCTGGCCCACGTGACGCTCAGCAGCTACGCCCCCATCAACTACCATCTGCCGTTCGACTACGAACACCGAGACATCGCCAATCCGCCGGCCGGTAGCGCCGAAGATTTCAAGTATTACATTGACCTTCGGATTTGTGCTTATGGGAGCAGCCATCCCGGCGGAGCCAATCTGGCAATGGCCGACGGCTCCGTCCGCTTCTTCTCCGACGAAATCCCCCTGGTGACCTTGCGAGCACTGAGCACGCGGGCAGGCGGGGAAACGGTGACGGAGGCGGAGGCGAACCCATGAAAACTTCGCTACCACTCGGACTCGCCGGCCGGCGCTCGTCTCACAGGGCCCACACCCCCGGCGTTCCGGCGATGGCATGGCTCGTCCTTGTCCTGACGATGTTGTCAGGCTGCGGCCGACACACTCCGCAGGCCACTGTCGAAGGGACCCTCCGGCTCGACGGCAAACCCCTGGACCATTGCCTAGTCACGTTCTTGCCCAAGTCTGGACAAGAGGGCAAATCGCTCCGCTCCACGGGATTGACCGACCGGCAAGGCTCATACCGTCTGTGTTTCGACAACCAGGAGGAAGGAGCCGCGATCGGCTGGCACCGCGTAACCATCGAGGACCTGTCCGTCTCGACGGGCGTCCGCCGCCGAGACCACGGCACGGTCGATGAGCAGACGGAGGAAACGGCGTCCCGCCCGTCGCTACGGCGTTCCCGTGTGCCGGAAAGGTATACGTCCGCGACCGACACGCCGCTACTGAAAGAGGTCAAGGCAGGTCACCAGGTCATTGACTTGGATATCAAGTAACAACCAGAGCGTTGCGCGGGTGCCACTGCTGGCTTGTCCAGCAGTGCACGAAGGATTTCTTGATAAGTTGATGGAAGAATTGCACCGTTTTTTGAGACAACGTGTCGAAGCCGGAGGCGGAGGTATAAGAGGTCACGTGAGTCTGTGCTAGACAACCTCTGGAAACTACGCCAGACACGATTCGAGAACCAAGCCCACGTCGCCCTATTGTGGAAGCACGCCATACCGATCTTCGTAAGCATGCGGTTGCTTCCAGTTCAGCCCCCAGATATTGTCTTCTGACGATCCACGCTCGATCGCCTTGGTTCTGTATTCACGCCACAGTGTCATGGTGGTCGTGCTATCCATGAGGAACACGCGAGGATCACCTTCCTCTGGAACATAGACAAAGGCAAAGTAGAATTCCGGATTGGGTTCTCGCTCACTGAATCGCCAGAAGCTCTTCGTGCGCTGGCCTTTCACGTCGATTCCAAAGTGTTTGCCAGAGGGGCTGACCACAAGAAGATCGACCGTAGGGAAACGACTGTCCGTGATCTGAACGTTGTAGCCACGTCTGGCCAATTGATACATCAGGTAGCCTCGTGCCATTTGCTCTACGTTGTGCCGTGATAGAGCCATGTTCCCCTCCTGCTAGACTCCCTCGCGTAAGATGCCGCTCACGCCTCGAACTCGCTCCGCGACAAGCCGGACTGCCTGATGATGGACCGGAGGGTGCCGATCCGGAGTTCCTTATGATCAGGTATGGGGACAGTCGTAGTGCTGGCTGCCTCTTGTCGCTGCATGACAATGTGGCTTCCACGCCGTCTCACTTCCGCGAAACCGTGGCGGCCCAGAAGCGCACACACCTCGGAGCCGGACATGACCTTTAGCCTACCCACCGGTGACCTCCAGTTGGGTCACGAAGATCTCGCCTGAGAGTCGTCGGCCGATTTCCCCGTGTGAGGCAGTCTCAAAGAATAACTCCAAGGCTTCCCGCAGGTTATCGCGCGCTTGCTCTACGGAATCACCTTGGCTGGCGATGTCCAGCTCGGGACAGAGCGCGACGTACCCGTCTCCTTCGCGCTCGATGATGGCTGTCAACCTATGGGTCATGGGGATCCTTTCTATTTATTACAGTTTCAATGCTCGTTGCTCGGCTATTGTAGGGTAGCACCGTTCCTTGAAATCTCCATGGCTTTTGCCAGGGAAAATCAAGTTCGTTTGCATCACACAACCTCTTGCCCCCGTCGACGATCCCGGCCGAGCATCGGGACGACCCCGTCGGTGGTGCCCATGTCCGTGATCCTATTGAATTAAGCACTGCTGGGCAAGCCAGCAGTGGCACCCGTGCGCCTGAAACCCTTGTCCTATCTGTGTTTATCTGTCCCGGCGCGCCGGGATCTGTGGTTCCAGAATCAAGATCATTGACAATCCGGGTTTCTCAGAAGTCCATCGTATGACGGGCCGGTGCTAGCACCCAAAAAATTCTCCCCAGGACCGGAAAAACCGGCCTTGACGCGGTTTTGGAAATGGCCTATTCTCGCCCCCTCATCGATGAGAAACCGCCCGCCAAGTAGACGTCGGCGGCCGGGAAAAAAGGAAACGTTATCGATCCACGTGGATGGGTCTGCACGGGGCCGCTCCCGGTGGAGTGTGTCTGCGGGCCACGAAGCGCACTACCGTCGGCATGGATGCAACGGCGGTACGCTTCGATTACAATGTAGATGTCGCCAGCCAGAAGAATACTCTCGGCCGAAACACGATCGGCCCTGCGGCGACCAATCGCTCCCGGAAACGTGTGGTGTCCTTTGCCCCCCTGGGACGCGGCCTTTCCGGGGGCCTTTTTTTGCGCGCACAAGAATGCGAAGTATGAAGGAAGAAGAGCGAAGTACGAAGGAAGACGTAATCCGGACACCCCTTCGTCCTTCCAACTTCGTCCTTCTGACTTCTCACGCCGTGGCGAACTCCGTCCGACGCTCGTGGAGTTGCGACTGGAGCCGCTCGACGAGGCTGCTGTGCATTTGGCTCACCCGACTCTCGCTCAAGTCGAGCGTCGCGCCGACTTCTTTCATCGTCAGCTCTTCGTAGTAATAGAGAATGATGATCAGCCGTTCCTTGCGGTTGAGGCCCTTGGTCACCAGGCGCATCAGGTCGTGCTTCTGTGCACGGCGCGTCGGATCTTCGCCCCGCCGATCCTCGAGGACGTCGATTTCGCCGATTTCCTTCGCGCCGTCGGTCTCGGTCCACTTCTTATTCAGGCTGATCAAGGCGACCGCCTTGGCGTCGAGCATCATCTTCTCGACTTCCGGCACCGTGATGCCCAGATGCTCGGCCAACTCGTGCTCGCCGGGCCGGCGTCCCAGTTCGTCTTCGAGGGTCTTGGTTGCCTCGGCCAGCTTTCGGGCACGCCAGCGGACCAGGCGAGGAACCCAATCCGTGTTGCGCAACTCGTCGAGCATAGCCCCGCGGATCCGAGGCACGCAATAGGTTTCGAACTTGACCCCGCGATCCAGATCGAACGCGTTGATGGCGTCCATCAGGCCGAAAACACCGGCCGATATCAGGTCGTCCAGGTCGACCCCCTGCGGCAGACGTGACCAGACTCGCTCGCCGTGGTAGCGAACCAACGGCAGGTATTGCTCTATCAATTGATTGCGAAGCTCACGATTGCCCGGGCTTGCCTTGTACTGCTTCCAGAGTTGGGCAATGTCCTCAGACGACCAGCGCGTGTTGACCATGCGATCCTCCGTGATCGTGACGCCGTGTAAAACTTGTTTTCAACATGCCCCGGCGTCGCAAGTGCCACACTCCGCGCAGACTCTCCTTGCGACATCGTAGACGAGATTGTCTTTATCGACCGAAGCGTGTGGGAAAGTTGAGCAGATTTGTCCGGTTTGGGCGATTATGCCTCGTGCCAGTGGAGTGCCATGGCCACGCTTGTCGTGAGGGTGTCCGGGAATTCGGGTGGCACGTCCCTGAGCGGAGCGAAGGGCGTGTTCTTCCAACCAACCACGCCCTTCGTTCCTCAGGACGTGCCACCCGAATCGTGGAAACGTCGTGTTTTCTCGTGTCGAATTCCCGGACACCCTGACGCTTGTCGTGGCCATGTCCCGGCGCACCGGGACCCGCCTTCCCTTTTGTGAGGACCTATTCAGAAATCGCCTGTCGGCGTGGGGCGAATTTCCGGCGTCTCGGCCTCCTCCGGTGTCTCTTGATCGTCCTCATCTTCCTCGTCTTCGGCCGGTTCCTGACGAAACCGATCGTCGCACACCCAGGCCAGCCGGCCCAACAAGCGAAAGTAGCCCATCGCCGCCGCCACACCCGCCCCGGCCAACAGGCTGATGCCCAGCGTTTCAAGACCCAGGTAACGAACCCCGGCTGCCAACAGCGCCAGGCCGGCGCCCATGAGGCACGTCTCCAAAAAAAAGACGACCCAGGTGCGACCACACAGCCATACACTCTGCAGCACGATCGGCGAGAAGGGCAACAGCGGTGATTGCGTCTCGAGCGTCGAGAGCAACACGATCGGAAACAGCAACCAGAGAGCCACCGGCACCAGCCACCCGTTGGCCATGATGCCGCCGGCCGGCCACGCCAGCACACACGACACCCCGAAGGGAATAATCAGGCTGACGAGAATGTAGAACGACCCACCGATCCAATCAATGAAAACGAGGTCGGGCCAGTTGATGATCACCTTGTTGCCGGCGGCCGAGTCCTGAAGAATCGCCAACAAATAGCCCGTGATCGCGATCAACGCAACCACCGCGATCACGATCGCAATCAGGCCCATCAAAAAAGCGGCGACCGGGCCGAATCTGCCACCGCCGGCGGTCGATGCGCCCAACGTCGATGCACTCAATACGATCACCACGGCCAGCGAAAACGACGCCCAACAAATCACGGCCGTCGGTTGGACGAAAAAGTCCAGCACGCCGTTGATCATCGGGTACGGCGGCGGCTTGGGCCGCTCGGAAGGAAGCTCGACCTCCTCCTCGTCCTCCGAGGGAGCCTCGTCCTCGGAGAGTGCCCCCGCCGAGAGTTTGTCGGGCACTCCGGCAACCGGAACCACCGGCCCGGAGTGCTCCTCGGGCGGAGGTTCACGAATGGCGTACGTCATGTCCTTCAGGGCATATTCGTCGTCCGCCGGCCCGGGCGCCGCCGTCGGCTCCGCGGCAACCACCTTGATCGGGTGGCCGCACTTCGGACAGGGCAGCCGTCGGCCGACTTTCGTGGCCGGTGCTTTCAGATGGCACGCACACCGCGGACACACCGTGCGAACGGTCTTCTCGTCGGATTTCGCCACGCGTGTCACCCTTCAACAGAGATAGGAGGCGGCTTTCGCTCAGCCCGGCCCCAGACACCGCCAATCCTACCTCTTTCTGACGGGTCTGATCAACCCCATGGCGACCAGCCGGATAACCGTCACAGGCGTAGGGTGGCTCCGCCCGCCGATATCGTTGATATCAGCCGTAAGCGGTTTCTCGGTGGGCAGTGCCCACCCTACTTTTTGCCCACCGGTCCGGTCCACCGGTGAGTATAATGGAGACTATCCAGGCCTTTTTGTGTGAAGGAAATTACCCATGAGTCGGGCATCCTCGCGAAGACCGAATCGCAAGCCGGAGACTCCCGGTTCTGCGTCGCAACACGGCGCCCCCGATCAGCCAAGTCGCGACGCCGAGGGCAAAACGGACGCGACGTCCGGCCCCGCGCCGGCCGACGTGTCCAACCGGCCCGGACATCCACCTCGTCGGATCGACGATCTGATCGAGCGGATCCACGACTCGGCCGACAAGCTTGCCCAGGATTATCCCACCCGAGGCGACCTGAAAATCCTCGCCCGCACGATTCGCGAACTCCGCTACGCATTCAAAGTATTCACACCCTATAGGTCGACCCGGAAGATAACCATCTTCGGCTCGGCGCGGACGCCGCCCGGCGATCCGTGCTATGAACAGGCCGTCAAGCTGGGTCGGCTCATGGCCGCTGGCGGCTGGCTCGTGGTGACCGGCGCGGCCAGCGGGATCATGGAGGCGGGCCACACCGGGGCGGGCCGCGAGAAGTCGATGGGCCTGAACATCATGCTCCCCTTCGAGCAAGTGGCCAACTCCGTCATCGCCGACGATCCGAAACTCGTCCACATGAAGTACTTCTTCACCCGAAAGTTGATGTTCGTCAAGGAATGCCACGCCGTTTGCCTCCTGCCCGGCGGCTTCGGCACGCTCGACGAGGGCATGGAAGTGCTCACGCTGATCCAGACGGGCAAACGAGAGATGATTCCGGTCGTGTTCCTCGACGAGCCCGGCGGCGACTACTGGCGCGACTTCGAGCGGTTTGTTCACGGCAAGTTGCTCGGCCGGGGTATGATCAATCCGGCGGACCTGTCGCTTTTCCGCCTGACCGACAACGTGGAGGAAGCGGTTGGCGAGATTCTCCAGTTCTTCCGCGTTTATCATAGCATGCGCTACGTCCGCGAGAAACTGGTGCTGCGACTCAATCGGCCCATCAGCGACGCCTTGCTGGACTCGATCAATCAGCGGTTTGCCGACATCGTCGTGCACGGCTCCATTCGCCAGGGTGGGTGCCTCGCGGAAGAGAAAGACGAGCCGGAGTTGGCCGATCGGCCCCGGCTGATTCTTCATTTCAACCGTTACGACCTGGGCCGGCTACGCCAGTTGATCGACTGCGTCAATAGGGCCGACCTTTCCAAGTGAGCCATGGCAAGGAGTGTCCATCGGCCGAAAAAGGGCCCAGTTCCCGACTTGCGCTGCCATTGCCACCCAGGCACCCGAAATGACCTAGGCTTTTTCAAGGTCCTGGCGCACAATAGTAACGTTTGCTCGGTAGAGAACGTTGTAACACAATTGGGTGCCCGGGTCTGAACGCAGCGAAGGCCCGGTTGTTCACGCTCTGGGCCACCGCTTCGCTATGGCCCAGGCACCCCTATCGTGGTTCTCTACAGAGCAGGCGACGCTCTTTTCCGACGATCAACAGCCACTCACTTTTCAACGACGCATGGGCATCTACGATCGAGATTACTACCGAGAGGAAACGTCCGGGATGACTATGCGCGGCCCACGGACCGTGGTCGGCTGGCTCATCCTGATCAACGTGATCGTCTACCTGGCCGATGGGCTGTTCACGCCATCGGGCAAGCTCACGCAGCAAGATACATTTACGATCCACGGTTTCCTGGCCTGTACGCCGGAAACGCTGGTCAAGCCGTGGCTCTGGTGGCGGTTTCTTACCTACGGCTTCGCCCACGCACCCTACCCCTACCTTGCCCATATCGCGCTGAATATGATGGGCCTTTGGTTCCTCGGCCGCAGTGTCGAGGAGAAATACGGCAGCCGGGAATTTCTGCGGCTTTACCTCGTGATGATCGTCCTCGGGAGCGTGGTGTGGAGTGCGACCAACATGGCCATGGGGAGACCATCGGGCCCACTCATCGGTGCGTCGGGCGCCGTGGCCGGTGTGATCCTGCTCTTTGTGGTGAATTTTCCACGCCAGACCCTGTTGCTTTTCTTTCTATTTCCCGTGCCCGCCTGGCTCGTCGGCGTGATGCTGGTGGTGGGCAACCTCTTTGGCCATGCCGGCTATGGTGACCAAACGATCGCCTACGAAGTCCATCTGGTCGGCATTGCCTTCGCCGCGGCCTACTACTATCTCGGCTGGAACCTGAGTTGGCTCGGTGGCGGCCTGTCCTTGGACCGGCTCAAGCGGCGGCCGAAACTCCGCATCCACGATCCGGCCGGCAGCGCCAAGACGGGCAAAATCGACCGAGAGGTCGATCGTATCTTGAAGAAAATTACCGACCAAGGCGAGGCCAGCCTGACTCGCAAAGAGCGGCGAATGCTCGAGGCAGCCAGCCGCCAGTATCAGAAAAACCGCCACAACGACTTTTAGTTGGTGCGGGTGCCATGCTTGCTAAGCGAGCGCAGCGAGACAGCAAGCATGCTAGGGTGCGTTCGTGCAGGTCAACATGCTCACGATCCCGGCGCGCCGGGATGAGCATGCCACCCGCCGTTTCACACTTCTTACTTCACACTTCTTACTTCTCCGGCGGCACCACCCCAATGGTCAGCAGCAGATTGGCGTAGATCCGTTGCTCGCCCGTGGCGATCACCAGCGCCGTGTCGGACAATCGGGCCTGATCGTAAAACGGAAAACGGCCGATCTTGGTCAACTCGGGCCCGGCGGAGAGCAGCTTGCGGAACTCGTCGAAGATGGCCTGTTCGGCGCCGTCGTCGGGCACCATCACCGTAGCCGCCTCGATCGGAATCGCCTCGATCAGCGCTGCGAGCACGTCGGTCACCTTGACCATGCCGGGCATCAGGTTCAGGAACACTTTCTCGGCCGTCTCGGGCGAGCCGGTGAGGAAAGGATAGTTGCCGTCGGCGATCAAGACCTGCGAACCGTGGCCCGCCATGCCGAGGATACCGAGGATTTCAGGGTGCAAAAGCTTCGTCTTGAGCATGGATTGTCTCCCGCTGAACATAAACGGTTGTTGTCGGAAACAAGACGGCGCGGGTTCCACGCCGCTATTTTGACTGTTAAGATAGCAGAAAAAGGGATGGTCGCCTAGGGGCGGCCAACCCGTCGATTTCAAGGAGCCAAGCGTGCTCACACCCGACGCGACGTTACCTCACGAAGCATTCATGCGGCTTGCCCTGGAGGAAGCCGAGGCGGCCCTGGCCGAGGACGAAGTGCCCGTCGGCGCCGTGATCGTCCACCAGCGCAGGGTCATTGCCCGCGCACATAACCAGCGCCGGCAGTTGCGCGATCCGACCGCCCATGCCGAGATGATCGCCATCACCCAGGCGGCCCAGTCGCGGCAGAGCTGGCGCCTGGACGATTGCACGCTCTACGTGACGCTCGAGCCGTGTCCGATGTGTGCCGGCGCCGTGGTGCAGGCCCGGCTGCCGGCGGTCGTCTACGGAGCCGCCGACCCGAAGGGCGGCGCGGTCCACACGCTTTACAACCTGTTGGACGATCCGCGGCTGAACCATCGTTGCCTGGTGTTGGCCGGAGTTCTGGCCGAGCCGTGTGGAGAGATCCTCTCGCGGTTCTTCGAGCATCAGCGAAGCTTGGGCAAGAAATAATCTGGTTCCGCTCTTCCTGAAACCACAAATGTTTCTTAAGGAACCACAGATGAACACAGATGCACACAGATACGGGAATCGTGTTTGATGTCGAAGCGCCGGCGACAAGATCATGTGCTCGCGAGAACTCTTGGGGCGAACGGTTCGGATCGTCTCCCCCGTCCTGGAGTCCCTGGGCTGATTCTCTTCATCTGTGTCCATCTGTGTTCATCTGTGGTTCCCCCTTTAATCCGCGTTTGAATTCATTTGTCTGTTGCCATGTCCCGTGTTGTTTTGGCCATGTCCGGAGGTGTCGACAGCAGCGTGGCCGCCTGGCTGCTGTGCGAGCGGGGCCACGACGTGACCGGCGTGTTCATGCGCCACGGTCAGGCATCGGATGTCAGTGCGGGTGCCACTGGCGGGGACTGTCCCGATTTTTGCGCAGCAAAAATGGGACTGTCCCCCTCGCAGTCGCGTACCAAGAATGTCTGCTGCTCGGCGGCCGACGCGGCCGACGCCCGGCGGATCGCCGATCGGCTGAAAATCCCCTTCTATGTGCTCAATTTCGAGGACCCGTTTGAGCGGATCATCGACCACTTCGTCCATCAGTATCTAGCCGGTCGGACGCCCAACCCGTGCATCCTCTGCAACACGTGGCTCAAGTTCGGCAAACTCCTCGAATACGCCGACGGCATCGACGCCCGGTTCGTGGCCACCGGCCATTACGCGAGGCTGGTGTGGTTAGAGGCCACACAGCCGGGTGCCACACAGCCGGGTGCCACTGGCGTCTCGCCAGTGCTGCAAGAATCGCACGGGCAAAATGCCCGTGGCACCCCAGTGCTGCAAGAATCGCACGGGCAAGATGCCCGTGGCACCCCGGCCCTTTGTCGCGGCGTCGACAAAACGAAAGACCAGGCATACGTCCTGTTTGGCATCGACCGCCGCGTGTTGCCGCGCGTGATGTTTCCCTTGGGCCAACGCCGCAAGGAAGAAATCCGCCGGATCGCGGCCGAGCTCGGTTTCGACGTGGCCCAGAAGCGCGACAGCCAGGAAATCTGTTTCGTCCCGGACGGGGATCATGCCCGATTCATCCGCCGCCGCCGACCCGATCTGAAGACGGACGGCCAGCTTGTCACGACCGACGGCACCGTGGTGGGCCAACACGATGGTTTTGAGCGGTTTACGGTCGGCCAGCGCAAGGGGCTGGGTGTGGCGATGGGCGAGCCGTACTACGTCGTGCGGATCGAGCCGCTCACACGACGCGTGGTGCTCGGCTCTCACGAGGAACTGGCACGGCGCCAGCTGACGGCCGACGAAGCAAATTGGCTGATCGAGCCGCCGACCGAACCGTTTCGCGCGGCGGTGAAGATCCGCTATCGGAGCCGCGCGGTCGACGCGACGGTCACGCCGCTACCAGACAGTCGGTTCCACGTAGCCTTCGACGAGCCGCGCCACGGCGTGGCCCCGGGCCAGGCGGCCGTCTGTTTTTCGGGCGACCGCGTGCTGGGCGGCGGCTGGATCGAGTGATGAGGAGTATTCCGCCACATGTTCGCACTCGGGTGCCACTGGCGCCAGCGCCAGTGCCCGCACGGGCAAGATGCCCGTGGCACCCACAATACCGGTCTGGGGAGCGCTTCAGCTTGCGGCCTTGGTTTCTTCGTTCTTCTCGCTCGGCTTGACCCGCTTGAAGCGAAGTATGATATCCTTGTCCTTGTCTTTCGAAAAGCAGGAATTGCCGCGGGTCTTGAAGAACTCGCGTAACTCGTCCGGGCGGGCCGTGATGAACGCCTCTTGGTCTTGAACCATAATCGGTCGCCTGAAGAGCCGTTTCTTCCACCGGGTAACGATCTTGGCCTCGCCCGAGAGACGTTTCTCGACAATGGCCCGGCTAATCGCCTCCTCCGACATGAAATAGACCCTTATGGTGTTGTCGTCGGGCATTTCGTAGTAATAGATCAGGTTGGGTACTTTCCCGGTCACCTCGTTCTTCTCCTGGAACGTCAAAAACCTCTTGCCCTTGATCTGTGTGGTGAACAGAACGGCCTTTCCGGTCTCACCTCCAACGTTCATTTCGATTTGGAGTGCCTTCTCCAACTTGGGATGTTTGGCAATTCGCCAAGGCTCCGGCTCATCTTCCCACCTCCAGTCACCCAGCAATTTCGCATCGGGTTTCGACGTCTTTTCGTCGGACAGAGGATACTTGGATTCCACTTCACAGCCAAGTGTGGCGATCAGCAAGACCAAAAAAACGGCTCTGGTCAAGATGAACTTCATGACTGACATCGTTCTGCTCCTTGGGAAACATAGGGTAAACGTATCTAACACTCGGGTGCCACTGGCCGCTTGTCGGCCAGTGCATTTCAGCGATAGTATCTTCTGTCATTCACACTGGCTGACAAGCAGCCAGTGCCACCCAGTCTCTGCCTACTGCCTACTGCGTACTGCATACTGCATACTGCCTACTGCGTACTGCCTACTGCCCGCTGCCTGCTGCCCGCTGCGGGTTCACCTCGGCCTGAAGGATCAGCACGCGCTCGACACGCCGCATATCAATGGCCGGCTGTACTTCGGCTTCCCAAAGTGTCGCGCCGGGTGGTTGCCCCGCGCGGACCACGCGACCACTGAGCATCGGCGTCGGCAGGATGCCCTTGGCCGAGATGCTCCACACCAAATCGCCCTCGGCGACCGGTTCGATGGTTTCGACGAATTGCAGCCGGGCAAGCGGCCCACCGGTGCCTTCCAAAATGCCTTCCGGCCCGAGCCGCTTGCCGTCGGGGCCGGTGAGCATGACCAGATCGTGGTAGCCCAGCGAGGTCACGGTCTGAAGTGTACAGGTGTGGCGGCCCACGCGGCCGACCTTTCCCAGAACGCGCCGGCCGGCCAACACGAGCCGTCCCGGCTCGAGATCCGCGTCCTCGCCGCGATCGACGAGCAGATCGCTGTGGTCGATCGACTCGACGACCAACGAGCCCGGCCCCACGCCCGAGGCACTGCCCACCTCCAGCAGTCCGATCCGCGCGAGATAGCTCTTAGCCTGGTGGCCCAACACGCGCGCCGGGATGCACTTGGCCCGAAGCAACGACTCCGCATCGCCGCCTGAGGGGCCGTCCTTCTCGTCGGCCGCGAGCGAAGACAGCCCAACGGCGGCCCGGGCCGCCGCCAGACGCTCACGGAGCCGCCGGTTCTCATCGTCCAACCGCTCTAGCTCATTTTCCACCTTGGCCAGTCGGCCGGACGTGTGGAAATGGCTTACCACGAGTGTTTCAATCCGCTGTCCTCCCCGACGCACCGACAGGGCCAACCGTCCGCCGGGCGCAATCGCGTCGGCCAGGGCCGATTTGGCGACGTCCACGATGCGCGCCGGCAAGAACATCATCAACAGCGCCGCCAGAAGCGCCAATACAAAGACGCCGCCGGGCGACGTCAGTCGCGCCAGCCAATGAGGTTTGCCTGCGAGCATGTGCGCATCTCAGAGCGTGTTTTGAAAAGGGTGTCACTGGCTGCTTGTCAGCCAGTGCTGGCCACCAAATGGGCTCAAATACAAGGGCGGACGAGCCGCCCATGGCACCCGTGGATGGGCTACAGCCATTTTCAAAACACGTTCTCACACGTTAAAACGGATCAGCAGGATGTCATCATCCTGC
>CAZWWC010000044.1:0-18649 GCA_964637625.1 uncultured Planctomycetaceae bacterium
GGGGCAGCTTCGATACAATTCTAGTGACATGGGTGATGTCAGTTATGGGAGACTTCGATCGCCAAGGGTGGATTTCCTTCGCCCAGCTTTCGCGCCGTGGTTTGCATGTTGAGTTTGTAGAAGGTATCATCACTAATTGTGAAATAATTGAGCCCGTCGGAGGAATTCACGGGGTAAGTCGCCACCTTTGAGCGTTTTGAACACCGTGGACCGGGTCCAGGTGGTCTTGTACCGAGCAGCAACTGCCCGCTTGGGTGAATAGGATAAGCATGACACCGAGATGTCCGGACGTTCTCGATCGTCGGGACATCGCAACGTGATTGAAGGATGAAGTCAACAGCACGAGGTAAGGCAGCAGCGATGGCGGATGCCACGGTTAGTGCGGCAGGGATGCGAATCATCAAGCTGCTGGTGGGAAGGCCACCGCAATCGGTGGCCGAACTGATCAAGGCGGCCGGCGTTACGCGAACGGCGGTTACCGAGCAACTCAACGAACTGGAACACGCCGGGTTCGTCGAACGTACCGTCGAAAGACTCTCCGGGCGAGGTAGGCCGAGAAACCGATTTCGGGCCACCCAAGCGTCGCTCCTCTTGCTCTGTGCGGGCCGCGAAAGCCTCATCGGTCAGGCCATGTGGCGCGTCATTGGCGCAGTTGGAGGAGACGACCTCATCGAGAAGATTCTTGACGGCGTGAGTGTCGCATTGGCCAACGGCTACATGCGCCACGTTACGGCAAAGACGCTCGCGGGCCGACTGCGCCAGATGAACAGATTGCTCCGCGACGAAGGGCTTTTGGTCGAGGTAGCCGAGGAAGGTAGCAGGATTTTGATAACCAAGCGGAGTTGCCCGTTCATCGGCATGTTCGAGGAGAGCCGCCAGGTGTGTCGCGTTGATGAGAAGGTCATGTCGCTGGTGGTCGGCAAGCCGGTGCGAAGGATAGCCTGCCGGCATGACGGCGATCCCTGCTGTGTCTTCGAGATAGACAAGAGACCCTAGCTCTGTCAGAACGAACACGAGGAATTGGGTGCCACTGCTGGCTTGCCCAGCAGTGCACAGTTGCAGAAATCAACGGTCTTCTCGGCACTGCTGGGCAAGCCAGCAGTAGCACCCAACAGCAACTCGACTCTGCCAATCTGGGCATCGACAAATGCCTTGCCATAACGTCACTCCCGTTTTCCATCCTTCGACTGAGACTCTGCTTTTTCGACCATGGTGCGTGTTGGCCGCCCGCTTTTGTTCGCGTTGCCCTTCGTGCTGCTGCTGGCCGGCTTGGCGGTGGTGCTTGACTGGTGGATAGGTGTTCCGCCGGGAGCAACCGCCCACTACGTCGGCCGCCGAAGCTGCCTCGACTGCCACGCCGAGGAGGATGCGCTCTGGGTCGGTTCGGACCACCAGCGGGCCATGGCGGTTGCCGGCCAGCAGACCGTGCTGGGCGAGTTCGACGGCCGGCGGTTCGAGCATTTCGGCGTCCGCTGCCGGATGTTTCGCCGCGGCGAGAGGTTCCTCGTCCACACCGACGACCGCCAGGGCAAGATGCGCGACTTCGAGGTGAAGTACACGTTTGGCGTTCGGCCGCTGCAGCAATACCTGGTCGAGCTGGCCGACGGCCGCGTCCAGTGTCTACCACTGGCGTGGGACACGGAGAAGCGGCGCTGGTTCCATCTCTATCCGGGTGAGGCCATCCCCCACACCGACGTCCTGCACTGGACACGCTTGCTGCAGAACTGGAATTACATGTGTGCCGAGTGCCACTCGACGAATCTTCAAAAGAATTACGATCCGGCGACGAACAGCTATCGTACGACCTTCAGCGAGATCAACGTCAGTTGCGAGGCGTGCCATGGCCCGGGGAGCCTGCACGTCGACCTGGCCGAGTCGTACAGCCCCTTTTGGGATCGTCGCGTCGGCTTCGGCCTGCCGAATTTGAAAAACGAGGACTCACGCGTGGAAATCGAGACGTGCGCTCCGTGCCACTCGCGCCGGCGCGTCATTTATCCGGGCTTCAAGCCCGGCGACCGATACCTGGACTACTACGTGCCCGAACTGCTGGACACCAACCTGTACTACGCCGACGGGCAAATCCTCGAGGAAGACTACGTGTACGGCTCCTTCATCCAAAGCCGAATGTATCGCGAGAACGTGCGGTGCACCGATTGCCACGATCCGCACTCGGGGATTGTGAAGTTCAAAGAGGGCGAGAGAATCCAAGACAACCGACTGTGCGGCCGTAGCGAGTGCCATCTGCCGGCCACCTACGACACGCCGCAGCATCACTATCATCCCGATTCTTCCAAGCCGGGCACGCTTTGCGTCGAGTGTCACATGGCCGAGACGACCTACATGGTCGTCGACCCGCGCCGCGACCACAGCATGCGGATTCCCCGCCCCGATCTGACGGTTTCCCTGGGCATTCCCAACGCGTGCAACAGCCGGGCGTGCCACGATGCCGGCAAAGGCGAAGGACCCAAATGGGCTCTCGAATACGTCGAGAAGTGGTACGGGCCGAAGAAAAAGGAACCTCGCCACTTTGCCTACGCGATCGATGCCGGCCGCAAGGGCACGCCCGAAGGTGAGCGGCTCCTGGTCGAGGCCGCGCGCCGCAAAGATCTCAGCGCCATGGTCCGCGCCAGTGTACTCTTGCTGCTTGGACGCCACGGCACGCCCGACGCCTGGGCCATGATACGCCAGGGGCTGGAGGATCGCGAGGGATTGGTGCGCCTGGCCGCCGTTCGAGCCATGGAACACGCGCCGGAGAGCGAACTGCAGCGGCGCGTGGCGCCACTGTTGTCCGATCCGCTTCGCGCCGTGCGGACCGAGGCTGCCCGCGTCCTTGCGCGGTTGCCCAGGGAAGTACTGAATCCGAAACAAGCCAAGGCGTTCGACGCCGCCATGGCCGAGTACATGGAGGGTCAGAAGTACCTTGCCGACCGGCCGGGCTCGCATTTGGCGATCGGGATGATTCGCGAGAAGCAGCGGCGCCTCGACGAAGCCGAGGCCGCCTATCTGAGGGCATTGCGACTCGATCCAGAGTCCATCCAGGCGCGAAAGAACGTGGCCGTGTTGTATGCCTGCCTCGGCCGCAATGCGGAAGCCGAAACTCAACTCCGCAAGCTGATCGAATTGGTGCCCGACTGGGGTCAAGGCCACTACGAACTGGGTTTGCTATTGGCCGAAGACAAAGATCGGCTCGAAGAAGCGGCGGTGTGGCTGGCCAAGGCGGTCGAATTGACGCCCGGGAATCCCCGATTTCGCTACAACCTCGCCCTGGCGATGCAGCACTTGGGCCGAATCGAGGAAGCGAATCGGGAATACCGTGAGGCCCATCGACTCGCGCCGAGCGATCCCGACATCCTCCGCGCGGCGGCCATCTTCTTCTACCAGCAGAAGCAGTGGAAAGCTGCCTTGGGCTGCGCGGAGCGACTGTGCCGGCTGGTGCCGAGCGACCGTCGTGCCGCGGCGTTGCTCTCGGAGATTCGCCGCGCGGCCGAGTCGGGTCGTCAGGAGGGACCCTCGAAAAGAGAATCCAAGCGACCGTGACCCCTCGCACCCGACGCCGCGGGGACGGTCCGGTTCGATGATGCCCCTAAGATGGTGGGGGAAGGGGGCTGACAAACGTACCGACATGCATTACATTGGGAGAATGATGCCGTGCCTCGACGGCAGCTCAAATAGAGAATCCGTAGCGTCGGGCGCAGTCCCGACGGCGTTGGCTGATCTCGTTTTTCCGTCAGTGAAGAGGAGTCCAATCATGGTGACCCGACGACAGAACAGCACGGTGTGGGTCGTTGTTGTGATGGCCGGCTTCTTGATGCTCGTTTCGGCGCCCCAGGTGTCGGCCGATTGCGAGCCCAAGCAACCAGCCGCTGCAGACAAAGCAACCGAGAAGGCGGTCGAAAAGCCGGCCAAGACTGCCGGTGAAGGAACTGCCAAGAAACCAGCCGCGAAGAAAACCGAAGCGGTCGCGGACAAACCCGCCGAAAAACCCAGTCCGGCCTGCAAGAAGGCGGACAAGGCCAAGTCGGCGGACAAGGCCAAGCCGGAAAAGTCCAAGCAGAAGAAGAAGGGTTCGCTGCTCCGCAAGCTCATGGGCGCCGCCTCGGGCAAGAAGACCGTGGAAGGGACCCTGAAGGGCGAGGCCGAGAAGGCTGCGAAGAAGAAGGACAAGAAGAAGGCCAAAGCGGCGAAGAAGGTTCCCAGGATCGTCCGGTTGAAGGTTACCGGTTCCTATCCCGAATCGCCCGAGGCGCCGAGCCCCTTCGGTGCTCAACGCCGTTCGCTCAACTCACTTCTGCGGAAGTTCGAGAAACTCTCCGAGGACAAGAACGTGGCTGCCGTCCTGTTGGAGATCGAGACGCTCGGACTTGGCTCCGGCAAGACGTGCGAGATCCGCCAGGCCATCGGCCGGCTACGCGCCGGCGGCAAGCCGGTCTATGGGGTCTTGACCAGCGCCGACAGCGGACGCTACCTGTTGGCCAGCGCCTGCGACGAGGTCCTCATGGTGCCCTCCGGAGTGATCGTCATTCCCGGCGTCCGCGCCGAAGTCACCTTCTACAAAGGACTGCTCAACAAGATCGGCATCCAGTTCGAGGTGCTCCAGATGGGCAAGTACAAGGGCGCCGGCGAACCGTTGAGCCGCACGAAGATGAGCAAGCCGCTGCGCGAGAGCCTCGAATCGCTGGTCGACGACCGCTACGAGTGGCTTGTCGAGACCGTGGCCAAGGATCGAAAGATGGAAGACTACAAGGTCAAGACGCTCATCGACCAGGCGTTCTTCACGGCCGGCGCTGCCAAGAAGGCGGGCCTCGTGGACCAGGTCGTCTATACCGACGCCTTCCTGAAACGACTGCCGAAGAAGCTCAAGGTCAAGAACGTCAAAGTCGTCTCGGCCTACAAGGAGAGACGTGCCGACATGGAGGTCTCCGGCATCGGTGGCATGATGAAACTCATGCAGATGATGATGGGTGGGAAACCCGCCGCGAAAACCAGCGGAAAGAAAATCGCCGTCGTCTACGCCGTCGGCGCCATCATGGAAGGAAAGAGCACCGACAGCCCGTTTTTCGGAAAAGTGCTCGGGTCGACGACGCTGGTCGAGGCGTTGAAAAAGGCCGCCGACGATCCTAAAGTCGCGGCCGTCGTGCTGCGTGTCGACAGCCCCGGCGGTTCGGCCGTCGCCAGTGATTTGATCTGGCGCGAGATCGTACGCATGAAGAAGCCGGTCATCGCCAGCATGGGCAACGTCGCCGCCAGCGGCGGATACTACATCTCGATGGGCGCCGACGAGATCTACGCCGAGCCCGGTACCGTCACCGGTTCGATCGGCGTGATCGGGGGCAAGTTCGTCATGGCCGGTCTCTACAAGAAGATCGGCCTGACGACGGAAATCATCAGTCGTGGCAAGAACAGCGGTTCGCTTTCTTCGACCCAACCGTTTACGCCCGAAGAGCGCGAGGCCCTGATGGCCATCCTCAGAACGATCTATCGGCAATTCGTCTCGAAGGCCGCCCGAGGTCGAAAGATGTCTTACGCCGAGTTGCATGAACTGGCCCAGGGACGCGTCTACAGCGGCCAGGCCGCCAAGGAGCTCGGCCTGATCGACCGGCTGGGCACGCTCCACGACGCGGTGGCCGCGGCCAAGAAGGCGGCAGGGCTCAAAAAAGACGAGAAGGTCGAGTTGCTGATCCTGCCGCGTCCCAAGACGTTCTTCGAGAAAATCTTCGAGGATCCGTCGGCTTCGGCCGATGCCGCGGTGATGGCGGCGGCCGGCCCCATGGCCGATCCGCTGCGCCAGGCGGCCGTGCTGCGACGACTGTTCGCCGAACCGGTCCTGTTGTGGATGCCCTACAAGATCGAGCTGAAATAGAAGCCATGGGGTGGGCATTACCCACCAATTCTAGGTCGCCCGATTTCACCCAAAGAGCCCTCGGAATCGAAAGAGCCCGAGGGCTTTTGCATAAGTCCGTTGCCGAGATTGACAACAGGGGGCAATTCGCTATACTCAGTGATGGGGTGGCTCTTCCATTGGGCAACGAAAGTACGTCACGATGCTTTCGCCGTGTTAGCCTCACTTCGGTTCTTGTGTCGACTTTCTTCCAGGGTGAAAAGCTCGTCAACCTTGAAAAACGCGCGAGGTGAAGTCATGAATTTCCGTTGCCTGGCGTGTGTTTGGTTCGCTGTTGCCGTCATGTGGGCTGGCAATCTGTCGGCCGACGCGATTCACTATGAATTCACCGAGTTGCTGGATGGCTCAAACGTTGCTGACAGGCGAGTGCCTTTCGACTTGGGCGTTACGTTCGAGCAGATTGACGATATCACGTTTGAACTTCAGGGAACGGCCACGTCTCATACATGGGAAGTGTGGGATGACAATCGTGGATTCCTTCGCACCGAGCGATCGGAGTCTTGGGTTGTCAAAATCTGCAAAGCGGAACCCTCGGACCGGGCCCACGCGGGCTTTTCGGCGGACGGCCCGTTCGACGAAGACTTGGTGCTCTGGACTTTGGGTGGAGACTGGGATGATCTGAGATCCGGCACACTTGAACTTACCATCTATCCACGAGGGCCTGTTTTTCTCATACCCGAAATCTACACGGTGCTTGTATCGTCTCCAGAAATGACCCTCACGAAAGCCGACCTTTGTTTTTCCGGAATTGTCGTGCCTGAACCGAGCACTGCACGGTTGTGTATTCTTGGTTTGGCCAGTCTCTCGGCGTTACGACGAGCGGCGAGGCGAAGGTGTCCGTCTCACCAGCCATGCCGCGGGTGACGGAAACGCGATCAGCACCCAGGGGGCTGCGACGATTGCTGTCGGCAGTCCCGCCACAGCTGGAACTCCGGCCCTCGAACCGTGTAACGGGCCGGCGAGAAATACACCTTAACGGGGGGTGCCCATCGGGCGTTCGCAGCCCAAGATGGTCAGCGGCACCGTCAATCGCCGACGTAGGACATCAGTGCCATGAATCGGGCCCGTTTGATGGCGCGGCTGACGGCGTGCTGGCTGGCGGCGGTGCAGCCGCTCTTGCGCCGGCCGATGATCTTGCCTTGCCGATTGGTCAGCTTCCTGAGCAGATCGACGTCCTTGTAATCGACGTACATCGGCCGGGGACGCTTGCCGTCGACGAAGATCGGATCCTTCTTCTTGCCGCGAAGTTTGTTCTTATTGCGGCGGCGGCTCGGGCGCCTCGTTTGAAACTTCTTGGCCATACGAATCCCTCAATGATATCGATTCCCGTCGAAACCCTTAAGTCTAATGAAAGTCGGTCGAAAGACAAGACGGCCTCTGGGGAAATGGCCCTGGCTCGGCTCAAATACCTCAGGCGCGGGGTAACGCTCGCCGGAGCCTGGCGATCTCTACGACGCACGAGATGACACGTATGGAACAGTCGCCCGCAAATTATTGACCCCTGCATAGCTAATGACAGTAGTTCCAAGTTCTATTGAGACCCAGCATTGTCATTCTGAGCGCAGCGAAGAATCTCCTTGATTATCGAGATCCTTCGCTGCGCTCAGGATGACCTGCCGCGGTATCAGCCAGCCGAACTTGGAACTACTGAATGACCGGAGGGCGACCAACGGGAGCCCGGTTTTCAGGGCATTTTGCGTTGCCTTACCAGATCCTTTGAAATGCAGCCATCAATAAAGAGGGAGGCCGACGTGGCCGTTGGGAAAAACGCCCAGTGCAGGAGGGGTCTCCCGTGGGGCCTTTCCCGTTGGCCACGCCGGCCTTGGGACAGTTATTGGATGGTTCCTCCTAGAACTGTCATTGGCGCTTGCGCCGCTCGACGAACTCGTCGACGAGCTGTTTGGCCGCGTCCCGGCCGCCGATCCCGAAGGCGATGGCCGCGGCAACGGCTACCGAGCCGAGCGCCAAACCGAACGCCAAGTTGACGATGTCCTGGGCCAGGCCCATCTGACGCAGAGCCATCGCACCGGCGAGTATCCAGATGGCAGCCCGGGCCACGGGGGCCAAGACGTTGGCATATGTCACGTTGGCGGCGTGGATCGTGTCGGCCACGACCTTGGCGATGTAGAGTCCGAGGCCGAAGATGATCAGGCCGACAATCACGTTGCCGGCGAAGATCAGGAACTTGGCCATCAGGTCGGCCACGATCGTAAATCCGAGCATCGGCATGGCCTGCATCACCGCCAGCAGGATGACGCCCAGCAGGACCAGGAAGCCGACGATCTGCGACGGCGTCTTGCCGTTTGGCGTAGCTTGCTGCTTCACGCCGAGATGGGACGGAAGCCGGTCGAAGCCGACGCCGGCAAGGAAATTCGTCACCAGGCCGGCCACGATCCGCCCGACGACGTAGGCGATGGCGATGATCAGGAAGGCGGCGAAAATGCCCGGCAACGCGCCGAGAATCGTGTTGAGCATCTCGCTGGCCGGCCGCGTGACGGCCTCGATGGCCAAAGCGTTCAGGGCGGCGACCAGGACCGGAATCAAGATCAGGATGTACGTGATCAGGCCGATCAGGCTCGACAGGTTGTTCTTACCCAGCATGGACGAAACGCCCACCTTCTCGCTGAGCCGATCGGTTCCCACGGCCGCCAGAAGATTGCTGACGATCCGCTGTACGATGCGGGCCACGAACCAGCCGATGGCGAAGATCACCACGGCGGCAAACACGTTGGGTAGATAGCCGAGAATCGCCGTCAACATCTCTTGGACCGGCATGAGCAGCCCCGGCACGGCCAACGCGTCGAGGATCATCGGCAGAAACAGCAGGAAAACGAGCCAGTAGACGGCCTCGCCCGCGGTCTTGGCCAAAGGCATGCTCTTGCTATCCTCGACGCCGGCCTGCTGGCTCAGACGCTCGTCGATCCGCGTGGTGTGGAGCACCTGACGGACGATGAATCGCAATACCCTGGCGACAATCCAGGCAACCAGCAAAAGCGCGCCGGCGCCCGCCAGGCGAGGTGCGTATTCAAAGACCTGGATGAGGAACTGGTTCAGCGGTTCGGTGACCAGGGTCAGCCCGAGTGTCTGGAAAAACCCGACCAGTACGAACAGCATGATCAGCCAGAACACGATCCGGGCAATGGTTCGCTCGACCTCGGGCGTTTTGGCGTCGGTCGTCTCGGATCTGCACCAGCGGTTCAGATGCGCGTTCAGACCGATCTTCCTGAGCCCGACGCGGATCAGGCCCGCGAAGATCAAAGCGCCCAGCCATCCCACGATCAAGACCACCAGGGCGGCGAAGACGTTGGGGAGATACGTGCCGACCAGTTGGGTCGTCTGCTCGGTGATCTTCTCCCAGGTCTCTGCGTTAAACATGCTACATTCTCCTTCTGGAAACGAGTAAGCTGAGACGGGAAGTCCTCTTATTGAGTCTCAAACGGACGATGAAGGCAGGCCGAGCGCCGGGTGGGCTGCGCGGTGGGGTATCTCTTGGCTTTCTGCTCGGCGACGAGCCATGATCATTATAGGTCACGGCGGGTCGGCGTGAAGGCCAAAACTAGGCGATTTCCGACCACAGCCGATTCTCGCCGCCGGGCCGCAGGGACTGCTCGAACGGCCTGGATGGGACGCGGCGGGGAGGAGTAGAATACCGATGAGCCGCCCATGCGGAGCGATACAGACCGAGATTTCCACCGAAACGGCTCCCCTCTTCAGGCCGCTAGCTTGGGCTGTTACAATCGGATTGTCCGGAACGACCGGACGTTGGTCCAGGTGGCCGTCCGAGCAGGATTCAGAAACGGCAGCGCGAAGCTCCTGCTGAGCCGCGAGAGAGCGGAAGCAGTGAAAGGCTCACCCGGAGGTTCGCCCTTCCAACCTTCGTGGCCAACACGCGAGAGTGGCGGAATTGGCAGACGCGCTGGACTTAGGATCCAGTCCTGAATAAGGGTCGGGGTTCGAATCCCCGCTCTCGCATCTTTCTTAATGGAAAGGACTTGTGGCGATTCACCGCGAGTCCCTTTCTTCGTTGGTGGAAGCCCAACACTCCAATAACACTCCACAGCCGAATCAGTCCCCATTGGATAGGAAGTCGGGAACGTACAGATTCTCTATCTCTTTAGTTCCTAACGTCCGGTGTTAGGAATGCCGATTGCCATGGGCGGAAGCGCGGCAACATTCTCGTCTGATGACGGAGGCGAAACCCGGATAAGCGGCGCCCTGAAAACGGGCGACGAGGAATCTTTCGGATTCGGGATGAGTTCAAAGCACTTGAGAGATTTATTGTAGGGAACGCGGCCGCCCTTCCGCCGGGTGCCACTGCTGGCTTGTCCAGCAGTGTTTTTTGCCGGGAAATCTGCTTCGCACTGCTGGACAAGCCAGCAGTGGCACCCATTTCAAAACACGTTCTAACGCGCAGCCTTCTTCGGCGGTCTATGGAGTATCGGCGGGACGAAGAGATTCCCGTCGTCGCGAGCTGCGCTGCAAAAGGGTCGTATTTCGGCATGTCTCACCTCGCACGGCTTCTTGAGACAATCGCTCGGTCAGAACGTTGGGTAGAGGAAGGACCAGCAGGCCGGTACGACCCTTGGGCACATTGCCCCCCGATCCCCCAGTAAGATCGCAGCTGAGAGGCCCCCAATGGCGTTTTCATCTGGGGTGGCCGATTATGCCACCTTATGCCTCGCAGCGCGCCTACGGTTCGAAAAGTGCCCACTGCTGCGGGCAGATTCCAGAGGCCTGGGCTCATCGACTTCTTCGCACCAGTAGCATCAATGCACCGATGAGCAGTGTCACAAGCACGCCCGGTTCGGGGACGGCACTCAAGTCGCCGCCGGTCCCAAAGCCCCAATTGGCCGCCAAGATCGCCGCGTCACGCGGGCCGACCACGCCGTCGCCGTCGAAATCGCCCTCCGCCCAGCTGCCACTCTGGCCCCAGTGGGCCGCCAGCGTCATGGCATCCCCCTCGTCGACAAGGTAGTTCCCGTCGGTGTCGCCGGGAGCGCGAGGGATACACATGGCATAGGCGCTGAAACCGGCTACCGCGAAACTGGCATAGGTGTCGTCGTAGATGAAATCCGATGCGGCGTACTCGGTCCACTCCGCTCCGTCGTAGTGCCACACCGTCACATCATCATCCTGAAGATGTTCCAAGCCAATATCGAACGAAAGATAGGCCGGATCGCCCGGGTTGTAGCCACCGCTGGCCGCAAAGTCCCAAGCACCTCGAACGGTCTGGCCATATTCCAACAGGTCTTGCAGATCGCCCACGACGGTTTCGTCGAGGACCGTGCCCGTGAACTCCAGGGTCGTGGTGCTTTGGGTGGCCAGGAAGCTGGCTCCGACGGGTCGACCAGAGATCGGGTCGTCGATCAGGACTCGCTGCACGTCGGCCAGATCGATCGAAACCGGCGTGCCGGACGTACCCTGCGCGGTGGGCGAAGCGGTGAACTCATGATCGACGTTGTCCCAGGTGCCGCCGATGGCCTCGTACGTGCCGGAGCCGTCCCAGGTGCCGGCAAGGATGGGCGTATAGACCGTGCCTTGTGCGGGGGGCGTCCTGGCGATGATGCGAACCGTGCCGTCGTTGGTGATCGTGCCGCTGCCGCCGCCGACGGTGAGCTGGCTACCATCGGCGCCGTCGATCACCAGCAGCGATACGCTATTGATCGAGACGCTCGCCGCCGAAACGGCCCCGCCGCGGGTGATCGTGAGCGTCCCCTGGCCATCGTAGCCGACGAGCAAGTTGCCGCTGTTGGTCCAGGACGAACCGGCCCCGGTGACTTTGGCCGTCCCGGTGCTGCCGGTGTAGCGGCCGAGCCAACCGCCGGTGTTGGAGACGCTTCCGCCATTTTGGACGGTTAAGGTGCCCGAGCCCCCGTCGCCAACAGTAAGCTCTCCGCTGCTGGTCCAGGATGAACCGGCGCCATTGACGGTGGCCGTCCCGGTGGTGCCGGCCCAGTAGGCAAGATGGCCATCGGTGTTGGAGACGCTTCCGCCGTTTTGGACGGTCAAGGTGCCCGAGCCCCCGTCGCCGACAACGAGCACTTCGCTGTTGGTCCAAGATGAACCGGCGCCGTCGACGTTGACTGTCCCGGCGCTGCCGGTGGCGAAGCCGAGGTTACCGTAGCTGTTGGAGACGCTTCCGCCGTTTTGGACGGTTAAGGTGCCCGAACCGTCGAAGCCGACACTGAGCACTCCGCTGTTGGTCCAGGTCGAGCCGGTTCCGCTGACCGTGGCCCAGCCATATTCGCCGGCCTCGTCGCCCACGATGGCGTTGCTACCATGGTCCAGCGTGCTTCCGTTGTAGACGTAGAGATGGCCGCCGGCCGTGCCGCTGCCGTCGGCGTCGCTGACGGTCAGATAGCCGGGCATGCCGCCGCTGCTTGCGGCATCGCCTACGTAGACCGTGCCGCCGCTGGAGATCGTCAGCAACGCGCCACCGCTGAGATAGGGATTGCCCAATGAGAGGTCGCCGCTGTTCTCCCAAGTCGATCCGCTGCCGGTGACCATCCCGACGCTGCCGGCGAAACAGCTAAGGCCAAGATAGCCGTCGGTGTTGGAGACGCTTCCGCCGTTTTCGACGATTAACATGCCCGAGCCACCGTCGCCGACAATGAGTTCCCCACTGTTGATCCAGGACGAACCGGCGCCGCTGACGGTGGCCGTCCCGGTGCTGTGGGGGTTGTAGCCGATATAGCCGTCGGTGTTGGAGACGCTTCCGCCGTTTTGGATATACAAATCGCCTGAGCCGTTGAAGCCGACCCAGAGCCTTCCGCTGTTGGTCCAAGTCGAACCGGTCCCGTCGACCGTGGCTGTCCCGGTGCTGTCGTCCCAGCAGCCAAGAATGCCGTCGGTGTTGGAGACGGTTCCACCATTTTGGACGGTCAACTCGCCTGAGCTGTCGTTGAAGCCGACCCAGAGCGTTCCGCTGTTGGTCCAAGTCGAACCGATCCCGTCGACCGTGGCCGTCCCGGTGCTGCTGGCGTCGACGCCGATATAGCCGTCGATGTTGGAGACACTTCCGCCGTTTTGGACCGTTAACGTGCCCGAGCCACAGTAGCCAACAGCAATTCCTCCGCTGTTGGTCCAGGACGATCCGGCCCCGTCGACCGTGGCCGTCCCGGTGCTGTCGGCCAACATGCCAAGATAGCCGTTGGTGTTGGAGACGCTTCCGCCATTGCGGACGTTCAATTCGCCCGAGCCCTGGATGCCGACAGAGAGCTCTCCGCTGTTGGTCCAAGTCGAACTGGCCCCGTCGACCGTGGCCGTTCCCGTGCCGCCGGACCATGCGCCGAGGATACCAGCGGGGCTGGAGACGCTTCCGCCGTTTTGGACGGTGAACGTGCCCGAGCCATAGAGGCCGACAGCAATCCCTTCGCTGTTGGTCCAAGACGAGCCGGTCCCATCGACCGTGGCCGTCCCGGTGCTGCCGGCCAACAAGCCAAGATGGACGGAGGTGTTGGAGACGCTTCCGCCATTCTGGACGCCTAAAATGCCTGAGCCCAGCACGCCGACAGAGAGCGCTCCGCTGCTGGTCCAAGTCGAGCCGACCCCGTCGACCGTGACCGTCCCGACGGCGCTCCCTTCGTAGCCGAGGTAGCAGTAGCCGGAGAGAAGATCGCTGCCGACGTCGACCGAAATGCTGCCTGCGGCCGTCTTCCCGATGTAGGCAGACGTGGAACTGTCCCAAGTCGTCGGGTCAGCGGGGGAGACGTCGCCGACCGCGACGATCGCCGCCCGGGCCGGGACGCCGGAGAGCCACGCGACGCAGAAGCAGGCCAACCAAAGACAGAATCGAAGCCTTCCAACCGACCCCGCGCGGCTGGGGTTCCGAACGGCATTTCGCCTGAGCACTAGTGAGTTTACCATCGCTCTTCTTCCGAATCTAGCGACGTGATACTTGGCACCGATAGCAGAAAGCGCGCGCGAAGGTCCGCATGAGATACGCCATGCCGCCCGACCCCCAGGACAAGACGGTTTTCTTCCGAGAAGCTCGTAACAGAGAGAATCATAGCTTACATGACTCACCCCCCAATTGCAATCACCCGGAATGGGGAGTCCGGCGTGGACGGATCGAGAACACTCCCCTTTGAAGACTTCCGTTGATTTGCCTAATGATCGACAACGGCCGTAGTTGTGAGTTCGCATGGCCAAGTTCTCCCCTTCGTTCGGAATGTCAGTAGTTCCAAGTTTGGCTGGTTGATTCCGCAGCAGGTCATCCTGAGCGTAGCGAAGGATCTCGATTGTCCAAGGAGATTCTTCGCTGCGCTCAGAATGACAATGCCGGGTCTCAATAGAACTTGGGACTACTGAATGTAGAATTTCCACGGCGGTCCGCGTGGTACAACGAAAAAGCCGTCTGTCCGCGCCGCGCGGACCGCGCGTCGCGGGCCTCAGGCTCCGGCCGGTGCGTGGTGCTTGGTTGTGCCGGCTCACCGGCCGGTTGTTTTTTCGGTTCCGCCGACTCCACTTTCTTGCGCCACTGGGACGCCTGTTTTGCCTTGTCCCAGGTGTCGTAGAGTTCGACCACCCGTTGCAGACTTTTCGTCAAGCGATCTTTGACGTGGGCGGGGATCTTGGCCTCCCGCCGTTTCATGCCCTCGTAGCCTTGGACCAGCAACGCCTCGGCCTCGGCGAATTCCTCGTCGGCCGTCTGGACGTTGGTCGTCCGGAGCGCCTGGGCCTGTCCCATCAGGCTCGCTCCCAGGAGACTCATGGCACGAAAACGCCGCCAGTCGTCCGGCAGTCTTTTCTCACGAATCGCCAAGGTCTCGCGGAGAATCAGCTCCGCTTCGCTGTATTTGTTCTGATCGAGCAGGCACGATCCAAGCAGGGTGAGCCAGGCTGCGGAGGGATCCAACGTGTCACTATGCTGACGCCACATCGCCACCAGCTTCAACATGAGCGACTCGGCTTTCTTGTAGTGGCCCTGGGCCCGGTAGAGCTCCGCCAGGTTGTTCATGGAGCTCAGCGTTTCCGGGTGCTGCTGGCCGAGTACCCGGCGACGGATCTCCAGAGCCTTCTCGTGCAGCGGCTCGGCCTCCTTGTAGCGGCCCTGGGCCATGTACAGCATCGCCAGGTTGTTCATGGAAGTCAGCGTGCGTGGGTGCTGCTGGCCCAGCACCCGACGGCAGATCTCCAGAGCCTTCTGATACAGCGGCTCGGCCTGCTCGTAGCGGCCCTGGGCCTGGTACAGGTGTGCCAGGTTGTTCATGGATTGCAGCATCGCTGGGTGCTGCTGGCCGAGTACCCGGCGACGGATTTCCAGAACCTTCTCGTGCAGCGGCTTGGCCTCCTTGTAGCGGCCCTGGGCCATGTACAGCATCGCCAGATTGTTCATGGAGGTCAGCGTGTGTGGGTGCTGCTCGCCCAGTACCCGGCGACGGATCTTCAGGGTCTTCTCATACAGCGGCTCGGCTTCCTCGTAGCGGCCCTGGGCCTTGTACAGCTCCGCCAGGTTGTTCATGGAGCTCAGCGTGTTTGGGTGCTGCTGGCCCAACACCCGACGGCAGATCTCCCGAGTCTTCTCGTACAGCGGCTGGGCGTCCTTGTAGCGGCCCTGGGCCATGTACAGGAGTGCCAAGTTGTTCATAGAAGACAGGGTGTCTGGGTGCGCCTCGCCGAGTACCCGGCGCTGGATCTCCAGAGCCTTCTGCTGCAGCGGCTCGGCTTGCTCGTGGCGGCCCTGAGCCCTGTATAGCCCCGCCAGGTTGTTCATGGAGGTCAGCGTGCCTGGGTGCCTCGGGCCCAACACCCGACGGCAGATCTCCAAAATCTTCTCATACAGCGGCTCGGCCTGCTCGTAGCGGCCCTGGTGATGGTACAGGTTTGCCAGGATGTCCATGGAAACCAGGGTTTGTGGGTGCTGCTGGCCCAGTACCCGACGACGGGTCTCCAAAGCCCACTTGGAATGCTGGTGGGCTCTCTCGTACTGGCCCAATGACTGGTACGTGCTTCCCAGCGTGGTGCGGATTGCCGCCTCCACCAGGGGATGATCCACAAAGCGTCCTTCGACTTTCTCCGCCGCGCGGTCCACCACCGTGCGTAGCTTAATGTCCCGGTCCGGCTCATTGCCGGGATCCGCCTGGGCCAAAAGATCCTCCTTCACGAAGTCGTTGACTGCCTGGGTAATGGCGGCCTCCGTTTTGGCCTTCTCGGCTTCGTCCTGGGCGCGCTTCTCCGCCGTAACCGCGCGAGCAAGACGATCCGTTGCGATCCGCTCTGCGGTGACTGCCCGATTACGCTGCTTCGTTGCCCGGATCGACTGCCACGTGGTCCCCACGATGCCGACCACCAGCGCTGCCACGACCAACGACGCGGTCACAATCGCCGTCTTGTTCCGTCCGGCAAACTTCCGAAATCGATACGCCGCTGACGGCGGACACGCAACAACGGGCTCGCCGTTCAAATACCGTCGGATATCATTAGCAAATTCATTGGCGGTCGCGTATCGCCGCGTGCGGTCCTTCTCCAGGGCCTTCATCACGATCCAATCCAGCTCACCGTGGACCAGCGTGCTCAGCTTCTTCGGCTCGATCTGCCGATTGGCGGCGATCGACGGCAGTGACTCGCTGGTGCTCAGCCGCAGGCTGGGCTTCGGGGGTTCCTCCTCGCGGATAATCCGCAACAACTCGTCGAACGCGGCACTGCGGAGCCGCTGGCGGTCGAACGGCATCTCGCCGGTGAGCAGTTCGTACAACAGCACGCCGAGCGAGTAGATATCGCTGCGGGTGTCGATGTCGAGTTGATTCAGCTCCGCCTGCTCGGGGCTCATGTAGTCGACCGTGCCCATGATCTGACCGAATTGGGTGAACATGGTCTTTTCGG
Source organism: uncultured Planctomycetaceae bacterium (assembly GCA_964637625.1). GTDB lineage: Bacteria > Planctomycetota > Planctomycetia > Pirellulales > Thermoguttaceae > UBA11386. The sequence continues at coordinate 16,724 of CAZWWC010000044.1, forward strand.
TCAGCTGCTGCTCGATCGCCTTGACGACGCCGAAGTCGATCACCTTGGGCACCGGCTGGTCGTCGTATTTCGCCACCAGGACGTTCGACGGCTTGATGTCGCGGTGGATGATGCCCTTTTGATGGGCGTGCTGCAGCGCCTGACAGACCGGCACAAACAGCTCCAGCCGCTGCCGGGGCGTGAGGTGCTGCTGATCAGAAAACTGCGTGATCGGCAAGCCCTTGACCAACTCCATCACGAAGTAGGGCCGGCCCGAAGCGGTGGTGCCGGCGTCGAGCACCTTGGCAATGTTCGGATGATCCATCATCGCCAAAGCCTGCCGCTCGACCTCGAAACGGGCGATCACCTGCCGAGTGTCCATCCCCGGCTTGATGATCTTCAGCGCCACGCGCCGCTTGACCGGCTCGATCTGATCGGCCATGTAGACGATGCCAAACCCCCCCTCGCCGATCTGCTGAAGCAGCTTGTAGGGGCCGATAACCGTACCGGGCTTCTCGGTGATGGGCGGCTCGTCGACGGTGGCTTCCGAGTTGACACCAGCATCACGAGACAGCCCCAGATCAATACGAGGTCTGTCCAGCAGGCTATCTGGCTCGTCGTGGACCCGAAGCAGGGCTTCGATCTGCCGTTGCAGGGGAGCGTTCCCGGCACACGCTTCGTCGAGAAACGCGGCCCGCTGGGCCGGCTCGATATCCAAGGCAGCGAGGAAGAGGTCCTTTGCGCTTGTCGGAAGCTGGGACATGGTCCGATCCTCTGTGGTCTCCTATCAAGCAGTGCGACAAAAATCGCCAGAGGGTCTCATAGGCGAGCCAGAATTCCTCAGGCCCGGGAATCAGGATCATTGTCCTGCAGGGCCAGTCGGAGCAGCGCACGAGCATAAGCCCATTGGCGATAAACGGTTGCGCGCGAAATTGCGAGTGCTTCGGCAGTTTCCTCAAGGGTCATGCCGGCAAAGAAATGTAACGTGACAACTTTAGCTGTAGCCGGCTCCTCCTTCTCGAGTCGAGAGACCGCTTCATCGACAGCGAGAATCTTCTCGGGATCCGGGCCGACTGGCTGCGGCACATCGCACAGCTCTTCACGCTGACGATCACGCCCGTGGCAGACCCTTGACTTGCGACGCGCGTTTTCGACCAGGATACGGCGCATGGCCTCCGCCGCTGCCCCGAAGAAGTGCCCCCGGCTGTTCCAGTGCTGAGCCTTATCAACGTCGACCAGCCGGAGGTACGCCTCATGCACCAAAGCCGTGGCATCCAATGTCTGCCCCAGCTTCTCTTGCATCATCCTCTGGGCCGCCAGCTTCCGCAGCTCGTCGTAAACCAGTGGCAGGAGTTGCTCGGCGGCCGAAGGGTCGCCTTGCTCGATAGCTGACAGGAGTTGGGTGACGTTGGTCATGGGCGTGACCCTCAGACAGATTTCCACGGCTGCAATTATAGCAGCTCAGCGACGCTGCGGATGCGCCCCCGGAGGGCGGAGGGTGATAGGGAGGCAAGGTCACACCATAGCCCCGGCGTATCCTGCAAAACCTTTGGTCCTCAGGAACTTGCGGGCAGTCGCACCGCCCTCTGGACCGCGACGAGCACTCCGATACTCCATCAACACTCCACGAGCCGGCTACGCGTTTCACCCATCGCTCTGCGCTCTCCGAGCAGAAAGTGCCGTGCTTTTTTTGAGGAGTTTCCGTCAGTGTAGTTGTAGCGGGCCATAGCGGGCAAGATACCTCTTGGTAGACTTAGAACGTGTTTTGAAAAGGGTGCCACTGGCTGCTTGTCAGCCAGTGCTGGCCACCAAATGGGCTCAAATACAAGGGCGGGCGAGCCGCCCATGGCACCCGTGGATGGGCTACAGCCATTTTCAAAACACGTTCTTAGCCAGTCCTGAATAAGGGTCGGGGTTCGAATCCCGCTCTCGCACTTGGTAGGGTGT
>CAZWWC010000045.1:0-18587 GCA_964637625.1 uncultured Planctomycetaceae bacterium
TTACTACCCAGCCCTTGCCCCAGCCGCCCCCAGTTATGCCAGGAAATTGATCCGGTTGGGTCTCGCCGTTTCCGCCCGAGAAATTACCGACAATTGCCGGCTTGACCGGTTTGCTGGCCACAGGCGGTTTGACGGGCGGCGTGGGCAGATGTCGCACGAAACGATCCACTGGAAGGGCGATTTCCTGAACGACCAACTTGCCTTTTGGACCGGTCGGCTCAACGCGGACCGCGTGGCCAGCCTCGACGCGCCGGCAGGTGAGCGTTTGCCCGCTCGCTTCCTTGCCCGCTGTCAACTCCACCCTTCCCTGAAACACTTTGACCTCGGCCATCCCTTTCTCGGCCTCGACCGAGACGCCGAATTCCGTTCCCAGGTCGACCACGGTCGCGGTGGGTGTTTGGACCGTGAATCCCACCGCGCGGCTGGGCACGTTGGCCACGAGGCTCCCGGCGTGCAGAAAGCCCTGGCCGCCGCTTTCCGTGTCGAACGTGGCCGGACCTTTCAAGAGCACCTTGGCGCCGTCGGCGAAGGTGACTTCGACCAGACCTTCACTCAGGCGAAGCTGCCGTCCTACGGGCAACCAGGTACCGACCGACACGGCCGTGTCGGCCTTGTCCCATATACACTCATGCGTTTGCGTGACTTGAGCTACGGACGCCGGCACCGCGGCAACTGGTGGTGAGACCTTCGGGCGGGCAGCCAACTCCGGCGCCGGCTGTGAGCCGATATGCACCAACAACACCAGCAGCAAGATTCCCGGCAGCCCAATGGTCAACAGCAGCGTCAATACAAGCGACCGGGAAAGGAAATCTGTTCCTGCTTGAAACACATCGCCCAAGAACCCGAGTATGGGCGTTTGAGATGCCTGGGTCTTGCCACGTGACGCCACCTGGTTGGGTTCCCGCTTCTGTATTTTGCGCCAACGCAGGTTGGCGTACAGATGCGTGTAATGTATATAGATCCGACAAGCCTCTTCATCGCGGCAGATCCAGTCTTCGAGCCGGGCGCGCTCTTCCGGCGTGATGCGTTTTTCGTGTAGCGAATGAGTCAACTCACAGAGTTTGTCGAGTTGTTCGGGCGAGAGCGAATTGCTCATGGAATTCCCTCCCCAAGGGTCGCCCTGCGAACGCAATCGAAGAGTGTTCGGTGAATGCGTCTTAGAGCTTCGTAGATCGCTTTCACACCCCGCCCTGTTTGACCGGCCACGCTCTTGGGCGTTGCACCAGGCTCATAGCGTCGGTTGATGAGATCCTTGTGCTTCGGTGGGAGCTTGTCGAAGCAGTCAGCCAACGCCCTGCGCTGGGCATCGAGTGTCTCCGCGTCTTTCGCCGTCACCTGGTCGATGGCGTCGAGGAACTCTGGGCTGCAAAGGACGGTTTTGTGATGTCGGAGTCTCCTGAAATTGCGGACCTTGTACAGGGCGACCTGGCGTGCCCACGCCTGGAAGTTGGTGCCCGGAGTGAATTGGTCGAATTTCTCCCACAACGTCATCCCGACATCCTGGTACAGCTCGTCGGCGTCGGCGTCGTTGGACGTCAACGTCAGGAGATGCGCGTAGATGGTCTGTCCGTGCAACATCCACAACTGAACGAAGTCCGCAGTCTGTGAAGTATCGGGCATGTTGACCAAACAGATCGTGATGGGATGCGTCCGCGCAAGCTGAGCCCCTCTCTACAAGACTAATGTCAGCACTTGTGGAGTTTCCATGAACTTTCAGGGCAAATTGGTTCCAATTATCCCCGAAGGAATGCCCCGGCTGGCCCGGCAGCCCCTTCCGCAGGGCCGTTATTCCGCAAGGAGCGTCAGCCATGAGGGGGGTGACACCGGTTCAGAGTTCGTGTGTAGAGCGATTTCAAAATCCCTCCAGTACCTCATGACTCTTGTTTTTGCAATTGGGTGCCACTGGCGTTTCGCCAGTGCTCCTGAAACAAAAGCACGGGCAAGATGCCCGTGGCACCCACAAATTCAACGGTCATGAAGTACTACGCTCTCCGAGCAGAAAGTGCCGTGTTTTCAGGGGTTTCCGTGTGGTTGTAGCGGGCCAAAGCGGGCAAAATACCTCTCGGCAGACTTCTAATCCGTAGGTCTGGGGTTCAAGTCCCCACAACCTCACTTGCACTGGCTCGACATCTTTCCAGGAGTGCGCCTGTCTTTCGCCAGGTGACCATCACGAGGGCCGTGGCAATTGTGATGTTCCGAGGTGAGGACCTTGCCCGAAGACTGGCTCGCTTCTAGCGGCTCTCGTCGATTTCAGCCTCGAGAAAGAATAAGTCCTCACGATCTACCCAGGCTGTTCGACGCAAGCCGTTGCTCGAGAGCAACGCATTCCATTGCTTTTCATTGGGCAGGTGGTCCCCGGCGATCTCGCCACCGACGCTATCGTGAAAGGCATTGATCGCGGCGATCGAGCCCAAATGAACCACGATGATTCTGCCCGAAGGCCGCAATACGCCGGCCAGATTGCGCAAGGCCGCGTCCTGGTCGCGAAAGTGTGGAAAACTGTGAAAACAGAGGATCAGATCGGCCAAGCTGCGCGGTAGCGGATCGCGGCAAACGTCACAGAGCCGAAACTCGGCGTCGATCTGCTTCGCCCGAGCTTGCTGGAGCATTCCGTCGGAAAAATCGATTGCCGTCACACGACCGGGTGCCACCTGCTGGGCCAGCCAGCCGGTCAACTGCCCCGTGCCACATCCCACTTCCAACACGTCGAGTCCCTGCCCCAGACGCAGCAGATCGTCTAGTTGTTCCAGGCGACAGATCGTCTCCTTCGGGTCCTGTTCCGAGTGGTCCCAGTCGGCCGAAAGGCGGTCGAAAAACGCGATTCTTGGGTCGTCCACAGGGCCTCCTTTGGCTCGTTCGACAAATATCGACCTTCGCGGCACTCGCTTCTGCTGCAGCCACATACCTGGTATAGTATTATGTGTCGAAGAAACGTAATACTACCACCCTGCGCGGAAGCCGAACAGTGCCCCCCGTATTGCGTGGCGTCGGCTTCGTTCGGTTTCTGCCGGGCGATGATTCAAACCGAATCGGTCCAAATCTAGAGATGTACTTCGTCCGAATCAAGCATGGTATTCTCGTCTATCTTGCCGCAACGATGGTGGTTGTCGGTTGTCAGCCGGGACCGGCCTCGAATCCGTCGTCGACGACGGGCGACTGCCGGGCGCCGCGGGCCGAAGGCCCGGCAATTGCGGTGACCAGTCCCTATCTCGAGGCGGTGGCGACCGATCTGCTGGGCCGGCCGACGATCATTGTTCTTGGATCCCCGGGCGCGTGCCCTGGCCATTTCGACCTGCGTCCCAGTCAAATCGAACGGCTCGCCTCGGCGGCTCTGCTGCTCCGGCTGGATTTTCAGAACTCGCTGGAGGAGAAGCTTGCCGGGCGATTGGGCAATCGGCTGGCCGTGTTGCCGGTGAGCGTGCCGGGTGGGATGTGTGACCCTAGTGCCTACGAGGCCGCCTGTCGACAAGTGGCCGACTCGCTGGTGCGGCGCGGCATGCTCTCGGCGGAGCAGTCCGAGGCTCGGCTGGCCGACATCTCGGCGCGAATGAAGACGCTTCGCGCGTGGATGAAAAGCCAGGTGTCCGACGCCCGGCTCGTGAAGACGCCGGTCGTGGCCAGCCGCCACCAGGAGGAATTCTGTCGGTTGTTGGGACTCGACGTCGTGGCCACCTTGGGCAGTGCCGATACGGCTCGGGCGAGCATGTTGGACCGGGCCGTTGCCGAGGGCGAGCAGGCCGGCGTGAAATGGATCATCGCCAATCGGCCCGAGGGACGACGCCTGGCCGACGTGGTGGCCGATCGGCTGGGCGCTCGGGTTCTGATGTTTGACAATTTCCCCGAGCCCGGCCGCAGCGAAGCGTTCGACCGGCTGGTTCGGGCGAACGTGCGCGTGCTGGTCGAAGGAGCCCGACAATGAGTTCCTTGGCCGTCGACATCGCAGGACTCGAGTGCCGAGCCGGAGGGCGCCGCACGCTTTCAATTGAGCAATTGCAAATCGGCGGCGGCGAGGTGTTTGGGATTCTCGGGCCCAACGGCGCCGGCAAGAGTACGCTGCTGAAGTGTTGCCTCGGCTTTGTCCGGCCCCGCCGGGGGCGCGTTGACGTGCTCGGCCAGCCGGTGGCCGAGTTGCGCGCCGCGGCGCTGTGCCGGCTGCGGCGACGGCTGGGCTACGTTCCCCAGGTGCTCACCGCCCGGGGTGAAATGCCGCTTTCGGTTCGTGAGGTCGTCGCGACCGGGCGGACGGGCATCGCCGGCTTGTTTCGGCGATTGAACCGTCAGGACTGGCAGATCGTCGATCACTGGATCGAGCGGCTGGGCCTCGGGCCCTTGCGAAATAGCAGCTATGGCGAGCTCTCCGGCGGCGAGCAACGCAAGACACTGATCGCCACGGCCATGGTCCAAGAGCCGCAAATCCTGCTGCTCGACGAGCCCACCGCCAACCTCGACCTGTATTGGCGCGAGGAGATCGTCGGCCTGCTCGAGCAGCTCTACGAGGAGCACGGGCTTACGATTCTGCTGGTCTGTCACGAGTTGGAGGTTATCCCGCGCGGTTGTCATCGGCTCTTGGTGCTCGATCGTGGGCGGCCGATCGCCTCGGGCCGGCCCGAGGACGTGTTGACCGAGGAGCGGATCGAGGGGCTCTATGGCCGGGGTCTTCGTATCGTTCGCTCCCGGGGCCGCCACGCGGTCGTTCCCGGCGGGAGGCACGAGCGATGATCGACCTGGCGCTTTGGGGACCCGTGCTTTGCGGCGGCGCGCTGGCCGGCGCGTCGACCGGCGTGCTGGGGACCTATATCGTCGGCATGCGGATTCCTTTTCTCGGGGTGTGCGTTGCCCATGCGGCACTGGCCGGGGCCGTGCTGGGGAGCCTCTGCGGGCTGACCGGCCCGGGGTTGATGTTGCCCGCCTTGGCCGGTGCGACGGCGATGGCCCTGGTCGTGGGCCTGCTCGATCCGGAGAGGATTCACGTCGATTCAAACATTGTGCTCGGGCTGCTCTTTTCGCTGACCATGGGACTGGCGTTCCTGGGTCTAGGTCTGTTCGACGTGTACGGCGTGTCGAAGAACGACGTGCTCGATCTGCTCTGGGGAAGCGTGTTGGCCTGCCGGTGGCGAGATTGCGCGATCATGGCCGGCAGCACCGCGCTGGAGCTGCTGTTTCTGGCTTGCTTCTACAAGGAGATGCGGGCGATTCTCTTCTCGCGATTGCACGCCGCGGCCGCGGGCGTTCGCGTGACGCTGGTCTGGACCGGGTTTCTGATTCTTACGAGCGTCGTGGTGACGGTCAATTTCCAGACCGTCGGCGGACTGATGATCTACAGCCTGCTGACGAACCCGGCGGCCGCGGCGTTTCTGCTGGTTCGAGGCTACGGGCGGACGCTTCTGCTCTCGGGCGTCCTCGGCGCGGTCAGTGGCGTCGGCGGGTTTCTCATCTGCAAGGCAACCGACCTGCCGGCCGGGGCGATGATCGTCATCTTGTCTTCGCTCCTGGTAGCCCTGGCGGCCGTGCTGGGCCGATGGCGTCGTCGAGTAGGGGAGCGGACCGTTTGAGCTAGTCTCTGCCTCCTTATCAGCTCCATCGTGGCTGAGGCTCGGCCCGTTTCTGGCCAGACTTCTTTGGTACCATCCCGGTCCCGATACATCGGGAGGAGAGGACGCGGAGAAGAGACGAACAATGGCCACGAAAAACACGAAAAGGAGTTGGCTTGGGTTGTCAGTTTCAGTAGTCTCAAGCTCTATTGAAACCCGGCATTGTCATTCTGAGCGCAGCGAAGAATCTCCTTCCCGGCGCGCCGGGATCGAGATCCTTCGCTGCGCTCAGGATGACCTGTTTCGGTCTGCTGGCACGGGCCGACACCTTCTGTGAGGGGGGTGGTGGGCCCCGGATTCACATTTGTTGCGAGCTTTGTTAGCTTATCGCTAACGTCGTCGATCGACAGGGGGATGGAGTCGGAAACGAGGAAAAAGGGGATAAAGGAAAAAGGGGATAAGTTCAATTTGTGCACAGCACCCTTCGGGCCGCAGGCGGCAAATTGGACCTGTCCTCTTTTTCCGCTAGTGGCACCCGCACGAAACACACGTCATCGTTCAGACATCGATAGGAGGATCGGGATGAACTACAAGGCATTGGTTGAGGAGAAAATCGAGGAGATTCGCGAAACGGTCGGAGACGGCATCGCGCTGAATGCCTTAAGCGGCGGTGTCGACAGCTCCGTGGTGACGGTGTTGGGACACCGTGCGCTGGGTGATCGGCTCAGGACGGTTTTTGTGGACAATGCACTGATGCGGGAAGGCGAACCGCAGCGCGTCGTCGGCATCTTCGCCGACATGGGCATTCCGGTCGAGCGGATCGACGCCCGCGCCGCCTTCCTCGACGCGTTGACCGGGTTGACCGATCCGGAGGACAAGCGCAATGCCGTCACGGACACCTTCTACCGCAAGGTGTTCGGTGACCTTGTGCAGACGGGCGGCACAAAGTACTTGCTGCATGGGACCATTCTGACCGACATCGAGGAGACGGTCGCCGGAATCAAACGGCAGCACAATATCCTCGCCCAGATGGGTATCGACCCGGAGAAGGAGTACGGCTACCACGTGCTGGAGCCGCTGGCCACGCTTCGCAAGGACGGCGTGCGGGAGGTGGCCCGGGTGTTGGGGCTGCCGGGCGAGTTGACCGAAAGGATACCGTTTCCCGGGCCGGCGTTGGCCACGCGGATCGTGGGCGAGGTGACGCCCGAGCGGCTCGACACCGTGCGAGCGGCGACGAGCATTGTCGAGGAGGAGCTTGGCGCCAGCGGCGCGTTTCAGTACATGGCCGTGTTGCTTACGGACAAGGCCACGGGAATCCGCGACGGAAAGCGAGAGTTCGGCCAGATCGTGGTCGTGCGGTGTATCGACAGCGTGGACGCACGAACCGCCACCGCGGTGGAACTCCCGTGGGACGTGCTTCACCGGATTTGCCAACGCGTGACGGCGATCGAGGGGGTGAATCGTTGTCTCTACGACCTGACGCCCAAGCCGCCCGCGACCGTTGAATACGTCTAACATGACAGCGCAACGTTCCGAAAATGATCTGCTAGCCGCCGCGCCTGCGCGGCGGGCAACACACTTGCTGCTCGCGGCGGGCAGGCCTGCCGGCTAACGATCCTGGGAACTTGCGCTGTCATATCTAAACGGGAAGATCAGAGGGGAGTTGATAGCGTCGAGCGGGAGCCCGACGGCGACGGTAGTGGGTATGTGGTGGCACTCGGGACCGCAGGCTTCCGCCTGCGGCTAGGAAGGACGGCACTGGCTGATGAGCAGCCAGTGGCACCTGGGCGTCGAGCAGGCTCGACGGCTAACTTCATGCAGGATGCATGCGATATACAAAGGAGTAACCAACCGTGCCGAGACGCGACGACATCGAGAAAGTGATGATCATCGGCTCCGGGCCCATTGTGATCGGCCAGGCGTGCGAGTTCGACTACTCGGGCACCCAAGCCTGCAAGGCGCTGCGCAGCCTGGGTTACAAGATCGTCCTGGTGAACTCGAACCCGGCGACGATCATGACCGATCCCGGCATGGCCGACGCCACGTACATCGAGCCACTGAACGTGCAGGCGTTGGCGGAGATCATCGAGCGGGAGAAGCCCGACGCGCTGTTGCCCAATCTTGGTGGCCAGTCGGGGCTGAATCTTTCGTCAGAGCTGTTCCGTGCGGGCGTGCTCGAGAAGCACGGGGTTCGGGTGATCGGCGTGCAGGTCGACGCGATCGAGCGGGGCGAGGACCGCCAGGCGTTCAAGGACACGATGGACCGGCTGGGCATTGAAATGCCTCGGAGCAAGATCGCCAGAAGCGTCGAAGAAGCGGAGAAGATCGTCGAAGAGATCGGCCTTCCCTGTGTGATTCGGCCGGCCTACACCATGGGTGGAACCGGCGGCGGGCTGGTCTACAACATGGAGGAGTTCCGCACCGTCGCCGCCCGAGGGCTTTCGGCCAGTCTTGTCGGCCAAATTCTCATCGAGGAGTCGGTGCTCGGGTGGGAGGAGCTCGAGTTGGAAGTGGTTCGCGACGCCAAAAACCAGATGATCACGGTCTGTTTCATCGAGAACGTCGACGCGATGGGCGTGCACACCGGCGACTCGTATTGCACGGCCCCGATGTTGACCATCGACGAGGAGCTGCAGCAACGCCTGCAGAAGCACTCGTACGACATCGTCGAGGCGATCCAAGTCATCGGAGGGACGAACATCCAATTCGCCCACGATCCGAAGACCGGCCGGGTGGTGGTGATCGAGATCAATCCGCGGACCTCGCGAAGCTCGGCGTTGGCCTCGAAGGCGACCGGTTTTCCGATCGCCTACGTCTCGTCGCTTCTGGCCGGGGGGCTCACGATGGACGAGATTCCCTACTGGCGCGACGGCACGTTGGAGAAGTACACGCCCTCGGGCGATTACGTCGTGGTGAAGTTCGCCCGATGGGCGTTCGAGAAGTTCGCTGGGCTCGAAGACAAGCTCGGTACGCAAATGCGGGCCGTGGGCGAGGCGATGAGCCTGGGCAAGACGTACAAGGAGGCGTTTCAGAAGGCCATCCGGTCGCTGGAGACCGGGCGCTATGGGCTGGGGTTTGCCCGAGACTTCCACGAGCGTCCGTTGGACGAGTTGCTCGGGTTGCTGGGCGAGGCCACCTCCGAGCGGCAGTTCCTGATGTACGAGGCGCTCCGCAAGGGGGCCGACGTGCAGTCGCTCTACGAACTGACGTATATCAAGCCGTGGTTCATCGAGCAGATGAAGGAACTGGTCGAGCTGGAGGAGGAAATCCTCAAGCACAAGGGCCACATGCCGCCCGACGAGCTGCTCGGCCAGGCGAAGCGCGACGGTTTTGCCGACCGGTATCTTGCCGGGTTGCTGGGCATTGCCGAGCCGGAGATCCGCCGGCGGCGCACCGAGTTGGGTGTGGTCGAGGGCTGGCACGCCGTGCCGGTCAGTGGTGTGGAGAATGCGGCCTATTACTATTCGACCTACAACGCGCCGGACGCGACCCGTGTTTCGAGCAATCGGAAGGTGATGGTGCTCGGCGGCGGGCCGAACCGCATCGGCCAGGGAATCGAGTTCGACTATTGCTGCGTGCACGCGGCCTTTGCGTTGCGGGACGAGGGTCTCGAGTCGATCATGGTCAACTGCAATCCGGAGACCGTGTCGACCGACTACGACACGTCGAACAAGCTTTACTTCGAGCCGCTGACGGTCGAAGACGTGTTGAGCATCTACGAGAAGGAGAAGCCGGAAGGGGTGATCATCCAGTTTGGCGGCCAGACCCCCCTGAACATCGCGGCCGAATTGGCCACCGCCGGCGTGAACATTCTGGGCACGTCGCACGAATCGATCGAGTTGGCCGAGGATCGGGACCGGTTCCGCCAGATCATGCGACGGCTGGGCATCCCCCAGCCGGATTCCGGCATGGCCAGCAACCTGGAAGAAGCATTGCGGATCGCCGGGGAGATCGGCTATCCGCTGATGGTGCGGCCGTCGTTCGTGCTCGGCGGTCGGGCTATGGAAGTGGTCCACGACGAGGAGATGCTCAAGCACTACGTGGCCGCGGCCGTGGGAGTTTCGCCCGAGCGGCCGATCCTGATCGACAAGTTCCTCGAAAACGCCATCGAAGTCGAGGCCGATGCCATTGCCGACGGAGAAGACGCGTTCGTGCCGGCCATCATGGAGCACATCGAGTTGGCCGGGATTCACTCGGGCGATTCGGCCTGCGTGATTCCGCCGATCAGCATTCCGCCAAAACACATCGACACGATCTACCAGTACAATCGGAAGATCGCCATGGAGCTGAACGTCGTCGGGCTGATGAACATCCAGTATGCGATCCACAAGGACACGGTCTACATCCTGGAGGCCAATCCCCGGGCGAGCCGCACCGTGCCGTTGGTCTCGAAGGTCTGCAACATTCCGATGGCCCGGATCGCCACGCAGATCATGTTGGGCAGGAAGCTTTCGGAGTTGGGGCTGGGCCGGAAGTCGATTCCGCATTTCGGCGTGAAGGAAGCCGTGTTTCCGTTCAACATGTATCACGAGGTCGACCCGGTGCTGGGACCCGAGATGCGGAGCACGGGCGAGGTACTGGGGATGGCCCGATCGTTCGGTCTGGCTTTTTACAAGTCGCAGGAGGCGACGGGACTGCGGCTGCCGACCGAGGGAACCGTGCTGATCACGGTGGCCGACCGGGACAAGCCGGCCGTGCAGGAAGTCGCCCGGCGTTTTGCCGAGCTGGGTTTTGCGATCAAGGCGACCCAGGGGACACACGAATTCCTTGCCGAGTATGGGATCGCTTCCGAGCCGATTCTGAAGATGCGCGAGGGTCGGCCGAACATCTCGGACGCCATCACCAACGGTGAGATCCAGTTGGTTGTCAACACGCCTCGCGGCAAGGCGAGCAAGGCCGACGACGCCTATATCCGCCAGACGGCCATCCGATGCAAGATTCCCTACGTGACCACGTTGGCCGCCGCGCTGGCAGCGGCTAAGGGTATCGCGGCCTGCCGCGACGGCCGTGATCCGGTGAAGAGCCTGCAGGACTATCACGCCGGCATTACGTAGGGGGGATTTAGGGATTTAGGGATTGAGGATTGAGGATTGACAGCCGCGGGCGGAAGCCCGCGGTCGCCATAGAAGTGATTGGTGCGTCACGACGCACCCTACCAGGACCGAAGGAGAAACCACGATGGGCGGATTCTACGGAGTTGCTTCGAAGGACGACTGTGTCGGCGATTTGTTCTATGGCACGGATTACCATTCCCATTTGGGTACGGTTCGCGGTGGGCTGGCCGTGCGAAACCAAGAAGGGTTTACGCGGTTCATCAAGGACATCACCAATGCCCAGTTTCGCGGCAAGATCGAAGACGACCTGGGCAAGATGCACGGGCCGATCGGCATCGGCGTGATCAGCGACTACGAGGACCAGCCGTTGATCATCGGTTCGCACCTGGGCACGTATGCCCTGGTCACCGTCGGGCGGATCGACAACCTCGACGCGCTGGCCGCCGAAGTGTTCCAGAATCGGACGGCCCATTTCTCGGAGATGAGCGGCGAGGCGATCAACCCGACCGAGCTGGTGGCTACGCTCATCAATCGTGAAGGCACGTTCGAGGACGGCATCCGGCACGTTCAGAATGCGGTCGAAGGGTCGTGCTCGATGCTGCTGCTGACGGACCATTGCCTCTACGCCGCCCGGGACCGCCTGGGGCGCACCCCGTTGGTGATCGGCCGGAAGGAAGGCTCTCACGCGGTGACGCTCGAGTCGTGCGCGCTGCCCAACCTGGACTACGAGATTCTTCGACATCTCGGGCCGGGCGAAATTGTGCGCATCACCGCTGAGGGCGTCGAGACGGTCGCGCCGCCGGGTGAGCAGATGCAGATCTGTGCCTTTCTCTGGGTCTATTACGGCTACCCGGCCTCGGAGTATGAAGGCATCAACGTCGAGGTGGCCCGCAACCGCTGCGGCGCGGCGCTGGCCAGGGCGGACGATCAGGAGATCGACATGGTGGCGGGCATTCCCGACTCGGGGACCGGGCATGCGATCGGCTATGCCAATGAGGCGAAAATTCCCTACGGTCGGCCGTTTGTGAAATACACGCCCACCTGGCCGCGGAGCTTTATGCCCCAGGACCAGCGTGTCCGGGACCTGGTGGCCCGGATGAAACTGATTCCGATCCGCGAACTGATTCGAGACCGGCGGCTGCTGTTCTGTGAAGACTCGATCGTCCGCGGCACGCAACTCAAAGACACGATCGAGCGGCTCTATCGATGCGGCGCCAAGGAGGTGCACATGCGGCCGGCCTGCCCGCCGTTGATCCACGGCTGCAAGTTTCTGAATTTCTCGCGATCGAAGTCCGTGCTCGATCTGGCCGGCCGCCGGGCCATCCGGGAGATCGGCGAAGGCGAAGAACACCTGGCCGAGTACGCGGATGCTTCGTCGGATCGCCATGGGGCGATGGTCGAGCGGATTCGGCAACGACTGGGGCTCACAACGCTGAAGTATCAACGGCTCGACGATCTGGTCGCGGCCATCGGGTTGCCGAAGGAGAAGCTCTGCACCTATTGCTGGGACGGGGCCGGATTATGCAAGAATTGCAGTTGCACGTGCAGTGGCGGGTAGCAATCTGCTACAATAGTCTTTTAGGCTGGGTGCCACTGCTGGCTTGCCCAGCAGTGCGAAGCGGATTTGCGACAATAACACTGCTGGACAAGCCAGCAGTGGCACCCATTTCAAAACACGTTCCTCAGGGACGTGCCACCCGAATTCCCAAACATCCTGATGACAAGCGTGGGCATGGTACCTAGTTTATTGAGAAAAATCATGAAAGCTCCACTCACGTTTCTTGTATTACTGGGCACTCTGTGGACAGCCGACCCGGCTCGCGCCGAGGGCATCAAGGTCGAGCGGCTGCGGTGTGAATACCTCACGGATCCGATCGGCCTGGACGTGCGACGTCCTCGACTGAGTTGGGAACTGTCAAGCGACCAACGGGGTCAGCGTCAGACGGCCTATCGGGTACTCGTTGCCTCGTCGCCGGGAATCCTTGCCGGGGATCGTGGGGACCTTTGGGACAGCGGACGCGTTGAGTCAGACGAAACGCTTCACGTGGTCTACGGCGGTCGTCCACTGCAAAGCGGCCAGCCGTGCTACTGGAAGGTTCGCGTTTGGGATCGCCAGGGACGTCCATCGCCGTGGAGTCGTCCGGCGAGTTGGTCGATGGCGCTGCTCGAGCCGGCCGATTGGCAGGCCCGGTGGATCGCCGCCGATGCCGAGCCGGTCCGTGGGACGCCGCGATTGCCGCACAACGGTTACCACAGCCAGTTCGCCTCCTCGGCCGACACGTCGAAGTGGGTCGCGGTTGATCTCGGCCGGGTCCGCCGAATCGACGCGGTCCGACTGCATCCGGCCCGACCGTTCAATTACAAGGATACGCCCGGGTTCCTCTTCCCAGTGCGTTTCAGGATTGAAGCGGCCAAGAAGGCCGACTTTTCCGACGCGACGACGCTGCTCGATCGGACGAGGGCCGACGAAGCGAATCCCGGCGCGCGGGCGCCGACGTTTGCGATTGCGCCGGTCGAGGCGCGATACGTCCGGTTGACCGCTACCCGGCTTCGCCGGCGAGAGCCGGGCAACTACGGCCTGGCGCTGGCCGAGATGGAAGTACTCGGCCAGGGCAAGAATCTGGCCAAGGGGGCCAAAGTGACGAGCCTCGATTCGATCGAGGCGGGCGCGTGGTCGAGATCCCGATTGGTCGACGGCCGCGTGAAGCCCGACCGTGGCGACCGGGGAGTCCTCCCACAGCCGGCCACGATGCTCCGCAAGGAGTTCACGCTGCCGGGACCGATCAAGAGAGCCACGGTCTACGTGACCGGGCTGGGAGTCTACGAACTGTCGATCAGCGGCCGCCGGGTGGGCGATCACCTGCTGGCACCGGAATGGACAGTATACCCTAAGCGGATCCAGTATCAGTCGTACGACGTGACCGAGTTGTTGCGCGAGGGAGAAAACGCGCTGGGCGCGGTGTTGGGCGAGGGATGGTACGCCGGTCGGTTGATGTCGCGGCCCGCGCTGCCGGCGCCCGTCTTTCGGCTGCTTCTGCGTCTCGACGTCGAAATGGTCGACGGCAGTCGAAAGTCGATCGTCTCGGAGGGCTCCTGGCGGGGAACGACCGACGGACCGATCCGCGAGTCGGGCATTTACATGGGCGAAGTGTACGACGCCCGCAAGGAGATGCCCGGCTGGAACGAGCCCGGTTTCGACGCGGCCGCGTGGAAACCGGTCCACACGGTCGAGGCAAACGTCGGCCGGCTCGTCGCCCAGCCGAACGAGCCGATTCGCGTCATGCAGGAGCTTTCGCCCGTGAAGCGCACCGAACCGAAACTGGGGGTGTACGTGTACGACTTCGGCCAGAACATGGTCGGCTGGTGCCGCGTGAAGCTGCAAGGTCCGCGGGGCGCGACCGTTTCGCTCCGCCATGCCGAGATACTCAATGACGACGGCACCCTTTACGTCAAAAACCTTCGCTCCGCGCGGCAGACCGAGCGCTACACGCTCCGCGGCGAGGGGGAGGAGGTCTTCGAGCCGCACTTCACCTACCACGGGTTTCGATATCTCGAGATCACCGGCCTGCCGAAGGCGCCCGCCGCCGACGCGGTGGTCGGCCGCGTGTTTCGGTCGGCCGCACCCGAGGTGGGAAGCTTCGAATGCTCCAATGGGCTGCTGAACCAACTCATGAAGAACATCCTCTGGGTGCAGCGGGGAAACATGCACGGAACCCCGACCGATTGTCCTCAGCGGTGCGAGCGGTTCGGGTGGATGGGCGATATCCAGGCGTTTGCCCAGACGGCCATTTTCAACATGGACATGGCGGCGTTCTTCACGAAATGGGCAGCCGACATCCGCGATTCGCAGGCCGCCGACGGCCGGTTCTCCAATTACTCTCCCAATCCGCTCGATCCGAACAAGTATTCTTCCGGCGTGCCGGCCTGGGGCGACGCCGGCACGATCGTTCCGTGGCGCGTCTATCAGAACTACGCCGACCAGCGGATGGTCGCCGAACACTTCGAGGCCGCCCGGCGTTGGGTCGACTTCATCCACCGCAACAATCCGAACCTCCTCTGGCGGAAGAATCGCGGCAACGACTACAATGACTGGCTCAACGGTGACACGATGGACCTGGAGGGCTACCCGAGGAAAGGCAGTGCGGTGCCCAAAGAGATTTTCGCCACGGCCTTCTTCGCCCACTCGACCGAAATCGTCGCGAAGATGGCCAACGTGCTCGGCCGCCACCAGGAGGCGGCGCGATACGGCGAGTTGGCCAAGGCGATCAAGAAGGCCTTTTGCAAGGCGTACGTCGGGGCGGACGGGCGAATCCGCGGCGATACCCAGGCCGGCTACGCACTGGCGCTGAGCTTCAACATGGTTGACGACGCCCAACGCCCAGCGATGGTACGTCATCTGCTGGAGGCTATTCAGCGTTTCAACGACCACCCGTCGACCGGAATGCAAACCACGCACAGGATGATGCTCGAACTGACACGCAACGGTCAGCACGACGAAGCGTACCGACTGGTGAACCTCCGCACTCCTCCCTCCTGGGGCCACATGATCGAGATGGGCGCCACGACGATCTGGGAACGATGGGACGGCTGCGTCAAGGGACGTGGTTTGCAGTCCCCCGGGATGAACTCGCTCAACCACTACGCCTTTGGTTCGGTCGGCGAGTGGGTGTGGCGGGACATTGCGGGGATCAATCTCGACGAGACGCGGCCCGCGTATAAACACATTGTCCTGCGCCCGCGGCCGGGCGGCGGCCTGACGTGGGCCAAGGGCCGGTACCACAGCATCCGCGGGCCGATCGAGAGCGAGTGGCGCCGGGAGGGGAGCAGGCTGACGTACCGCATCGCGATTCCAGCCAACACGTCGGCGACGGTCTACGTGCCGACAAAAGCGGTCGAAACGGTACGGGAAGGCGGACGGTCGGCGGGGGAATCTCCGGGCGTGAAATTCCTCCGGCAGGAAGGTGCTACGGCCGTCTTCGCCGTTGAATCGGGACGCTATGAGTTTACCGCGGAGTAATTCAGAGGGTGGCACCTCCCTGAAAGAGCTTTGCTTGTCAAGGGCCTCCCGATGCTTTTGGGGGTGTACGTTCTACGTGGGCCTTTGAAAGGCCTGTTTTGTGTCGATTCTGGGTAGGGTTGTTGCTGTGCTTTTTTGGGTAGTGTGGCTGTCGCGGTCTTTTCCAGCGGGGCATCTCGCAACCGTTCTTTTCCTTGCGGCTGCACCCCAACACATCCCTTCGTGGATCCGCCCGTACCTGCGGCGGGCGTTCAGGTCAATTTGACCTGACACTGAATATTTTTTGCGACCGTCTCGCCAACGCAGGGCCGTCTCAATCAGATGAGCGCTCAGCCGTCGAGCCGAGTCCAGGTGCCACCTCAGACTGGCCTTGCGTGGTGAGGATCTTCTCGTTTTCAACAACGAGAGATCGATACAACCGGTTTTCGTCTGTCCTCCTGTACGTCCCATTCTGCTGTCCTGGGCCTTCCCGCGAGCCCCTTCCGCCGTCGCCGTCGCCTCGCCCTCACCCACCGCGAAGCGAATGGGGCGAGGCGACGGCAGAGGCGGAAGGGGGCGGCCCCCTTCTGTCGAGCCTGAGCCGAGCCCCGACCCGCTATGCGACCCCGTAAAACATCTCCTTCACCTGCTTCACCCGAGACGGGCCGCCTCGAACATAGGGCTGTTGGTATTTGACCATGTGCCAAAGAATACATGCCATGCGACGCATCACCGCCACCCGGGCGATCTTCGAACCTCGCCGCTTCTTGATGCGACCGTACCAGGCCCTCATGTAGGGATCGTCTCGTAACACGTGCAGCACCATCTGGCCCAGGATGAAACGGGCCATGGAACTGCCCTGCTTCGTGATCGAACCCAGCCGGTCCTTCGCGTCGCCCGAATTGCGACAACCGGGTGTGATTCCCCAGTAATTGGACAGGCTGCCTGGTCGAGCGAAACGCTCGATCGCCCCAATCCGCGAACTCAGGGCCAAACTGCCATAGGCGCCGGCTCCCGGGACGCTGGCCACAATCACCGCCGTCTCATCGGACTTCTGACGGATCTTGATCTGCTTCTCGATAGCCCCCAGTTGCGATTCCCAAAGTTCCCACTGCGCCAACAACAGGTCCATCTCGAATCGGTCCATCTCGCCCAAGGATAACTTCTTGAGCCAACGCCGGGCCGTCTTCGTTTGCAGACCCTTCGTCGGACACTCCTGCTGAAGATTGTGTTTGAGCAGAATGTGTTGGATCTTGTTGATCGTCCGAGTCCGCAACTGTCCCATCCGGCGACGCAGTGCTGTGAGCTCTCGATTCTCCGCATCCTCCGGGGTCGGTGGTAGGACGCGTCTGAGCCCATGTACCGTTTTCCCGGCAAGCAACCGCTGCCGGTTGACCCAAAGCGTTTCGCACAAGGCATTGGCGTCACGTCGGTCGGTCTTCTTCTTGGAACGCTTCTCCGGCTGGATCAGCACCGTCTCCCGACAGCCGTATTCCTCAAGCATCGTCACAAGCCAATCGTTGAACCCGCACACCTCCAGGATGGCCACGAACCCTCCTTCCGGACGCGCTTGCCGGCGAATCGCATCGAAGAACTCCCGCACCCGTTTCCACTGGGTACTCACCTGCCGACGCAACACAATGTCGCCTTGTTCGTTACGGAAATTCACGGTCAACTGCTTGCGGTGCTGGTCGATTCCAAGGTATAACATGCTCGGTCCTCCTGTCAGTGTTTTGGTGAGTTATTATTGACTACACCGTATTCAACACCAGGAGGACCGCTCTTTCATAGAATCAGATGATTCCGCGCGATAGGGTCTGCTACTGAAGGATGATCGCAGCGCGGAATCGTCGGTGCCGCGCAGCGGCAAGAGGTAGGGGACCGTCCCACAAGCTGGCCTCTTGTGCCTTCGCCAAGGCTTCGGCACACCGACGATTTTCCGAAAGGACTGACAGCACAGGCAATGTCTTTGGCGGAAAATCATCGGTGCCACCCGGAGAAGGCACTGGCCGGGTGCCATGCTCACGCTTGCCGTGAGCATGCTTTCCGACATTCGAGCATGGCCACGGCGAGCGTGGCCATGGCACCCATGCACTGGCGCCCTACTTGCTACTTGCCGATGCAGAAGCGGCTGAAGACTCTGTCCAGGACGTCGTCGGTACAGACCGCGCCGGACAGGCGGCCGATCGCCTCCAGGGCGACGCGGATCTCGGCGGCCACGAGTTCCTCGCCGGCGCCGCGCTGGATGATATCGAGCGCCCGATCCATCGCGTCGGCTGCCGATTGGAGTGACTCGGCGCAGCGGGCCGCCGTGGAGGCAACCGCGCCGGCCGGGCTCGATTGGGCTTGCAGGACGGCGTCGCGCAGCCGGGCTCGCAGCGCGTCGAGCCCGTGGCCCGTCACGCTGCTGACCGACAGGCCCGGCAGTTGTTCGTTGAGTTGATCTGGGCCATCGCTTCGCTTTGGCCCAGGCACCCTTGCCTGGCCCCCGGTTGGCTCGATCAGGTCAGCCTTGGTAAAGACGAGGATGTTGAGAGCAGAAGCATCCTGGGGCATCGCTGCGCTATGCCCCAGCCACCCGGGAAAACCCGGCGGTGAAGGGGACAGTCCCATTTTTGCTTCGCCTTCGGCTGCACAAAAATCGGGACAGTCCCCAGCAGTGGCACCCGATGTGGTGTCGATGCAGAGGAGGCGCACGTCGGCCCGGTCGCTTTCTCGCAGCGCGACCTGTTCGGCGGCCTCGTGGATGGGCTCGTGGCCGACGCCGGCCGTGTCGATCAGCTCGAACCGTACTCCGGCCAGGTCGATGTCGGCGGAGAGATAGTCGCGCGTGGTGCCCGGGTGATGGGAGACGATGGCGCCGGCCCGTTGGGCCAGCGCGTTGAAGAGGCTGCTCTTGCCGGCGTTGGGCGGCCCGAGGAGCACCACGCGCGGGCGCTGGTCGGCCCGATGGCGCGATTGGAGCTGCCGGCACAAGTCCGAAGCGGCGCCGCGTGCCGCGGCGAG
>CAZWWC010000046.1:0-18509 GCA_964637625.1 uncultured Planctomycetaceae bacterium
CCAAAGCAAACCTGAGCAAACCGTTGACAAACGGCCCCTACAGAGATAAAACCGCTCTCTCGATTGGACATGAGCTGCCCTTTCCAACCAGACTTCTTACTAACGCCGCGTTGCCGTGGTCCGAATCGCCATCCGATGCTCCGTTGGTCGCTTGCGCACCCCGATCTTGGCCATCAGTCGCGTCCAGGATTATGCATTATACATAGAATACGGAGCCTCTTCAACCTTTTGGCCCGTGAATCCGGCGGAATCTGCCGGAAGAGAGGAGACTCGGACACGCCCTGCCTTCCGGCAGTCCCGGCGCGCCGGGGTGGTGAGAAATCCGGGCCAGACCCCTCTTTGCCTAATCCGAAGAAGCGCGGAGAAGTGGATCACCTCCGCGTCGCAGGGCAAGTAACACCGCTACGGCGCCGAGCAACAAAACGGTCGTGCCCGGCTCGGGCACGGCGGCCGCCTCGCCCCCGTCAAGGCTGAAGCCCCAGTTGGCCGCCAGGATCGCGGCGTCTTCGGGACCGACCACACCGTCGCCGTCGAAATCGCCCATGGACCAGTCGGCACCGGTCTGGCCCCAGTAGGTGGCCAATGTCTCGAGATCGTCCTGGTCGACATTTCCGTCCAAGTTGGTGTCGCCCGGGATGGGACTGCCGTAAACCTCGAACTCGTCGATGCAGGTTGCTCCACTGTTGCTCTGCGAATAGACCACCGGAACGATCAGTCGCAGGCCGGTCGCGACGACCGGGTCGAACGTGTAGCGGTGGCGAAGCCACGGCTCGCTGAAGTCTTCACCGATGCCACCAGGATAACTCAAGGTACCGATTTCGATCCAGTCTTCGTCGGGCGTGTATACGTTGGGAGAGGTCACCGTCGTGTACTGCAAAACATAGGTGCCGTGCCAACGGTCTTCGTGTTCGGTTGGTACCCCGTTGTCTCGGCCGAAGGCAATGCTGTTGACCTGGTATACTCCGTCCAGCTTGATGCCCACAAAGCCCTCATCGAGCGTGGGGCTGGGCTCGTCCCCGATCCAGCTATTGCTGTTGCCGTAAACACCGTCGTTGAGGTGGGTAATAGTGTGAGTACCGCCGTAGCCCAGCTCGTCGACGGCGAATGCCACCGCGCCGGCCGAGGCCAGCGCCAGGTTATCCGGCCCATAGCTGCCGCCTTCCTCGACCAGCGTCAGCTCGGGTTCGGGCAGCGGGACCAGCGTGCGGATCTTCAGGATGGCATCCAGCGGCAAAGCTACACTGCTACAGTAATTGACGATCCTCATGTCCGAGCCAATGACACATTCGAAGATGCCCCGATCTTTGAAATCGTCCACCATGTCGACGATCGTCTGATCGGCCAAGGCCGAATAACCGGCCCGATCGAGTGTGTAAACGAACCAGCCGACCGGTGTGCCCCAATAAGCGCCGTTTTGCATAAAGTCCTGAGGGGAAACACATGCCTCCCAGTATTCCCCGGGCGCTGTATGGCGGAGCTGGCCCCTTTCGACCAGCCCGCTGTAGTTGTTGTTGAAGTAGTTCGCCACGGCCGTGGATTGCGACGTAGTGGCCACGTCCAGGTACACGGCGAAAGCCGAACCCCAGATGTCCGCCTGGTTACACTGGATGGTCGCCGCGTGGAAGATCCCCTCGCTGGCGTTCCAGAAAGTGTTGCGAATGCTCGTGGCCACCGCATTGGATTCGGCCGTCCAGGCTGCCTGAGCGGTCGGGTTGCCCTTGGCCTCGTAGAGATCGGCCATCTGCCGGGCGGCCTGCACGTACAACAGCGAGCTGAACAGAACCTCCCCCTGCTTGAGGACCCCGTCGGTGAAGCCGTAGGGGCACCGGTCCCAGTCCGGCACCGGGTCGATGTAGACCAGGCCCGACCCACTCCGCGGCACGGCGTCCATCGCATCCTCGAGCTTGTTCATGTTCGTCGTACTAATGATGGCCGCGTTTCCTGTCCGTTGATACGTGTGCCAGGCCACCTCGACCATGAACTGCGAGCCGTCGGCCACCGGGTTCTCTCCCATGTCGTTGTAGCCCGGCGTGTAGTCGGGTGTGCCGTCGAAGTCCACATGGTCGACGCACGCCCCGTGCCATGATCCGCCTCCTACATATTGCGCGTCGAGAAACGTGTTATAGGCGTCGATTAGCTCCTGGTCGGTAAACACGTCGATGCGCCCTTCGAGCATGTAGGCGTAGTCACGTGGCCAGAACGCGCCGTAGCCGCCGCCGGACTGGGGTATAAAGGCCGCCGTGCCGTCGTACATGCTCCTTTCGCTGGCCCGCAGCACCGGCTTCGCGGCCGAATGGAGCCAGGCGATGGCCTCGTCGACCTCCGTGCCGGCGGCCCTGGGGCCGACCATCAAGAACGTCACCAAAAAGACCAAAATGGGAGCGATCCGTGATCTCATGTTGCTACCCTTTCCCGCGGCGCACCAAAGAAGCGCACGGTGTTTTCGCGTGACTGGAATGGAATGGGGACAGCAATCATCATGCATTATATTTAAAGGCGTCCCCGCCGTCCAATCCAAAACACACACATCAAGGGGCTATCTACTCCTTCGCCGAAGGGTAAGCAGCGCCGCCAGGGCACCACTTATCAACAGACCGAGCGAGGTCGGCTCGGGCACGGCGGCCGATTCGCCCTCGTCAAAGCGGAAGCCCCAGTTGGCCGCCAGGATCGCGGCGTCTTCGGGACCGACCACACCGTCGCCGTCGAAATCGCCCATGGACCAGTCGGCACCGGTCTGGCCCCAGTAGGTGGCCAATGTCTCGAGATCGTCCTGGTCGACATTTCCGTCCAAGTTGGTGTCGCCCGGCACCGGGCTCCCGTAAATCTCGAACTCGTCGATGCAGGTCGCCGCACTGCCATTCTGCGAATACACGTAGGGAACGATCAGGCGCAGGCTAGTCGCGACGACCGGATCGAACGTGTAGCGGTGGCGAAGCCACGGCTCGGTGAAGTTCTCGCCGGTGGGACCAAAGTAGTCCAGCGTACCGATCTCGATCCAGTCTGCGTCGGGCGTGTTCTCGTCGGGATTGGCTACCGTGGTGTATTCCAGCCGATACGTGCCCGCCCAGCGGTCCGTGTACTCGGTTGCCTCCCCTCCGTTGTCGCGGCTGAAGGCAATGCTGTTGACCGCGTACACTCCGTCCAGGTCGATGCCCACGAAGCCCTGACCGAGCGTGGGGCTGGGCTCCACACCGATCCAGCTATGCTCGTTGCCGTAGATACCGTCGTTGAGATGGGCAATGGTGTGAATGCCGCTGTAGTCAAGCTCGTCGACGGCGAACGGCTCCGCCCCGGCCGAGGCCAGCGCCAGGTTATCCGGCCCATACGTGCCGCCTTCCTCGACCAGCGCTATCGGCGGGGGTGGGGGCGGCGGCGGCAAGTCGCGGATCCTCAAGATGCCGTCCAGCGGCAAAGCCGCGCTGGCGCAATAGTTGGGCAGCTGCGTTGAGCTGCCAATGACGAATTCGTTAACTCCCCGCGCTTGGAAATCGGTTACCAGGTCGACGATCGTCTGGTCGGCCAGGTCTGAATCGATCAGATCGAGCGTGTAGATGAACCACCCGGACGGCGTCGCCCAATAGGCGCCGTTTTGATACCAATCCTGAGTGCCGGCTACCTCCCAGTACTCCCCGGGCCGTGTATGGCGGACCTGGCCCCATTGCACCAGCCCGCTGTAATTGTTCTTGAAGTAGTTCGCCACGGCCGTGGACTGCGGCCCCGTGGCCACCCCCAGGTACACAGCGAAGGCCGAACCCCAGATGTCTGGCTGGTTGCACTGGACGGTCGCCGCGCGGAAGAGACTTTCGCTGGCGTTCCAGAAAGTATCGCGAATCTCTTGGGCAATGTCTTCGGATTCGGTCGTCCAGGCTGCCTGGGCGGTCGGGTTGCCCTGGGCCCCGTAGAGATCGGCCATCTGTCGGGCGGCCTGCACGTACAACAGCGAGCTGAACAGAACCTCCCCCTGCTTGCGGACCGTGTCGGTGAAGCCGTAGGGACAGCGATCCCAGGCCGGCACCGGGTCGATGTAGACCAGCCCCGAGCCGCTCCGCGGTACGGCCGCCATGGCGTTTTCGAGCTTTGCCATGCCTGTCGTGCTAATGACGTCCGCATGTCCTGTCCGTTGATACGTGTGCCAGGCCACGTCGAGCATGAACTGGGAGCCGTCGGTCACCGGGTTGGCTCCCATGCTGCCGTAGCCCGGCATGTAGATCGGCGTGCCGTCGAGTTTCACGCAGTCGACGCACGCCCCGTCCCATGGTGCCCCGCTGTATTGTGCGTCGAGAAACGTGTCATAGGCGTCGATGAGCTCCTGGTCGGTAAACACCCCGATGCGTCCTTCGAGCATGTAGGAGTAGTCACGCAACCAGAACGCGCCGTAGCCGCCGCCGGACTGGGGGATGAAGGCCGACGTACCGTCGTACATCGTCCTCTGGCTGCCCCGCAGCACCGGCCCGGAGGCCGTGTAATAGAGCCAGCCGATGGCATCTTCGACCTCCGTGGCGGCGGCCCTGGGCCCGAGCGTCGAGAAGGTCACCAAGAAGGCCAAAACCGGAGCGATCCATGATCTCATGGTACCCTCCTCCTCCAACGCGCCCGAGAGGCGCCCTGTATTGCTGTGTTACTTCGTGTCATTGAAAAGAAACGGGGACAGCCCCCCGATCCTACCCGAGGCTGTCCCCGTAGTCCAATTCAAAAATACACGCCGAGGCTAGCTGTCCCTGCGTCGCAGGACCAGCAGTGCTGCCAAAGCGCCTAACAACAAAACCGCAGTACCCGGCTCCGGTATCGCATAGACCTCCAACTCGTCGATGGCGACCGCCTTACCACTGGAGTCAGTCCAGCTATAGGGAACGATCAGCCGCAGACCAGTCGCCGTCACCGCGTTGAACGTGAAGCGATGGCGTCGCCCCGACTCCGTCCAGTTTTCACCACCGGGCTTGATGTAATCAAGCGTCCCGATGGTGATCCACTGCTCGTCGGGCGTGTCCACGTCGGGATCGGCTACCGTCGTGTACTGTAGCGTGTACACGTCCTCAAAACCCGTCTCGTAGAAGTAAGTCGACGCCCAACGATCGGCGTATGGGTTTCCGGCCGTCGTATTTTCGCGACCAAACGCAACGCTTCTGATCGTATGCGATCCGTTCAAATCAATACCGATGAAGGGCTCGGCGTAGGGGGCATGGTGATAGGCGAGCCAGGCATTGCTGTTGCCGTACACTCCGTCGTTCGCGTTAGGGATCGGATGCGCGGAATGGCCTGGCGTTCCAAACGCAACCGCGCCGGTCGCGGTTGCCAGGTTGTTCGCATCGAACGTACCCCCCTCTTCAATGAGGGTGAGCCCACCGCCGCTGAGCACCAGCCCGTTTTCCTGCCCACCATACTGCTGATACGTGACCGGCACGGAGGGGTCGATGGCCAACACCTCGGCAATCCGCGGCGGGTAGCGCTGGTTCGCAGTGGCGTCTAGGGTGAACTCGTAGCGGACATCCGTAACCCCGTTCCAAGGGCCGCCGGTGTTGAGCACCGTCTTATCGAACCCGCCGGGGTAATCCGACTCGGCCGTGGCCACTATGCCGACAGAGGTCCATACCCCAGGGTTGGAAATCTGGTCGACGAAGAACTGGACCTGCGAGACGATCCGGTCCGCGTCCACGAAGGTGTCACCTGGTGACCCGTCGTCCCCATGAAGGACATACGCCTGCAGTTCCGTCAGGTTATAGCCAGCGGGGTTGTTCAGATCCACGTCGATCTGGTACGGCGCCGTTTCATCTCTGGCGTCGAAGTAATGGACCCGGTCCCAGAAATCCCGGTACCCGGGCACGCCGTGCGAGATCCGGTCGTCAATGGTCCACATCGGATCATACGACGCCTGCGGAAGGTTCGGCGACGTGGCCGTGCCGTATTGGGCCACGTTGTGCGGCTCGTTCAGCACGGTAACCTGCTGTGCCTGGGCCGTGGTCGCCACAATCAGCAGAAGACCAAGACCCAGAATCCAAAACTTACTTGCTCTCATAGTTGTACTCCCATCACCAGAAGTGAAATAGAATGTGCCAATCCATGAAAAAGGGGTCGGGACAAAGCATTCCGCCGTGCAAGACTCGGTACAAATGGTCTTCCGCCGACAGTCAACGACTCCGAAACAAACCCTTACCCCTCCAAACGCATGCGCCTCCACATTCCTATGAACTACACATGCCCCTAACTACACATACCCCTTCGGACGCCGCTGGTCCGAACGTTCGATTCCCAAAGGGAATCTTCTTTATTACTATGGCTGGCCGTGCCGGCGCCGCCGAACGAGCAGCACCGCCAGGGCAGCACTTATCAATAGGCCGAGCGAGGTCGGCTCGGGCACACCGACCGACTCGCCCTCGGTGTGGTCGCCCCAATGGGCGGCCATAATCGCCGCGTCGGCCGCGTCGACGATCGTGTCGCTGTTGAAATTGCCCACGGTGTAGTCGTCCTCAGTCACCGTCTGACCCCAGTGGGCAGCCACGACTTGGGCATCCGTCCCGTCGACGATGTCGTCGTCGTTCGTGTCACCCGGTATGGGCACAACGTCCGTGTAGACTTCGAGTTCGTCAATGCAGGTCCCACGCCCCCCGTGGTCCTGCTGGTTGAAGGGAACGATCAGCCGCACGCCGGTCGCCCCGGTCACCTCATCGAACGTGTAGCGATGACGCAGTCCCGCTTGCGCGAAATTGGTGCCGCCGGGCGTGATGTAATCGAGCGTTCCGACGTCGCTCCAGTCCCCATCAGGCGTGGTCTCGTCGGGATTGGCCACCGTCGTGTACTGCAGCGTGTACTCCTCGTCAAGTTGCGGGATCCTGTAGTCGTAGGTCGACGCCCAACGGTCGGTGTACTCGGGTCCGGCTTGGTTGTTGTCGCGACCGATCGCAAAGCCGTCGATATTACGCGCTTGTGCGAACGCAACGCCGATGAACGCTTTGCCCCCCGCGTCAGGCTCATTGGCGATCCAGCTATTGCTATTGCCGTAGATTCCGTCGTTGGCGTGGGCGATCGTGTGCGCCGGGTCAGGGTATGGCGGCGTTCCGAAGGCGACACCGCCGTTGGTCTGCGAGGCCACGTTGGTCTGCGTCTCGTCGCCCATCACACCCCCCTCTCCGGTGAGTGCGAGGCCGCCGCCGGTGAGCACCAACCCACTTTGCTGCCCACCCTGCGGCTGATACGTGATCGGCACGGCAGGGTCGATGGCCAACACTTCGGCAACCCGCGGCGGGAAGGCCGGGTTCGCTCCGAGATCTAGGGTGAACTGGTAGCGGACTTTCGAGACGGCGTTCCAGGTGCCGGCGAGCTCCGTCTTATCGAACCCGCCGACGTCATCCGTGTCAGCGGTGAACACGGTGCCGACCGATTCGAATCCCAGGCCCAGGCCGTAGTCAACGAAGAAGTCGACCTGCGACACATTCCGGTCCGTGTCCGGGAACCCGGGGGGAATGCCGTCCCCGGCGCACACGTACGCCTGCAGACTCGTCAGATCGTAGGTGGTCCCCCCCCAATCCAAGTCCATCTGGTACGGCGCCAGATCGTCAGTTTCCCAGAAGCAATGGACCCAGTCGTAGAATTGAACCGTCGCGGGCACGCCGTGGGACACCCGGTCATCAACAATATTCATAGGATCAAACTGATACCAGGACCCCGTCTTCGGATTACCAGGCGTCGTGACCGTGGCGAGTTGGGCCACGTTGTTCGCTTCGTTCAGCACGGTAACCTGCTGCGCTTCGGCCGTTGTCGCCGCAATCAACAGCGAGACAAACAAAAGACTAAAACCCAGAACCAACCCTTTTTTTGCTCGCATTGCTGTACTCCCTTCGACAAACTAAAAAGGAATAGACCCAAACCGAGAAGCGACTGAAAAGCAACAGGCAGTGCCCTGTACGACGACGAATCTGTCTACTGTTAACTCCTCCGAAGTTGGATGATTATTAATTCATGGAAGAACACCACGGACCCCCGACGGCCGTCACGCCCCCCTTCCCTATTCCCCGAAAAGCTGAAAGCCGTCTGTCGGTTCCGACCCCGTCAGAGTTCGTCAGTGGGCAACTGTATCAACGACGTCGTACGGCCCCTCATCGCGTTCGTAACCGAATTCAGGGCGTGCAAGATTGGATCGATAACGAGGAGTCCCGACCGCATAAACATCATACATTATGCATTTCATATATTAAGTACATCTTTCATTGCTGTCAAGTATTCGCTGGCAAGAATTCCCGTAATTGGCGTCTTTTTGGTGGACTGTCAGGGCTATCACCACGCGCGTCCGTTTCGTCTGAAGGGGCATCGAGAAACGGGTCAACAGGGGGTGCTTGGCTCTGCTGCGGACCCAGGGCACTGCTGAGGCTCCACAAAAAGAGGGGGTTGCCTTGTGGGCCAAGAGGCGTGTGTGGGAGGTGCTACTCCCCCGGAAACAGTCAAAAGCGATTCTGTTGCTCAAATACTGGGATGCTCGGTGCCATGGGTGAGTGTCATGGCCAATAATGGCATGATTCCCAAGAGTTGCATCGTTCCTGGAACTAGAAATGGAGAGCCAGCCTATTTTCATACCCTCTCGAAAGACGAGCCTCCAATATGCTCGCAGCGGGGAAGATGTGAACCAACGGGTTGCTTGCCGATGCAAGAGAGTGGGGGCGGGCGTACTAATGAAGAGCTACGCCAAGGAAACCGACGAGGAAATGCGACAGCGAAGCAATCGTACATTTGGTCGCATTGCGGCCGGTCTTCCACCCACGCTCGCCGAACGATACGGCTACAAGGCTTTGCCCCCTGATCCGCTTGCGTTCAGGCTTCAAGAGGCAGCGGCGGGGGGCAATTGGAATTTGGCTGCTCGGCTTACGGTCGAACTAGCCAAATGGGATCAACGGGCAGGCTGATCCCCAACACCTTCCTATCTGATACCGGGCAGCCCCCTCTCCGGCACACCAGGATCTCTTAGTTCCACCGACTCCATAACGGCCCCAGGAGCCTTATTCGGAGAGTTGGCCAACGTCGGTGTTAGGGTACCGATTTGAGAATCTTTGAGAAAAGTCAAATGTGAATCGCAAGTGCCGTTTTCGGCTCCTAACGCAAGTCGTTTCTTGTCAACAACTTGTAAGCACGCCCGGCAGGATTCGAACCTGCAACCCTCGGTTCC
The DNA here is from genome assembly GCA_964637625.1 of uncultured Planctomycetaceae bacterium. Classification (GTDB taxonomy): domain Bacteria; phylum Planctomycetota; class Planctomycetia; order Pirellulales; family Thermoguttaceae; genus UBA11386. The sequence goes on from CAZWWC010000046.1 coordinate 9,152, forward strand.
GAAGACCGATGCGCTATCCAGTTGCGCCACGGGCGCACATGCCGATTGGGGACGGGACCAGTCGCGACGGCCGGCAGGGCCATCCACAAGGTAACAGGATAACACAAAGCAGCGCCCGGGCAAAGCCGGGGCGCGAAGGGGCTGTCGGGACCGCCTCGACCGACTGCGGTACGCCGGGAGCCAAGTATCGTAGGCCGGGTCGTGACCCGGCGCCATTGGACCGTGCCTGTGGAATCATTGCCGGGTTGTAACCCGGCCTACGATTCTTCGCCGCCGGGCGGCAACCGTACGGCCGTTAGGCGTAGCGACACTCCCGGGCGGCGTCGGCGAAATGGGCGAGCGGTATGGGCGATCGGGTAGCGACGATCCCGAGGGCTGCACGGCAAAGGGAAAGCGTCTGCTCCACTGCCGCGTTGCGGGTCAGTAGCGGGCGCGAACAAATGCGGTGAGCGACGTCTGGTCGGACTTGACCGTCACGCCGTTGTCCCACGTCATGTCCACGCTCGCGGCGCCAGTCATGGCCCAACGGTGCGATCCGGTGGTGCGAATCGCCAAGTGGTCGGCCTGGAGACCCACACTGAGACGTCTGCTGATGAGGGCTTCGGCAATGAGAGCAAGGTGCATTGCGCCGCCGCTGGTGCTCTCCATCGTGTAGCGATGAATGCCGTAGAGCTCATACAATAGATGGTGATCGACGTTGTAGCCCCACGTGCCCGCCCAATCCCCTTGGAACGTCACGGCGACCGGTACGCCCAGGCAATGCACTTCCGTGCGGAGCTGACCGCCAATATAGAGAAGGTAGTACTGCTGGTTGAAGGTGAGCACGTCGACGCCGTCATACTGAGGTTGCGGGCCGTGTGCTGGAACCACGTAGTCGAGCCCGGAGCACGTGATGCCGAACCGTTGCCACCGGAATCCGAGCATGGGCCAGACTTCGAGGGGCACTCGCGGGAGCAGGTCTGCCAACTTGAACCTTCCCCCAAGGTCGAGCATCTGTCCCTCATTCCACCGTTGGGACGAAAGGGTCTGGCTATCGAGACGGCTGGGATCGTCCCTTGGAGAGAGAATGTTCCAGTCGTAGTCGACCATGTGTCCGTCGATGTGCCGCTGAATCGGCGCGAGCCACTCGAAGTGAATGCCCACGTCCGAATTCTCAACGCCGACCCGCATACCGGTCCAGGTCGAGTCCAAGGCAAAGTCGAGCTTGCTGAGCGGCGCATATCCGGGCGGCGGCCAGTCGGGGTCGGTTGGAGCCGTGCCGAACTGGTAGCAGGTATGGCTGTTGAAATACGGGCGGGTCAGGTAGTCAATCGTCCAGACCTCACAAGGTTCCTCCGGAGGGCAATAGCAGTACTCGCAGTCGATCGCGGGCTGACGCGGCACCGCACAGGGCGCGTACCGATAGGGCGAGTAGTCGCAGGAAGATGAATACTTGTAGGAACAGGGCAAGGGGGCCTCCGGTACGGCCGGCTGACGATAAACCGCGCCGGCCGCCTGGCCGCTCGATGGCCGGCGAACGTCTCCGTCCAAAGCGAGCCCCGTTTGGCCCACGACGACGAGGATCAACGTCATCGCCGCACAGCGTGCGAACGTGTTTACCACGCGTCCCCCCTTGACTGACAAAAACGAACGAGCGTCTCCGGCCTTAAAAGGAAATGTTCGCCTAAGTCTCCAGATTGGTATCGACCGGGAGAACCCTCCCAACGAGACAAATCGAAATGGCCGGAACAAGCGTCATTACCGACATAACCGGCATAATCGTTACAGTCGCCGCGGTGCGGGCGCCCTTGCCACCGTTGGGAACGGCTGGCTCGTGAGAGGTGGCCACCGCGAAATCAGCCCCACGGCGAGCAAGAACAGCATAAGAAGGAGGCCACCGATTCGTGAGAAGCGCTCGATTGCCCGTGGCGCTTCAACAGAAACAGCCCCCTGGCGGGGGGTCACGAGTAGCGGCACTCCCGGGCGGCGTTGGCGAAGCAGGCGAGCTTCTCGGGCGGGGTGTCGAAGAAGTGGTCGCTCAGCGAGCAGATGTATCCGCCGCGGCTGCCAACACCCTCGAAAAGCGTCTGCACTGTGCTGCGGATGAGTTCTTCGCTCCCGTCGGTCACGACGTGGAACTGGTCGACGCCGCCGACCAGCGCGATGCGACCGGCGATCTTCTCGGCGAAGTCCCACGGCTCCTGGTTGCCGCCGACGCTCGGCGGGGCGAGCGTTTCCGAGGCGTCGCAACGGTTGGCGACGATCAGGTCCTCGATGGCGAACGTTCCTCCGCAGGTATGGTACGTGATCAGAAAGCCCAGCTCGTGCAACGCGTCGTGGAGCTTTCGGTCGTAGGGAAGGCAAAACTCCTCGTGGAGCTTGGGCGAGATCACCGTGGAGGACGACGCGCCGCCGCCCGTTTCGACCAGGTCGAACTTGGCCCCTTTCATCGATTCGACGAACCGCAGCTTCTTCTCCAGCAGGACGTCGAGCAGTTCGTGGACCCAGTCGGGCTGGTCGAAACAGAGCATCAGCAGCCGGTTGATGTCCATCAGGCAACAGGCGTGCTGCCAGCAGCCGGCCTGATCACCCCAGACGAAGCCTCGCAAGATCCCGCGGTCGCCCAACTCGTCGTAGGCGGCACGAATCGGCTGCAGGTCGAGCTTCGGGACGGGCATGTACTTGCGGATCGGTTCGATGTCCTCGGTCGTCTTGATCAGATACTCCGTGATCCAGGTCGTCTTCCGATCGCCGGCCGTTTTATAGGTCAGGGTACCGTCGGGCGTGCGGATCTCGTGATGGATGATCCGGTCGTCGGGATCGTCGCGGACGACCGTCACGTCGTCGATCCACTGCGGGGTCGAGAATTTGGCGAAATCGGCGTCGACCAGCCAGAACTGGCCCATCGACTCGAAATACTGGATCTGCGCGTCCATGGCGTAGCGCTCAAACGCCTCCAAGGGCGTGATTCCGCCCAGGTACGTGTCGAGGTGGTACGGTTGCCATTGATGGACCGAGACGGGAAGCCGATCGGGCACGCCCCGGTTCAAGGCGGTGAGCATCCGCTCTTTGCTGGTCATCATAACGGCGGGGCTCCTTCGTACTATGTACTATGGCGCGATTGCAGAATGCTGCCGAATGACACTCTGCGGAGTGCTAGATGCCGCGCGCCGCGAGAACTCGGTCGTGTGCCAGATGTTGCGCGCCGCGGACCTTCATCGCGTGTTTTCCTCTGGCGAGCGATTCGGCCTGGTCGATCCAGGTCAGGTCAACGGCTGCCTCGGGTGATCGCCCCAGCCCGTCGAGAGGATCGTTTGCCGAGTCGTCCCGTGTTTTGGCCGACGACAATGCTCGGCGGGTGATCGACCGGCGAAGCTTCGGGCCGACGAGCCTTCGCGCGTCCGCGTCCGTCGTGCCGGCGTCGACCGTTGTGGACGGGGCAACGGAGTCCGACGTCGCGGCCAAGGAGTCGTCGGAAGCGTCCCCGCCGCTGGCCGCGGCACCTTCGTCCGGAGGATCCTGGGCAATGGCGGCGTGCCAGTTGGCGGCAAGGATGCACGCGTCGATGAAATCGACCAGGCCGTCATCGTTGAAATCGCCGTGCAACGCGGCGCCGCTGACCGTCTGTCCCCAGTGCGAGGCCAGAACGGCGGAATCCTGTTCGTCGACGTAGCCGTCCCCGGTCGCGTCGCCGGGGAGCAGGAAGTAGTGGCCGAAATCGAGACCCCCCGCGGTCTCACCGACGCCGGTCGTCACCGCATGCGGGCCCACCAGAGCCGGCGCGTCACCGACGACGAACACGTCGAAGGCAAGGTTGTTATCGTCGCCGTCGCCAAACGACTGCCTGCTCTCGAAGGCGACCGATTGGCCGTCGGCGCTGAGGGCCGGTGCTCGTTGGCCACCGTCAAGGAGACTCCAGAGGATCTGGGTCTGGTACGATTCCGCCTGGCTGGTGACGTGGTCGTAGACCACGACGTTAAAGACTCCACCATAGTCCGTGCCGGCCAGAAACGCCACGGTGGTGCCGTCGGTGCTGATCGTCGGAAAGACCGACTTGGTAGCGTCGCCGGGGTCGCCCGAGCCGGGGGGAATCCACTGGAGGGAATCGGACTGCCGGTCGAAAACAAAAACATCCGCATAGACGTCGGGGTCGGACGGACTCAAGTTCGACGCGCAGGACTCGAAGGCGACGTAATGCCCGTCACCACTGATCGAGGCGTCATAGCTGTTGCCGTTGGCTTGCTGCCCTTCCGAGTTGACGCTGATTAGCTCGAGGGTGTTTTCTTGCAGGTCATAGACGAAGACGTCCCGCATCGCGTTGGCATCGCCCGACACCAGGTCGGCAGCCGTCGACTCGAAGGCGACGAATTGGCCGTCGGCGCTGATTGCCGGGGCCGTGCTCTGTCCGTCGGCCGGCGCGCCCGAGGTGCCGAGGCTGACACAACGGGTCTGGCCCGTCTCTTGATCGTGGACAAAGACGTCGGTGGACCCGTTGCCGTCGTCCGGGACGAGGTTCGCCGCGTCGGAAGCGAAAGCGACGTAGCGGCCGTTGGCGGAGATGGAGCAGGCGAAGCTGTCGCCGCCGGCTTCCGCGCCGCCGGAGGCCACGCTCGCGCGCTGGAGCGATCCGGTTTGCTGATCGAAGACGAAAATATCGGAGGCCGCGTTGTTGTCTGCATCGACGAGGTTGGACGCATCGGAAGTGAAGGCGATGTATCGGCCGTCTCGGCTGACGGCCGCGTCGTAGCTGGCGCCGTTGGCTTCGGCGCCCAGCGCGCTGATGCTTACGCGGCAAACTTCACCACCGGAGCGATCGTGGACGAAGACGTCATCCACTCCGTTCAGGTCGTCGGAGACAAGATTCGTGGCCGAGGAAGTGTAAGCCAGGAAGCGGCCGTCGGCGCTGATTGCCGAGCCGGTGCTCCGGTCGTCGGCGATGGTGTGTTGCGGCCCGACGCTGGCGCGGAGCACGCCGTAGGTGGAGAATCCCGGAGACGTTTGTGCCCAAACGCCGGTGAAGACCTCGGCCACGACGTAGTCTCCGGGCTGGAGATCGGAGAAGAGGTAGTGGCCGTCGCCGTCGGAGACGGTCCAGGGCTCGCCTGCGTCAAGCGTCCCGTCCTCGTCGAGATCGAGGTACACGGTCACGTCGGCCAGCGCCGGCTCGCCGAGATCATAGTCTCCGTTGCGATCGGCGTCGTACCAGGTCGTGCCCTCGAGGGTTACCAGGGGCGATTGGATGGTCAGTTCGTCGAGCGTCGGGTCGGCGGCGGGGTTGCCCAGCCAGTCGAAGGCCGCCGCCTGGACGTCATAGACGCCGGGTTCGAGGGCGGGCGTGATGGTATTGTCGGGCAGTTCCCATTGCCCATTGCCCAGGTTGTTTGCCCCGTAGGTTTGGCCGCCCACGGTCACATCGACGGTGGCCTCCGGATCGTCGACCGTGCCGGTGAGGCTCGGCGTGCTATCGACGGTAACCAGCGTGTCGACGGCTACGACCGGCGGCGTGGTGTCGGTGAAGAACTCGATCGACAGCGGCTCACTGGGACGTCCATCGACGTTGGCCACGGCCCCGGCCAGAAGCGTGGCCGAGTGAGATCCGTCGGCCAGCGGCGGCAAGGCATAGGCGATCGTATGCGGATCGAACATGAAGACGGCCAACGACTCGGCCCCATCGATGGTCAACCCCGCGGCACCCAGTGCCGTCGGCTCCACCTCGGTGTTGAATTCTATCAAGATCTGATGGGGAGGCTCGGCCAAGGGTTGCCCGTCGGCCGGCGTGATTTCGACCGCCTCGGGCACGGCGCGTCGGCTCCCGAAATCGATGTCCTCGTATATGGTGCCGTACTGTATCGTAACCGTGTGAACACCGCCGCCGAGAAGAACCGGTGAGGTGATGTCGTGAAGGTCCGAGTTGAACACTCCAACGAGCGTTTCTTGGCCGGTGGTCGGATCGAGTTCGAACAACTCGTAGGTTTCGTGGACGGTGGCGTGCAGTTTTCCATCCGGGGTGCAATCGATGTCGGCGATATGAAGCTCCAGCGAGCCGATGGAAGACAGGATTGCGCCCGAGGAAGGATCGATCGTCACCAAAGTGGAATCGGACATCACCGAATCGAACAAGACTCCGTAGAGCGTACCGTCGGCGGCAAACTCCATCGCCACGATCTGCTCGGAAACGGGACCGATCAGCTGGGACTCGGCCGTTTCTTTGTCGATGGTGTAGAGACCGCCGTCGGAGGAAATGCCGTGGAGTGTGCCGTCGGGCGCGAAGGAGATACTCCGTATTTGCAAGGACGTCGTTTCTCCGGAGACAAAACCGGACAGCTGCGTGAAGAACTGCAAGTCGGGGTCGAAGACTTGCAGGTAGACGCCGCCTATGTAGAGCAAACCGGTCTGGGGATCCGTGTCCAAGCCGTTATCACAACAGCCCCATCCGAGCCATGCTTCCGAGATGGGATCCATTTCGAGTTCGATGAGGCTGAACCAATAGCCACCCGTTCCGGCGGTGGCAGTCGTCGCAACCAGGCAATAGGGCGGCTCGGGGTCGGTCGGTTCCCAGCCCTCGCGCGGAAGCTCGACAACCTGATACGTGGCGGGAGGCAAGTCGTAGAATGCATACGCACCGTTCTCATCCGTGGTCTTCGTCGGTTCGTCGGGATCCCACTCGGAATTCCCGTTCAGATCGAGAAGGATCGTCGCCCCTTCAACCACCGGTTCCTCGGCGTCCCGAATCCCGTCGGCGTCGACGTCGTTCCACGCAATACCGACGATTCCCGTGGGGGGAACGATCTGCACATCGATCGTGACGGTTATCGGTTCCGACTCGCGCTGGCCGTCGCTGGCCAGGTAGGTGAAGCTGTCCTGGCCGACGAAGTCAAAATCGGCCGTGTAGAGGAAGCCGCCATCGTCGTCGAGCGTTACGACACCGTGCAAAGGACCGTCGCCCCAGACGGCCGACAGGTCGTCCTCGTTCAGATCACTGTCGTTTTCGAGCACGCCCGGACCGTCGATCTCCAAGGGGATGTTCTTGTAGGTTGTGTAGGCGTCGGCCACGGCAACGGGCTCATAGTTCCAGGAGTTGCCGAAGTCGACGTCGTCCACCGTTTCCGCGTCGGCCAACTCAACCAGGTGACAACCGGCGGGGATGTCGATATTGGCCAAGGCCTCGGCGAACGACAGCACGTCGACCCGCGGAAAGTCCAGATCCGTGTTCACGACACTGTCGTCTTCATCATCGCCGTCATGAATCGTGACGGCCGACTCCCGCAACAACGTCGCGAATTCCTCCACGGTGAGCCGTCGGCCGATCTGATCGATCGCCATCTGCTGGGCCAACACGGCAAGCCCCGAGATGTAAGGCGTCGCCTGGCTCGTGCCGTGCATCGTGACCACCCCGCCGCTGCTGTCGGCGCCGGTAATGGGCGCGCCGGGCGCCATGACCGTCGTCAGGGTTTCGTGGCGCTGGGAGAAGGGAGTGATACGGTCGGGGCCGGTGGTCGTGGCCGAACAATAGCTGCCGTACGTTTGCGGTCCACAATCCGACTGGTATACCGCACCGACCGACAGCGAGTTCGGGTCGGCCGACGGATAGCCGATGCCTTGACTGCCGTAATAGCTGTTGCCGGACGCCGAGACCACGATGACGTCCATGGCCGCCAAGGCGGCCATCTCGTCGTCGATTCCGTAAAGACATTGGGGCGCGCTGTAGTTGCCGCTATCGCCCAGGGAGAAATTGACGCTGGCGATGTTGTACGTTTCGACGTTCTCCACCACCCACTGCAACGCCGCTTCCACGTTGCCGAAAGTACCCGTGCCGCTGGCGTCGAGGACCTGCAGGGCGATGATCCCCGCCGCCGGCGCAACGCCCGGATAGTCCGCGTCCTCCGAGGCGATAATGCTGGCGACGTTCGAACCGTGATCGTTCTGGTCGCTGGCGTCTTCTTCCTCCGAGACGAAGTCGTATTGGTAGACGATGCGGTCGGCCACGCCGTCATCGTTATTATCCGGACCGAAGAAGGGATGGTCCCGGTCGATGCCCGTGTCGATCACCACCGTTGCCAGTCCCGTTCCGTCATAATCGGCAAATCGCGGGTCGGCCCAAAACTCGTCGAGATTGATCAGGCCGATGGCCTCGTTGACCGGTGCTCCGGCCTCTTCGCCGTCGCCGAAGTCGTCGGTGGTGCCGAGCGCATGGACCAGAACCGCGGAGTTGGTCGTCGTCAACTCGAAGGCCGCAGCCCCCTCTTCCCCCGACCCTTCGGAGTGGTCGACCCGATTGCCGAAGCGCGGGTAGGTCTGCGTCCAACCCTCGGGCACCACCTCGGCCACCAGATACGTCCCGGCGGCAAGCTCCGTGATCGCGTATTGTCCCGTTTCCTCTTGGGAGACGTCGCTCGGCTCGCCTTCGTCCCACTGGCCGTTTTCGTCCAAGTCGAGATAAACGGTTACTCCGGCCAAGGCCGGCTCGTTGGAGTCCCACTGGCCGTTGAGGTTGTAGTCTTCCCACACGGTGCCGAGGATCTGTCCGCTCCCGCCGCCGCTGCCTTCGCCTTCTCCCGCAGGGGAATCGCCTTCCGGTATTGGCTCGATGAAAGGGAACGCGCCGAAGTCACGCGCGGGCACCAGCGGCTGGGAATCTGCTACCGGAGCAAGCACGGGACCGATAAGAGGCGCCGGACCAATAGAAAGAAGATGGCGACTTTCGAGTTCCTCGATCCGCGGACACCGGTGCTCGCGGCGAGAAACGAACGTGGTTGCCTGCCGTCGTCGCGTCATCTTCTCACGTCCGAAATTGTCATTCTAGAGAGCGTGATCCCTATCTAGGACGCGGGCGGGTTTGCATAGCGCAGACCCATAGCGCCACCCCAAGAACTAACCCTTATTCTAGAGTTTGTGGGGCGAACTGCAAATGTTTCGCACCACATATGCGAAGAAACGGGGAAACAACAGACTGTTTTGGCGAAAGATCCACCCCGAGTCTGGCCGCCGCGGCGGGTCGACATCCAAGAGCAAGGAAAACCAGGGTAAGCGGTCAACGTAGAGAAGGGGGCTAGCCCCTTTCGAGAGTTACTGGCATCCCCCAGAAAGATGTTGCCAGGAATGAAAATGTATGGCGTTCTTTGTTGGAGGCGTGTCAGGCACACCTGACCTACTGGTTCGTCCACGTCTATTTGTCATGCACGGTAGCTGGGTGCCACGGGCATCTTGCCCGTGTAAGAAGCACTGGCGAGACGCCAGTGGCACCCAACTCATATCTGACATTGAACGATAGACGAACCACTAGTGCGTCTACCCTCAAGTGTCAGGCACGAGTTGGGTGCCATGGGCAACAAATTGCATCAAGCGTTTTCTGCGTAACTGATTTTGAGGGCGTGGTATA
>CAZWWC010000047.1:0-2627 GCA_964637625.1 uncultured Planctomycetaceae bacterium
ACCAGCAGCAACAGTTCGGGCGTGGGCGTCTCGACCGGCTCCGGCGTGCCGGGGCGCCACGTGACGAAGGTCATCGGCATCGTCAAGGCGTACACGACCCGGGTCGGCGGCGGGCCCTTTCCCACCGAACAGGACAACGCAACGGGTCAGCACATTCGTGATCGGGGCAACGAGTATGGCACCGTGACGCGACGTCCTCGCCGCTGCGGCTGGTTCGACGCCGTGGCCGCACGATATACGGCGCGGCTCAGCGGGGTCGATGCGCTGGCTGTGATGCTCGTGGACGTCTTGGACGAACTGCCCGAAATCAAGATCTGCACCGCGTACAAGCTCAGCGGAAAGGAGACCACGAACTTCCCCAGCCACGTAGAGGATCTTCGTCGGGTCAAGCCCGTCTACGAAACCCTGCCCGGCTGGCAACAAAACACGACCGGCGTACGACACATGGCCGACTTGCCCGAGAATACAAGAACGTATCTCGGGCGAATCGGCGAATTGCTCGGTCGACCCGTGACCATTGTCTCGGTGGGACCGGATCGCCGGCAGACGATTCTGGCGGAGTAGGGTGGGCACCGCCCACCACAATCATCGGAGGTTCCTTTTCAAAGGGTCCCGGCGCGCCGGGATAGCGCAGCGGTGGCCCAGAGAGCAAAGGTCACAGCCTTTTATCGCAACCATGGAAAACCCGTCCACCAGCACGACGACCGACGACTTCGAGGTCCCGCTCGACAAGCGACCGCGCCATATCGCCATCATCATGGACGGCAACGGACGCTGGGCCAGGCGGCAAGGCCTGCCCCGGATCGAGGGGCATCGGCACGGCGTGGCCTCGGTTCGCCGTGTCGTCGAGGAGTGTGGTCGGCTGGGAACCCAGCAGCTTACGCTCTATTGCCTTTCGAGCGAGAATTGGAAACGCCCCCAGGAGGAACTCGATTTCCTCATGCATCTGCTCGAGCAGTACATGATCGAGGAACGCTCCGCAATTATCGAGCAAAACATACAAATCAGCGTGATCGGCCGCCGGGAGGGACTCCCGGATCGCGTGCTCCAGCAAGTCGACAAGACTCTCGAAATGACGCGGCACAACACGGGCCCGCGGCTTTGTCTGGCGGTCAACTACGGCGCCCGGGCGGAGTTGGTCGACGCGGTGCGGTCGATTGCCGAGGGGGTTCGTGCCGGCCGTCTCGATCCGGCGGACATCACGGAGACGACCATTGCGGACCATCTCTACACGGCCGGCATGCCCGAGCCCGACCTGTTGATCCGCACGGCCGGCGAGATGCGTCTGAGCAACTTTCTCCTTTGGCAGATCAGCTACGCCGAGGTTTGGGTCACCGAGCGAACCTGGCCCGAATTCGACGGAGCCCTGCTCCGGCAGGCCATCATCGACTACGCCAACCGCAGTCGGCGCTTCGGCGGCTTGGAAGAATGATAGCCGGGTGCCACTGCTGGCTTGTCCAGCAGTGCCGTAGGTCAGGCTGTGCGTGGGTGCCACTGGCTGCTTGCCAGCCAGTGCGTAAACAAATATCACGCAGAGTCGCGGAGACGCAGAGGAACTGAGCAGGGTGCCATGTCCATCCCGGCGCGCCGGGACGTGGCCATGCTTCGACGTTGGCAAGCATGCTCACGACAAACGTGAGCATGGCACCCAAACAACATCTGTGTTTATCTGTGTTCATCTGTGGTTCCATAAAAAGAAAAATGCGAGACTCATCCCCGAGGTAAACCGACATGCTTCGTTGGCGACTTCCATTCGGTGCTGCACTGATTGCCCTGCTGGTTGGGCTCGGTTGGCTCGATCACCTGGCCGCCGTGCGCGGGGTGTGGCTGATGCCGGTGGCGGTTCTGGTGACCCTGCTGGCCGCCGGGGAGTTGCTCGGCCTGATGAAAGCCGTCGGGCTCGAGCCGGTCGCCTGGAGCGTCTACTGCGGGAATCTCCTGGTCGTCTTAGTGTCCTGGTTGCCCGTGTTGCTTTGGCGCGTCCCGGGCGATGTCCCGCTGGCGTGGGTTGAATCCTCCATGGGCGTCGGTGTCGCGTCGATCTCGTGGCCCGTGCTGGCGTTGGCCGCCGCCGTGTTGCTGGCGTTTGCGGCCGAGATGCGTCGTTTCGAGCGGCCGGGTGGCGCAACAGCCAACCTAGGCGCCGCCGTCTTCTCGATGCTCTACGTCGGGCTCATGTTGAGCTTCATCGTCCGGCTGCGTCTGGGCTGGGGCATCGGCGCACTGGCCTCGTTGATCATCGTCGTCAAGATGGGCGACACGGGCGCATACTTCGTGGGCCGGCTGCTGGGACGCCACAAACTCTCGCCGCGACTCAGTCCCGGCAAAACGGTCGAAGGCGCGATCGGAGCCATCGTCTTTGCCACGCTGGGTTCCTGGCTTACCTTTCAATGGCTCGTGCCGTGGCTTGCGACGGACAGCTCGACCGCCGCCGCCGCGGGACTCGCTTCAGGCCACAGCCTGGGATGGGGTTGGCTCGTATTTGGCCCCTTGGTCGGCATGGCCGGGCTCTTGGGCGACCTGGCTGAATCGCTACTGAAGCGCGATGCCGGCCAGAAGGACTCCAGTAGCTGGATACCCGGCTTCGGGGGCGTGCTCGATCTGCTCGACTCGATCCTGCTGGCGGC
>CAZWWC010000047.1:2727-18273 GCA_964637625.1 uncultured Planctomycetaceae bacterium
GGATACCCGGCTTCGGGGGCGTGCTCGATCTGCTCGACTCGATCCTGCTGGCGGCGCCGGTGGCCTACGTCTGCTGGGCGTCGAATCTGGTCGGCTCTTAGCACCTTACGACATTCGGTTTTGGCATTTGGGGTGCCCGGGTCTGAGTCCCGGCGCGCCGGGAAAAGCCCGGTTTTCTGGACTCTGCTCTCCACCGCTTCGCTATGGCCCAGGCACCCCCCAGTTTCAAATGTCGCGAGGTCCGAGGCTTTGAAGAAGAATGCCGCCATGGTTGGGCCACCGCATGTGGGGTGTGTCACCCAGGCCATCGCAATGAATAGCATCCCGGCGTTGCATTGGCTGGAACCAGAGGCTATCGACGGACCTAGGTCGGCGGCACCGTTTGGCGATTGAGGAACCGGGCACTCATCGCGTCGTCGCGGGGTTGCTTTTTTGAGACTTTCTTGGCGGTTCCAGCTAGGCAGCCTCGACGAGAGGGATTATCATAATAGTAGGGGGTCTCCAGGCACAACGATGATGACGACCGGCTTGGAGAAAGATCGACAACCGCTCAGCACAAGAAGGAGATCTGAGAGAAAGCCGGAAGTAGAGGAGGCATCGGAAGCAACGTCCTAAATGGTTTATTGATTTCTGAATTTCCAGTGTTGCGTCGTGGATGCCACGACACAAGCAAGCGGGCCTGCCGCCAGTGGCCCTGGTGAGATTGGAAGCTCAAACATCAATAGGGGCACTGGGGAAGGACGTGGGATGTCGATCCGAGTAATCTGTCCGAATGGGCACGTCCTGCGGGTGAGGGATTGCTTCGCCGGCAAGGTCGGATTATGCCCAGTCTGCAAGGCCCAAGTTGCCGTTCCCGAGCTCGACAGCGCGCTGTCCGAAGACGAGATCATCGATGTTCTCGGGCCACACGATCCAAGCCAATCCGGAACGGGATCGACCATTGTGGGAAACCGGCCCGCGGATAGGACCGTTGCCGGTCCTTCGCCACCGAAGAAAAGCTGCTCGAAGTGCAACCGAGAGATCTCTGCGGGCACGCACATTTGTCCGTTTTGTCGCACCTACATCGCCAATTTGAGGGATTTGTGAGCCAGGTTTTTGCGGTGGGATAGCCGTCGACTGGGGACTGTCCCCATTCTTGCGCAGGCGAAGCCGGAGCAAAAATGGGAGTGTTCCGTTCAGCATGCCCTCGTGAACGGCCAAGGCAACGGCGGGCGAAGTTGCGCGTGTCCTCTTCCCTTTTTGTCTGCAAGTCGTTGTTTCGCTGTCACTTGCGCCTGCCGTGCCCTGGCCGCTGGTCTTCGCCCCTCGGCTTCAGCTATAGTAATTGTATTGGGAAGCAGTGGTTCCTTCTTTGCGCCGGCTGGCGACGGCCACGGGAACGGGATGATAGAAACAAGCATTGCGGTCGTCGATTCGAGAGCACTTGTGGCTCTGTTTGGCACCTGCGACCAACATCTGCGAAGGATCCGCAAATCCCTGGAGGTAGGCGTCTCGTCGCACGACGGCAAGATCCATATCGAGGGAGAGGCCGACGCGGTGGCCAAGGCGACCCGGGTCTTCGAACAACTGCAGGCCCACCTCGGCCAATACGGCAGCTTGGAAGCGGAAGACGTCGATCGAGTTCTCGTCGAAGTTACCGAAGGTCGTCCCTCGTTGCCGTGCACGGCGATCACGGTCTTCGGCGGACGTGAGGTCCGACCCCGTACCACCGGCCAGGTGAAATACGTCGAGGCCATGCGCCGCAACGACCTGGTGATGTGCGCCGGTCCCGCCGGGACGGGCAAGACCTATCTGGCGGTTGCCATCGCCGTGGCGGCACTTTGCGCGGAGCAGGTCCGAAAAATCGTCCTCGTCCGTCCGGCCGTCGAGGCGGGGGAAAGCCTGGGATTCTTACCGGGTGACTTGCAGGCCAAGATCAATCCCTACCTGCGCCCATTGCTGGATGCGCTTCGCGACATGATGGAATACGACCTGATGAAGCGCTACCGGGAAGAAGATATCATCGAAATCATCCCACTCGCCTACATGCGCGGTCGAACGCTCAGCGAGGCCTTCATGATTCTCGACGAGGCACAGAATACGACCGTCTCGCAGATGAAGATGTTCTTGACTCGCATGGGCGATCATTCGAAGATCGTGGTCTCCGGCGACACGACCCAGGTAGACTTGCCGCCCCGTACTCGCAGTGGTTTGATCGATGCCTTGGATCGCTTGCGAGGATTCAAGAGAGTGGCGGCAGTGAAACTCACCGCGTCCGATATCGTTCGCCATCCCCTGGTGCAACGTATCGTCGACGCATATGACGGCCGGCCCAAACGACGACGATAAGCAGCGCGCCTCCCAGGCAGCAAGGACCAACGAGCCAGATCATGGCGACCAGCGGGTCAAAAAAAACGCGATCGGAGCGGGTGGCCGCATTGGAGTTGCCGCCGAGTAAGCTCGAGCGCGCGCTGGTGAGCTTGGGGCGACGGGATGTTCTGCTCCGATTGGGACTCGGGCTGCTGGCGGCCGTCGTCCTCTGTGCGGTCATGCACAGTTGGGCTCCTCCTTTTGCCTATCGCGCCCGCCACATCCCCCAGCGCAACATCGTCGCCCGAGCGCCGTTTCGTGTCTTCGATCCTAACGCGACGGTCAAAAAGAAAGATCTGGCCAGGAACCACGCCCGTGCCGTTTACATCCAGAATGCCGAGCCGCTGGTTCAATTACGGGCGACGCTGCGCAACACGATTGCGGAGTTGGCGGCCGCCGCGAAGTTGGACAAAGACAACTTGAAGAAATGGGCCCAGTTCCAGCCACCCAAAGCCAAAGACGCCGCGCCTCTGACCGAAGAGAAACAGGAGGAGCAGTTCCGGCAATTCAAGGAGGAAGTATCGGGAGAAGAGAATTTGGCCAATGTCGACCAGGCGGTCGCCGCGGCCCTGGCTCGCTATGAGAAGTCCGGGTTGTTGAACCGACCAGTGGAGGGAAACCGGGATGAGATTCTGGTTTACCAAGGCGGACATCCCGAAACCGTCGAGTCGGTCACCGCCAGCGACGTCAAACTCCAACCCAGGGACGTCGAGGACGAGCTGGTCCGTCGACTCAACTCGGTGGACCTGGCCGATCATCTCTTCGCGTGGTTGCAGCCGAGACTGGCCGAGCTGGAAACCCTGACGCTCGACAAACGGCGTACGAAGGACTCGCAAGAGGAAGCAGCCAGAGGCGTCAGGGACGTCTTTACCAGCTATGAGGTTGGCCAGCCGCTGGCAAAATGGGGTAAACCACTCGAAGGCGAACAGCTTGATCTACTGCGGCGCGAGCACAACGCCGTGGAGGCCGAGCGTGGTTTGCATAGCATGTTCTTCCGTTCCATGGCCGTCTTGGCGATCATTGCGATTGTGTTCTGCTTGTGTGCACTCTATCTCTTCCACCGCCAGCGGGAGCTGTTGGTCGATTGGAGACGTCTGGCAAGCCTGGTCCTGCTGGTCATCCTGACGGTGGTGTTGGCTCGCTGGGCGGCACGAGATCCTTGGTGTGCTGAAATCGTTCCCCTGCTCTTGTTCGGCCAGATCATTGCGATCGTCTACAACCGCGAGTTGGCCTTGTTGCTCTCCGGCGCTGCCGCGCTGTTCTTGGCGATTGCACTGGGACTGGGGCTGAGCGAGTTTGTGATCCTTTTCGGCGTTACGGCCACCGTGATCCTCCAGCTCAGCCACATCCGCAGCCGCAGCAAACTCATTGTCGCCGGCTTCTACAGCGGACTGGTCGCCGGCTTGCTGACCGTGGCCGTGGCGCTGGTCGACGACCAGCCGCTCGCTTGGAACTTGCTTCTGGACGCGGCGCAAAACATCGGCCTGACGCTGGCCGCCGGATTCCTGATGACCGGCTTGCTCCCGCTGCTTGAACGACTGTTCGGCATCCTGACCGATATCAGCCTTCTGGAACTCGGCGACGTGGCCCATCCGCTGTTGCAGGAACTCATCCGACGGGCGCCGAGCACGTACAACCATTCGATCACGGTCGGGTCGATCGCCGAAGCGGCCGCCGAAGCGATCGGTGCCCGGGGATTGCTCGTCCGCGTCGGCGCCTACTTTCACGACATCGGCAAGATGCTCAAGCCGGGTTACTTCATCGAGAACCAGGGAGACGAAGCCAATCGCCACGAGACCCTGGTGCCCGCGATGAGCACCCTGGTCATCGTTGCCCATATCAAGGACGGCGCCAATTTGGCCCGGCAGCATCACTTGCCCGAGCCGATCATCGACTTCATCCTCCAACATCACGGTACGACGCTGGTCGGTTATTTCTTTGAGCAGGCCAGCCAGCAAAATCGTGAGAATCCCGATGGCGGCGAACTGGAGGAGAGCGCATTTCGCTACCCGGGTCCCAATCCCCAAACCAAGGAAGCCGCCGTGTTGATGCTGGCCGACGCGGTCGAAAGCGCCAGCCGCACGCTCGTCGGCCCCACGCCGGCGCGCATCGAAAGCCTTGTGCGCGAGATCGCCGAACGACGGCTCGAAGACGGCCAGTTCGACGAGAGTGGATTGACGCTGCGCGAGCTGCGCACCATCGAGGATAGCATGATCAAGACGGTAACGGCGATCTACCACGGTCGCGTGAAGTATCCCGACCAGCGGACCGCGTAACGCTGGTCGGTCACCTGAATAGCCGCGGGCGGAAGCCCGCGGATCGAGAAGAACGGTTGTCACGTTGAACGGAAATCGCAAACTCGTGCTCGACATTGCCGACGAGCAATCCTTCTTTACGGTCGACCGGGAGCGAATCCGGCTTGCCGTGGAGCAAGTTCTGCAAGACGCACGGATCGAGCAAGCCGAGATCAGTATTGCGCTGGTCGGCGACCGGGCGATCCAAGAACTGAACCGTCGCTACTTGGGCCACGACTGCGCGACCGACGTGCTGAGCTTCGTTCTGGAACGCTCCGCGGAGCATCTCGACGGCCAGGTCGTCGCCAGCACCGAAACGGCACGAAACGAATCGGCCCGATACGGCTGGTCGCCGGAGGACGAGTTGCTGCTTTACGTGATCCACGGCGCGCTCCATTTGGTGGGCTACGACGACACGACGCCGGAGCTACGTGTGGCAATGCGGGAAAGGGAGAAGGCCGCTCTCGGCTCGTTCGGCCTGGAACCTCATTGGGAGCTATCACCTGCGTCCGATCATCCCAAGCCGGAGGATAGAACCTCGTGACTGCCGAATCGGTATTCTGGCTGGCCATTGCCGGTCTGATCGTCACCTGCCTGGCGGCGGTCGGTGCCAAGTCGCTCGCCAAATTCTCGCGACACGATCTGGAGGAGATCTGCCGGCGCCGCGACGCGATGAATCGGTTGGGCATCATCCTGCGGCGGCATGACCAGGCGGGCCTGGCCGCTGAAACATTGCAGGTGGTCGCCACGGCCGTCGTCGTCTTGGCCGGGGCGTTCTGGGTCACGCTCAAGTCACCCCACGCGCCCGATCCGCCCGACTGGGCGTTGCTGGGTACGAGTGTCGGAGTGGGCGCTTTTCTGCTGCTGGCCGTCGAGATCTGGATTCCCTGGGCGGTCGCCCGGCTTTGGTCCACACCGTTTGTTTACTATAGTTGGCCGCTGTGGCGGACCGCCGAGACCATTTTGTCTCCTTTGATGCTCGGTGCCCGCTTCGTCGATACGCTCCTGCATCGACTCGCCGGGCGCCAGCCGGAAGTGCCCGACGAGGAGTCGTTCGAGGACGAGATTCGCACCATCGTCACCGAGGGCCACCGCGAAGGCCTCTTGGAAGAAGACGCCCGCGAAATGATCGAGGGTGTGATGGAGCTGAGCGACGTGCACGTGTCGGAGATCATGACGCCGCGGACGGACATGGTCTCGATGTCGGTCCTTCTCTCGTGGGACGAGGCCCTTGATTTCGTCATCCAACAGGGCCATACGCGAATCCCGGCTTTCGATAAGAACCGCGACGACATCGTCGGCGTGCTCTATGCGAAGGATCTTCTGCCCGAGTTGGCCAAAGGAGTCGATCGCGAGAAAACGTCCTGGACGAGCCTTCTGCGCGAGCCCTTTTTCGTCCCCGAAACCAAACCGATTGACGTGTTGTTGCAGGAATTCCAACGCAGCCATCACCACATGGCCGTGGTGTTGGACGAGTACGGCGGTGTCTCGGGCCTGGTCACGATGGAAGACATCTTGGAAGAAATCGTCGGCGAAATCAGCGACGAATACGACAAGGACCTCGTCGACGGCATACGGCAGATTGGAGAAGGCGTCGTCGAGGCGCTCGGCAAAGTGCACGTCGACGAAATCAACGAGCGGCTTGGGCTGGAGCTTCCCGAAGACGGTGAGTTCGACACGATCGGAGGATTCGTCTTCAGCGAGCTTGGCCACGTGCCCATCGTCGGCGAGGAACTCCTGCACGATCGGGCACGCATCACCGTCTTGGAAGCCACGCGTCGACGAATCCTTCGGGTGCGCCTGGAGATTCTCGACCGGCCGAGCTAAAGGAAGCTATACTTGCGTGGAACACGTGGAACGCTCCGCGGACGGCCCATAATCGCACGCGGCTCTATTCGAGGATCCGACCGACCGATGTGTAGCCTGGAATCCCCCTGGAAGACGCTGTTCACCAAGTGGCCCGCCGACATGCCACGCCGCGGCGTCGCTATTACCACGTTCAATGAGCAGATTCCCTTCAACGGTTTCATGACCAGTGAGCGTTTTGTGGTTTTTTCGCGCAATACACCCGACGCGCTCGGCGCCCGAACGGTGATGCTGCTGTACGAAAACCTCGCGACGATCAAGATGACCGACGTCGTCAAGAGCGACGTGTATCGAGGAGCCGGTTTTGCGGGCGAATTGGGCCGCCAGTGAGCTGCCGCCGGGGCCCGCCAGATTTGGGGGGCCGCCCGGGGGGATCCGCAGCGCGCCCTTCCGCCGCCCCCCCGGTTCCCCTGCAGGACGCCCATCGTTAGGATTAACCGTGTTAGCCTTGTCATGATAAGGTGGATCGGCGCGCCGCCGGGGCGTGCGGACACCACGAACCATTTCACGAGTCAAAGGAGTATTCCGTGGCCAAGTCAGACGATAAACCCGAAAAACCTCAGGAAGCGACGGCGCCTGCTGAAGAATCCCAGCCGGCCGACACACCCCAACAACGGGCACGGCCCCAGGTCGAAATCGACGACAGCCACACCATGGCTGCCTACGCCAATTTCTGCCGCGTGACCGGCACGCCCGAGGAACTGATCATCGACTTCGGGCTCAACCCGCAGCCGTTCGGCGTGCCGAACAAGCCGATCGTGGTCAACCTCCGGCTGATCACGAACTTCTACACGGCCAAGCGGATGCTGCACGCCTTGAATCTCACGATCCAGCGCCACGAAGCGACGTTCGGCGTGTTGGAGATCGACGTGCAGAAGCGCGTCCGACCGGGCGCCCGCCAGACGTAAGCCGGGCGGCCGCGGTCATAAGAAGCCATAAGAAAAAGGCAAGAAGGGCCATTCTGCTTCACACCGGTAAGCAGGATGGCCCTTCTGATTCTTCTTTGGTTCCCCCGTTGGCGTCTTCCGCGTCGCTCGCGTCGCCGTGCTCCGAGAAGGAAAAAGCATGCTCACGCAAGCGACAGCATGCCATCCGACGGAGATTTGGGTGCCGTGTTCACACTTGCCGTGAGCACGTTCCCCGACATTCGGACGTGGCCGCGTGCTTGGTGTCGATGGCGCGCAAATGCCTGGAAGATCCTGCTCTCTCATCCATGTCCATCTGTGGTTCCTTCTGCTCCGTGCCCTTGGTGGTACTTTTTCATTCCGCTGGGGCCACAGGGGCACCGGCACACGCTGTCCCGGCCAACTTTTACAAGAGTTTTACATAAGGCACCCTGACCGGGAGTGAACCAGAAGCCGACTTTTTGTAAGCTTCCACAGTGCGCAGTAGGCGACACGTCATTCCACGCCGAGCGTATTTGACCTGACCGCTGAAGTAGACTATGACGGTCGGCGGCCCCTTGGAGAGTGGCGAAAAATGTCCGGCCGATTCGGTCGTCCTTTTGACCACACATGCCCTGCCGCCCGACAAAACAGAGGGGGGTAACTTGATAGGTGGCCATGGAAGACTACTGGACCGGCATGCTGTTTTTTGCTATGGTGACACATGGTATAGTGGTTACTTTCACTGCCGTGGGAGAAGGGTTTTTCTGATCCTCGGATTGGAGATGTCGAGTCGCAATAGCAGGGGGAGTGTCCATGCTGGGCCATGATGAGAGAGTACTAGCCAAGGAGGCGGTTATTCGTTCCTTCAATCTCAAGGGCCATACGCTCAATCTCTACGTGTCGCCCGAGTCGCTGTTCGTCCCCAACGCCGTCTCCCGGTTGTTTGCCAAGATTGTTGAAATTGATGAGGGCGACGTCGTTTTCGACATCGGCACGGGCACGGGCGTGCTGGCCGTTTGGGCCGCCCTGCAGCCGTCGGGCTACGTCTACGCCGTCGATCCGGTTGCGGAACATTGCGAGCTGACCGCGCGAAACGCCAGGCTCCATGGCGTCGAACACAAGGTCGACGCGTTCCACGGAAGTCTGTTTTCACCGCTCCCAAAGGACCTCAAGGCCGACGTGATTATCGGCGACGTGTCCGGCATCGCCGACGCCCCCGGCAAGGCGCTGGGGTGGTACTCGTCCGAAGTGCCCACCGGCGGCGGCGACGGCACCGACGTGATCATCGAAATGCTCCCCAAGGCCCATCGCTACTTGGCCCCGGGCGGCAGACTCTACTTTCCCGTGGCCATCGGGCTCTCCGACGACGACAAGATCATGACCGTCGCGCGGCAGTGTTTCGAGAGTCTGGTGCGCAAGGTCGACGTCTGGTTCCCGCTCTCCGACGAAGAGTATGAGATCGTCTCGTGCTGCCTGCCGCCCGCGCTGTTGGAGCGGGTACAAAAGAAGGGCTCGCGCATGGCGTGGAACGGCCACATCTACGAAGCCACCGGGCCGAAATAGAGCGCGTCAGGGATAGCTGTAGCGGGTGCCACGGGCATCTTGCCCGTGCTGCACTGGCCAGAGGCCAGTGGCACCCTGAGAAAGTTGCTCTGCTTCCAAGAGCATATGAAGTCTTGGTAATCGAGCGCTATCGTCGCCTGCGGTGGGCCAGAAAACTCATGCCAACGATGATCAACATCGCAAGCGTCGACGGCTCGGGCACGGCCGTCGACTCGCCCGTGCCGTGGCCGAAGTGGGCGGCCAGGATCGACGCATCGGCCGGCCCGACCACCTCGTCGCCGTCAAGATCGCCCATGGTGTAGCCACCGCTGACCGAGTCTCCCCAGTTGTCGGCCAGCGTCTGGGCGTCGTCACCATCGACGTCGCGGTCGTTGTCCGTGTCACCAGGGATCGGTGCCTGGAATAGACGCACCTTTCCGTCCGAATCGCCGATGAGCACATCCAGCAGGCCGTCGCCCGTCCAGTCACACACGAAGGGTCTGGGCCGCGTAGTTGAAAGATCGAGGTCGGCACCATTGGACTGTGCAAACGAACGGCCGGAAAAGGCCGGTGCGGCGTCCGTGCCCGTATTGCTGTAGAAATAAAGCTTTCCATTGGTTTCGGCCACGAGAAGATCTTTCTTTCCATCGCCATCGAGATCTTCAAACACGGGGCTGGAACGATAGCCCACGTCCAGGTCGCTCCCACCGGCCTTGACATTAGTCATGGCCTGGAAATCCGGAGCAGTGTCGGTCCCTTCGTTGATAAAGAGGCGTATCATTCCATAGAGTTCCCCCGAAATGACGTCCTTCTTTCCATCATTGTTCCAATCGACAGTGCTGCACGTGGCGCGGCTGCCCACGTCGATGTCCTCCTTACCCCCGTCCCCATCGTCGATTTGCAGCAATGTACCGCCGTCGAAGGTTGGGTCTTCGTCCGTGCCCGTGTTCAGGTAGAGGCTGATCTTGCCGATCCCCTGGCCCGCCAGCAGATCCTTCTTGTTGTCGTCATTCCAATAGACGACCCGGGGAAACGCCCCCAGACAACCGTCCGCGCCAGGGACTACCAGATCGCCTCCACTGGTGTACTGGGTGTAGAAGCAGTAAGGGCTCGATTTGGAGAACACCGGAGCAGTTGCCGTGCCGATGTTCAAATAGACGCCGACCTTCGCCGCCGATGACCCGGAACCCTCGCCCACGATCAGGTCCTTCAAGCCGTCGTTGTCCCAGTCCACGAACGACGGCACGCTGTAGCCAAGTACGTCGATATCGGACCCGTCGGCCTTCACGGTCTCTTCCGGACCGAACATGATCACGCCCTCGGCCGGCAATGGCTGAAGCAACACCGCCACGTGCAACAGGGCAGCCACCGATACGATCCAGCAGTTTCTTCCTTCGGGTGTCATAGCCTTTGGGGGCCTTATGTCTCTCATTGTGCCACCTCTTTTGATTATTCTAATCGTGGTAGTTGAATCCCGAGTTTCGAGACGGGTACCCTGGGAAGACCCGTTCTTAGCTTTCCCTATTAAGTCCCTAATCTCAGATTGAATCATGGATCTCCCAGGAGTTCAAGGAATTTCTTTCCCTGAGTGAAAGAATCCTCTAAT
The DNA here is from genome assembly GCA_964637625.1 of uncultured Planctomycetaceae bacterium. Taxonomy (GTDB): domain Bacteria; phylum Planctomycetota; class Planctomycetia; order Pirellulales; family Thermoguttaceae; genus UBA11386. The sequence continues at coordinate 13,272 of CAZWWC010000047.1, forward strand.
CGTGATCAATGACCCTGATTGAGGCAGTTCGCTCTGCAAGGGAGGCCTCCCTCGGAGTGAGGGCTCCACCAACGGGTTTGGTGCTGGCCGTTTCTTGAAGAGCGACTGCTCCTGGTGGAACACCCGCATTGGTTGTCCACGGCGGGTCCTGCTTGACCAATCAACTCAATTGCCGATCCAGTCGTTGATCCACTCATCGCAGGTCGAACCGGCTCGGTGGAAAACGTGCATCATCGTCTGGTACACGGGTCCAAGTCCTCCCGATCTATCGGGACCGGAAAAGGCCTGGTTCTCTTCCAGGCGCTGGGCCACCGCCGCGCGTTGGCCCAGGCACGCTTCATCATGGTTTTCTACAGAGCAAGAATGCCCCCTTTTTCTGCTAGCAACGCTAGCAATGGGACGTGCGAAATCGGCATGACGACGAGATGCTCCATCCACGATGGCGGAGATTCCCGCCGATTGCCTCAAGAGACTTCAATGCGATTGGTCAGCCGGTCGTCGCCCGACATGCCCATGGCGGCGTGCTGGGCGAGCTGTTTGCAGTAGTAGGTATCGCAATGTCCTTCCAAGCAAACTCCGCCGTGACCGACCTCGACACGGAGGCCTTTGACGCCTCCGCCGGTTTCTCGCCGGACCGCCTGCTCGATCGAAGCAGCCAATTGCTCTGCCTCGGCCAACGTCTCCGGCAAGGGATGGTCGTCGGAGCCAAAGACGGATCCATCCCGTCCCGAACGAGTTGCCATCGATTCCTCCTTGCTCTCCTGGTTCGTGCCCTTGATGACGAACGTTTCTCCTAATGACACACGAATCACCCAGCCGTTTCTACAACTCACGCGACTCGCGTGCCCTGTCGGTCCAAGGGGGCAACTACAACGGTTCTCACTTGAGGGTAGCGGTTGTTTATTGACTCTCAGTAGTTCCAAATTCCATCGAGACCTGGCATTGTCACTGCTGAGCGTAGCGAAGAATCTCCTTGGACAATCGAGATCCTTCGCTACGCTCAGGATGACCTGCTGAGGTGTCAGCCAGCCAAACTTGGAACTAGGTGTTTCTGTCTGAGTGGCCGGGTTCGCACTTCGTCGCCCTCGATGATCTACACGTGGAAAGCGGTTCACCGTACGTCGATTGCATTGACCAGATCGACGCACCCGCACGCCCCCAGCACGATCTCTTGAGCCAACTGTTTGTAGTAATAACGCGACACGGAGCCGAAAATCACGAGTTGCTCTTCACGCTGCTCGACCCTTAGATTGCCCAGATCATGAATTCTGCTTCTCCAGAGGGCCTCCTGTGCTCGCGACTGCATTGGATGGATTGCTGTTTCTGCCATGAAGCGTTTGGCGCCCTCCCTGCTACGTGTTCTCATTTGGAATAGTTCGCCTCTTCGGATGAAATGAGCGTGTTGTCCAAGAGCTATTGAGCCTCCGAACCTGATGTCGAGAGGGCGACCGACGGGAGCCCGACGTCTCTGGCGCGCCACAAGCGGCGCAACCTCTGGGATCTATTAATCCTTGATTCTCCAGTGTGCGATGGTTTCGTCCGCTTCGCCTGGAAACCGGGCTTCCATTGGTCGCCCTGGGCACTTTGGATAATCAAACCTCCATGAGCATCCCTAGAACGCGGCGAGCCCTCTTGCGGTTCGCCTCGCCGGTCCTCGTCCCACGGACGGCAACAGTCAAGATCAAGAGAGACCGAGAGTGTGCCGAGCTGTTTCGGCACGACAACCGGTCGATCGGGGGCGTTCGGGCAGAGACACAGAATTGAAGTCGTTCAAGAAGAACCCCTCACGCATAAATGTAGTAGCAATGCCCGTCGGCAGTCAACCCCCCCTGTTCGGCAACCGCCGAGATCCCGCCCACTTTAACAGGCATTCAGTATTCCGCCACGAAAGCTCTCCCGGTTCGTCGGTGGCCAGGGTATAGCGAAGAGGTACTTTAGCGAAACAGACCGGGACTTTGCTACCCCGGCGCGCCGGGGCCAGCCACGCTCCACGGCAAGGTCGCGGCGCACCAGGCTCGGCAGCATCTTCACCTTCTCAAAACGGCCCCGTTGACGGTTCCGGCCGCTTTTCTGAGAGACCTTCGCATGGCGTTGCCGGCAATGCTAGCAGCCCCCTTTCGCGTGAGAAATCCAGCCCCGGCCGGACCGGAAGGGACTCAAGACAATGGGTGGGTGATCCCCTCCGAGACCGGCTGTCGACGGCCAGCAACCCCCCAACGTTCTACCGAATCTCGCCGGTCTTTTTCAGATAGTCGATCACCTCGTCGGCGAGTTGCTCGGGCGTTTTACTGCCCGATTCCAGCACGATTTCAGGGTTTTCAGGCGGCTCGTAGGGATCATCGATTCCCGTGTAACCCTTGATCTGGCCCGCTCTCGCCTTCTTGTACAATCCCTTGGGGTCCCGCGCCTCGCATACTTCGAGAGGGGCATCCACAAAGATCTCCACGAAGTCTCCCTCGTCGACGGTGGCACGGGCCCGATCTCGATCCGCCCGATAGGGACTGATGAAGGCCGTGATCACGATGATACCGGCGTCACAAAAGAGCTTCGCCACAGAGCCGATCCGGCGGATGTTTTCTTCGCGATCTTCGGCGGAGAATCCAAGGCCAAACCGCTTGGCGAACTGCTCGCCATGCTCCTGGCGGAGCACGGCCGGGGGCGCACTGAGGCCATGACGGATATTGTCGCCATCGAGCACGAAGCTCCGGACCCCCGCCGAGTGAAGTTTGTGGTCCACCAAGTTCGCAACCGTGCTCTTGCCGGATGCACTGAGGCCCGTCAGCCAGAGCACGCATCCCCTGTGCCCACTGAGCTGCTCTCGCTGCTGGTGCGAGACCGCGTGCTCGTGCCAGTGAACCTGGGCCCGGGAGTCAGAATTCATCTCAGGACACCCTCAACTCTCCCTTTGGTAATGTGCCAAACCAAGCGTTTTACGAAAATCAGATGAAACACGCAAGAAGGGGTTCTCTGGTCCCGATGGTGGAACCGTCACCAGGTAAACATTACTCGTGTTGCGATGTTTACGTCCTCGTGTTCCGCCATCCGCCCCCCTGGCGTCGAACCGGCGAGTTGTCGACGTATCAGGGGAATTCGTCGCCCGGCGACCAGCCACCGAGAGCGACCAGTCGCGGCCCGTAAGAAAGACCGGCAGGAGCTTACTTTTCTGACGGCAATTCCAGCGCCCACTGCGGCGTGTTCTTACCGTCGGTCGGCACCCCCGACCGGCGGCCCTATCTCGGGCGTGCTCCAGGTTGTCCGAGCCCTGCCGAGTGCTCCCGCCGAGGCTGGGGGCCGGTGGCGCCGGGGGTGCACACTGGGGTCGCCTGATGGGAAAAGCGTAGGTATAATCCATTGTTTTGGTCGCACATCCCGCCAGGAGCAAGGTCCGTTCTGTTTCATCCCGATCAGCGTGTCTGCTCGATGGATGAATTCGCAACGGATCGTTGCCTTGGCCTAATACAGTCATAAAGGGTACCCATGAGTCAAACAGATACGGTTTCCGCGGGGACGGGTCAGCCACCGGCGCCGACCGGCCTTTCGGCTGAGGCCCTGTTCGAGAAATGCAACGCCCTGGCAAGGAACCTTTGGTGGAGTTGGCAACCTGAGGTGATCAACCTTTTTCGCGATTTGGACCCCATTCGCTGGCGTCAGTTGGACCATAACCCGATCGCCCTGCTGTCGGAATTCACGCCGGAACGACTGGAGATGCGGGCCTCCGAGCTCGTCTTGTTCAGCCGGATCAACCATGCCTTCCGACGGTTGAAAGAATACCTGGCAGAGACCACAACCTGGGCCCGGACCCATGCCGGCGTGCTCGGTTCGAAGCCGGTCGCCTACTTCTCACTCGAATTTGGCGTGCATGAGTCGGTGCCCGTCTATTCCGGGGGCCTTGGCGTCCTCTCCGGCGATCATATCAAGAGCGCCAGCGGCCTGGGCCTTCCGCTAGTGGCTGTCGGACTCTTTTATGACCAGGGTTACTTCAAACAACAACTGGACATCGAAGGCTATCAGCGGGAAGAATACCTGGACACCAAGGTGGAGAACCTCCCCATGGAGGCTGCCCGCGGCGCCGACGGCAAACCCATTACGGTGCGGATCGAGACGCGCAACGGGCCGCTGTTGGCCAAAGTCTGGCTCATGCGGGTCGGCCGAGTGGATCTCTACCTGTTGGACTGCGACGTCAAGGAAAACCGGCCCGAGGACCGCGAACTCACCTCGCGGCTCTACGGCGGCGACAACCGCACGCGCATTCGCCAGGAATTGGTTGCCGGCGTCGGTGGGTTTCGGGCACTCCACGCGCTGGGAATCACCCCGGGGGTCTACCATTTGAACGAAGGACACAGCGCGTTCGCCACGCTCGAAGCCGTTCGCCAGCGCATGGTCGACAGTGGCATGGGGTTCGACGACGCCCTGCGCCAGGTGGCGCGGCACTCAACCTTCACGACGCACACGCCCGTGCCCGCCGGACACGACCGCTTCGACGGTGGGTTGATCGAGGAGCACCTCGGCCCGTTGCGGGATGGATTGGGTATTTCGTTCGAGCAGTTGATGGGCCTGGGACGCGTCGAACCCCAGAACTCGCACGAGCCGTTCTGCATGACCGTCCTGGGACTGAAACTCTCGCGCCGGGCCAACGCCGTCAGCAGCCTGCACGGCCACGTGAGTCGCCGGATGTGGGCCCACCTCTGGCCCTGGCGGGTCGAAGAGGAAATACCCATCGGCCACATCACCAACGGCGTGCACGTCCAAAGCTGGCTCTCCTACCAAATGGAACAGCTCTACGACCGACAGTTTCCCGCCGGTTGGGAAAAACGCATGGGCGAACCCGAGGTCTGGGAAGGGATTCACCAGGTCGATCCGGGCGAGCTCTGGGAAACCCATAACACGCTCAAAAACCTCCTGTTGGCGTTCGTCCGGCGGCGAGTCAGCCGTCAGTGTCGCCGCCGAGGCGAAAGCGACGAGGCCGTCGAAGCCGCGCGGAACATGCTCGACCCGAACATCC